>JBAXLW010000023.1:0-24456 GCA_037134575.1 Verrucomicrobiota bacterium | reverse complement strand
AAGGACGGCAAGGATTCCAAGGCTGAAAAAGACAAGGCTGGGCAGACAGCTGAGGATTCCAAAAAGGGCGAAGAAAAGCCCGGCGAAGAGAAGAAGGGGAGTGTCAGCAACGAGCGCGTTCAAAAACAAGAGATGACTGCCGAGGAAGCTAAACAACTGCTAGAAACTTTGCGCGAAGACGAGCGCACTGTGATCCCTATTCCGCAGCCTCAGCGGACCCGTTTCTCCACCCCTGACAACTCGACGAACGGCAAGACATGGTAAGCTCGATCCATCGTAAAAACAGTTTTCTTAGCTTTGCCAATACCGCTGCGGTCCTTATGGCGATCGTCGTCGGCTTGGCGTCGTGGAGTTCTGCGGCGGAAGTCGTTGCTGAGCTCGACCGCGATTCTGTGCCTGCGGGAAATGCAGCCCTCATGACCCTTCGCATCTCAGGCGGCAAAGCGGACAGGCCCGAGATCCCCGCCATTCCCAATCTGATCATCGAGTCGCGTGGCCAAAGCCAGCAAATGCAGATGATCAATTTTCACGTCACGGTGACGATGATTTACACCTATATCGTCGGTTCCCAAACGCCGGGCGATTATCAGATTCCACCCCTCACCGTCATGGTCGATGGGAAAAAGCTAAGCACCGAACCGCTCAATCTCAAGGTGCTCGACGCGGGCGCTGCGCAACCGGCTGTGGGGACTCCGCCTAACCCAGCGGGTTCGCAACTGTCTTCCGCAGAGGAAGCGGATGAGGGCGAAAAGCGCTTTGGCTTCCTGACAGTCGAATTGGCCGCGAACGATCGCAAGCACGCCTATGTCGGCGAGATCGCGCCTGTCCGCATTCGGGCCTGGCTGCCGGCCGCTTCCCGCGCCCAACTTCGAAGCGGCATCCAGCCCGAGGGCAAGGCATTCACCCTGCACAACGTCAGCTCCCAGCCTCAGCAGACTGAGGAGATGCGGGACGGTAAACGCTACACCGTCATCACGTGGTTTGGCGGAATGTCGGCGACCAAGGCGGGGAAATACCCGGCCTCACTTTCGATAGATGCCACGGTCGCTGTGCGAGATCCATCCGCTCTCAAGCAGCCGCGCAGCCGGAGTGGCGGACCCTTCGACGATCCGTTTTTTGACAACGTTTTCGATCAGATGAATACGCCGATGATCCATAAGGAGGTCACGCTGAAGTCGGACGATCAGGAAATCGAGGTGCGGCCACTGCCGACGGAAGGTCGCCCTAACGGATTCACCGGCGCGGTCGGCGAATTCAAATTCGACAGCTTTGAAATCCCTAACACTTGGAAAACGGGCGAACCGCAACAGATCTCGGCCAGCCTAAGCGGCAAGGGGAATTTCTCGTTGATGAACGCCCCCGAGTTGACGCCCGCCGATGCGTGGAAGACTTATACCGGCAAAGGCGAGTTCAGCGGTGGTGATCAAGCTTCGTTCTCGGGTAGCAAAAGTTTCAAGTTCAGCGCCGTGCCGCGCAAAGGCGGAGACCAAGAGGTGGCGCTCGCTTTCAGTTATTTCGATCCCGCAGCAGGTGCTTATCATACGATCTCGAGCCCTGTTGAGAAAATTCATGTCGATGGAACCGATGTCGTGGATGACGTTCCCGCAGCTAATCCCGCTAAAAAGGAGCCTGAAAAAACGCCTGAGAAGAAAATCGATAGTCTCGCTCCCCAGCACTTCGTGATGACCGCGCCGGCCACCCTGATTCCCCTGGTCTGCCGTCCGGCCTTTTTCCTATTCTTGGTTCTATCAGCCCTATTTGCCTTGATGGGCTGGGGGATTGCGTGGATTCGTAGAGGAAGGGCTGATCCCAAGCGACGAGCTCAAGAAGTGATGGAAAAAGCCGTTCGCCAAGCTCTTGAGACAGTAGCGTCCTCGACCGCCTCTGGTGATGTCGCTGGCTATTTTGCTGCGGCTCGCCTCGCTCTCCAACATCGACTCGGCGCTTTGTGGAACCAGTCAGCTCAAGCCATCACATCGGCGGAAGTTCGGGCACGCATTTCTAATGATTCACCCGTGGCGCGGTTTTTTCGAGAGGCAGACTGTTATGAATACAGTCGCCAATCCAGCCGTGAAATCCTGTCCGAATGGCAGGCTTTGTTTGATGAAGCTCTCGCGACTCTCACTCCTTCAAAATGAATCAAAATTTTCTCCGCACCCTGATTGGCTTCTTGCTGGGAACTGCGATCGTTAGCTCCGCGGCATCGACCCCATTCGATTCCGCAAATCAAGTTATGAGAGCAGGTAATTTCGCAGGCGCTGCTGCGGCTTACGAAAATATCCTCAGTATCGAAGGCACGAGTGCGGCGGTTCTCTATAACCTAGGAAGCGCCTATCACCGCCTAGGTCAATACGGCCCCGCCATCCTCGCGTATGAGCGGGCCCGCTTGCTTACACCGCGTGATCCGGATCTGCTCTCAAATCTCGCGATTGCTCGCAAGGCGGCCGGCGCGGTCGAAGAGGCCAAATTTGATCCTCGCCTCGATGCTGCGCTAAACTACCTCAGTCGTGACGAATGGTCCTGGTTGGTGGTAAACTCGGCGATGATTCTAGGTACTCTTGCCTTGCTATTCGGGGCACTGGATTTGCCGCAGCGCAGGCTGAGGCAAATGGCGCTCACTGCTACCTGCCTTGCGGGTCTGGCGATTGTGATCGGATCTGTCGCCCTTTATCTGCGTCGCGATGAAGCGAATCGCGGAGTAGTTCTCTCGCAAAACGCCGCTGTGCGCCTTTCGCCGTTCGATCAAGCGGATCCACTCGGCTACCTAGGGCCGGGCCGCTTCGTTCAGTTAGGACAGAAAAGCGGGAACTTCTTCCTTATAGAAGTTCCGGCATCATCACTACGCGGCTGGCTTTCTAGCAAAGACGTCGCAGCGCTTGTTGCGCCCGATCGTCGGTAATTGCAGATGCGATAAGTCGAAATCCTTTTTTTCAGGCTTCTCAAACGCGCAGCGTTTCGAAAGGGTGGTGCATGTTGATTTCTGAATCTTCGACGATAGTCATTTTGCTCGCGGCCTGCGTTGGACTGTTGGCCATGGGCGTGATGTTGATTTTTCGCCTCTTGGCTCGGTTATCGTCGATCGAGAGCCTGATGGCTCAAAACAACAGTCCATCCGAGGCAACTGCAGTGCAGCAGAATTCTAGCGAAACCCTGCAGGGTGGGGCCTTCGAGGCATTCCTTAAGGAAGATCCGAGTCGTCGCAAACTTCCCAAGAGTGAGCAGTTTGCAGGCTATCGACGGTGGCGGCAGGAAAATGGCCTGAATTGGTCAAATTCATGAGTGCCAACTGAAATCCTCACGTGCGTCTTTCATTGATTAACTATTCTTTAAGATTTTCTATTTTTGGCATTGCCAGACCTCGGTTCATTTGTATCCTGAGCCCCGTTCGAATTTTCCATCAGTTTTTTCCGAAAGGGCTTGTGAAATTTTTCACAAGCAACAATCTTCGACCACTGCAACGCCCCTCTCATGGCAAATATTTTTCCACGCTGGTCCAATCTCCTGCCTCTCAAAATCGCCGTCTGTGCCGGAGCCACAGCCGCCGGCGCGGCACTTGCTATTGCCTATTATGCGACGCCCAAGGCGCAGAGGGTAGGCTATCAGCCAGCGCAACCGATTCCATTTTCGCATAAAATCCACGTCGATCAAGTCGGTCTCGACTGCCGTTATTGCCACTCTTTCGTGGATGTGACTGGCCATTCGAACGTGCCGACTGGCAGCACCTGTTGGAACTGCCACCAGCACGTCCAGCGCGATAGCCCGAAATTGGCGCCTCTGCACAAGTCGATGGATGTCACTTATCCTGGCTATGACGGCAAGCCGATCGAGTGGGTGCGGGTACACAAGGCACCCGATTATGTTTATTTCAACCACTCCGCGCACGTCAATCGTGGGATCTCCTGCCAAAGCTGCCACGGCAACGTGAACAAGATGGAGGTTATCTATCATGCTGAAAGCCACTCGATGGGCTGGTGCTTGGAATGCCACCGCGCTCCAGAGAAAAACCTGCGTCCGCTAGAGGAAGTCTACAATTTCGGCTACATCGCAGAGACCTACATTTCTAACAACCCACAATTAGGCGTGAAAACGACCGAAGAGCTGGGTCTGAAGCTTAAAGAGCAGTTCATGGTCAATCCGAAGGCGACCTGCACCACCTGCCACCGTTAATCCGTCCGCCTTTTTTTCAACTTCCATCATTTCCGCAGTCTAACATGAGCAAGCGCATTTTGCATCACCCCGAGGTTCCCGCCGGCGAAACCACCGTCGCTTGGCGCAGTGTGGGTCAGCTGGAAGACACCGCAGACTTCCGCCAGTGGCTGGATCGCGAGTTCCCACAAGGCGCTGCGGAGATGGCTAACGAGGAGGATGCTGAAACATCGCGCCGCTCGTTCTTGAAGCTGATGGGCGCATCGACAGCTCTCGCTGGTTTTGGCATGGCAGCGTGCCGCCGCCCAGAATCCTACATCGTCCCATACACCAAGGCCCCAGAGTGGGTGATCCCAGGTAAGGCGACCTACTATGCGTCCGCGATGCCACGTGCCCACGGCGCGACGCCGCTGGTGGTGACGACCTTTGAAGGTCGCCCGACCAAGCTGGCTCCTAACCATCTTCACCCGGATTCTGAAGGAACAGATGCCTTTGCCCAAGCATCGGTGTTAGACCTCTATTCGCCATCCCGCTCGCGCAAAATCCTCAAGGCTGGAAACTCCGCAGCACGTGCTGATTTCGAGGTTGCACTGGCCTCCATCGCGGCTGACAAGTCGGCCAAGGTTGGTTTCTTGTTCGGTGCCGATGATAGCCCGACCCGCGCCCGCCTTGCTCAGGAGTTGGCTGCTAAGTTTGCCTCGGCTAAATTCTTCCAATACGAAGCGCTCACCGGCGAATCGTCCGCAGTGGCCCTGGGCGACGGGGTGAAGCTGGTTGCGGACTTCGCCAAAGCCGATCGCATTGTTTCGCTCGACTGCGACTTTGCCGGTACCGATTCGCAAGGACCTGTTACCGCGTTTTTCGACCGCCGCAAGCCCGAGGGTAAATCCTACGAAGGCAAGCCTGATGCCTCGAAAATGAATCGCCTCTACTCGGTGGAAGCGGCATTCACCCTCACTGGTGGCATGGCGGATCACCGCCTGCGGGTGTCGCCTAGTCAAGTTACGGCTGTCGCTGCCCAAATCGCTCGTGGACTCGGCGTGAAAGCCGGTGTGGCCATCGTCTCTCCAGAACTTTCCGACCCGAAGCATGTTGCATGGGTCAATGGTCTGGTTGATGACCTCAAAGCGAACGCCGGGAAATCTTTGATTCTTGCAGGTTCCCGCCAATCGCTTGCGCTTCACCTGCTCGCCCATGCAATCAACCAAGCGCTTGGCAACATCGGCGAGGGCAAGCCGCTCCTTGCCGTCCAAACCGAAACGAAGGGTCTCGGCAATCTAACGGCGCTGAAAAATGACATCGACGCGAAGGTTGTCGATACGCTCATCGTCTTAACACCTTCAAATCCACTTTACGATGCTCCGGCCGATCTCAAGTTCGCCGAATCTTATGCCAAACTGAAGACTAGTATCCACCTAGGTACCCGCACGGATGCGACGGCCCATGCTTCGACGTGGCATCTGCCTGCCGCCCACTATTTGGAATCTTGGTCGGATGCTCGCAGTGCGAGTGGTGCCTACACCGTAGTACAACCGATGATTCTGCCGCTCTATAAGGATTGCGTTTCTGAGTTGGAGCTTCTTCTCGCGTTGCTTTCCGGTGACGGTAAGCTTCTCAATGGGGAAGGTGATAAAGGCGCGGCCTCACCCGCCTACACCGCAGTTCGCACGACTTTCTCCGCAGTCGGCGGGGCAGGGGACACTGTTTGGAAAAAGCTTCTTCGCGATGGTTTCCTCGCAGGTTCTTCCTATCCGATCGCTAACCCGAAACTGCGCGGTGACCTGTCTGCTCCAATCATTGCGACTCCACCGACGAAGGATTCACTCGAAGTGATTTTCGCAACGGACTCGTCGATCTTTGACGGTCGCTGGATTGATAATGGCTGGCTGCAAGAGGCACCGGACCCGATTTCTAAGCTCACGTGGGATAACGTCGCGCTCGTCGCACCTAGCACGGCCAAGGAACTGGGAATCTACGACCAGATTATCCAACTCGAAACGGACTTTGCATCCCGATCTCCTGACGATGAGGCACAAAACCGCACATCCCCGATGATCAAGGTAGTGGTGAACGGACAGTCGCTGGAAATCCCAGTCCTCGTTTCCTTCGGCCAAGCTGAGAACACGATCGTCATCCCGCTCGGCTACGGCCAAGGCTTCGACGAACACGACGAACTGGCACGCGGACCGAAAAACGCATCCCACGTCGGACTCGTCGGTGTAAACCGCGGCTTCGACGCCTATCCGCTGCGCACCGTAGCCACCGCCTATTTCGCCACCGGTGCGAAGGCGACTCCGACCAATCGCCGTTATTCGGTGGCCCTCACGCAAGAGCACAATGCGATGTATGGCCGTGCTCTCGCCCGTGAGGTTTCGACCCTTGGCGACGAGGAAAAAGGTTCGTTCGCCGCCCAGCTCGCTAGCGTTGCGAAGCAAGGCAACGACGCCCACGCCCCACCGACGGTCTCGCTTTACCAGCCACAGGACCGTGCCGGCAAGCCGCTGCTCAGCGATCCTCTCCATCAATGGGGTATGTCGATCGATCTCTCCTCATGCATGGGTTGTAACTCCTGCCTCGTTGCCTGCCAATCGGAGAATAACATTCCGATTGTCGGTAAAAAGCAGGTCGCCATGGGTCGCGAAATGCATTGGATCCGGATGGATCGTTACTTTGCAGCGCAAAAAGATAACACCTTCGACGAAGGCAATCCGGAAATGGTTCCGCAACCGGTCGCTTGCGTCCAGTGTGAGTCCGCGCCCTGTGAAACCGTTTGCCCAGTCAATGCGACGATCCACACGGAAGACGGTCTCAATGCGATGGCCTACAACCGCTGCATCGGAACGCGCTATTGTGCAAACAACTGCCCATACAAGGCGCGACGGTTCAACTATTTCGACTATAATAAGCGCAACCCGCTTATCTCTAATAATCTTTATAAGGGACCATTCGGCGAGAAACAAGTGGGTGAAGCACCTCACCTTCAGAAGAATCCGAATGTCACGGTACGCATGCGCGGTGTGATGGAGAAATGCACCTACTGTGTGCAACGTCTCAAGGATTCGGTCATTCGTCAGAAGCAGGGCCAAAAGCAAGAGGCTCTCGTCGCTGGCATGGTCTCGACCGAGATGCAAGTCAACGTCAACACTCTCCGCATCCCTGTGGATTCGGTGAAGACCGCTTGCCAAGACGCTTGCCCTGCCGGTGCTATCACTTTTGGCAATCTTCTCGACGAAGAGAAATCCGTACTCGGTCGCAGCAAGCGCATCGACCGTAACTACGATCTTCTCAACTACATCGGAACCCGGCCGCGCACCAGTTATCTGGCGCGCGTCAAGAACCCGAATCCGGCGATGCCGGACGCGAAATTCGTCGGCAAGGCGACCATCCACATGGCCTGATTTGTTTTCATCTGAGCTTCCAATTTTTCATCAAACATGGCTTCTACCACCCATACTGCACCTGAGAACCACACCGGAGTAAAACTCCCGGTGCTTGAGCGCGAAAAGCTCATCCTCAGCGGCCGTTCATACAATTGGATCACCGAACGCATTTGCGGTGTATTGGAAAATCGCCAACCGCTCTTGTGGTGGTTGCTATTCATTCCATCCGCGCTCATCGCCCTCATCGGCGTTGGCGGTGGTTTGACTTATCTCGTTTCCACCGGTGTGGGAGTTTGGGGTATGTCCAACCGGGTCTTCTGGGGCTTTGATATCACTAACTTCGTGTTCTGGATCGGTATCGGTCACGCGGGTACACTCATCTCAGCAGTGCTGTTCCTGACCCGCCAAAACTGGCGGACATCCATCAACCGTGCTGCCGAAGCCATGACGATTTTTGCCGTGATTTGCGCGGGTATTTTCCCCGCCTTCCACGTCGGACGCGTTTGGTTCGCGTGGTTCCTCGCACCCGTGCCAAACGCCAATGCGATTTGGCAGAACTTCAAGTCGCCGCTGTTATGGGACGTGTTTGCGGTTTCGACCTACTTCACGATTTCACTGATCTTCTGGTATCTCGGAATGGTCCCTGACCTCGCGACGATCCGCGACCGCTGCAAGCCAGGCATTCGCAAAATCCTCTACGGGATTTTCTCACTCGGCTGGCGCGGTGGCAATCGCCAGTGGAGCCACTATGAAATGGCTTACTTGCTCCTCGCAGCGCTTTCCACACCACTGGTGCTTTCGGTTCACTCGGTCGTTTCGTTCGACTTTGCGACTTCCGTGGTACCCGGCTGGCACACCACGATCTTTCCGCCCTACTTCGTCGCCGGTGCCATCTTCGGTGGATTCGCGATGGTGCTCACGATTATGGTGCCTGCCCGTTTCATCTATGGTTTGCAGGATTTGATCACCATGAAGCACATCGACAACATGGCGAAGATCATCCTGCTAACGGGTACGATCGTCGGTTATGCCTATCTGATGGAACTCTTCGTCGCTTTCTACTCGGGTTCGATTTATGAAATGGACGCCTTCAAGTTCCGGATCGCGGGTCCATACTGGTGGGCCTACGCCGCGATGATGAGTTGCAACGTGCTTTCGCCCCAAGTTTTCTGGTTCAAAGCATGCCGCGAAAACCTCTGGGTGATCATGATCGTTGCCATGTGTGTCAACGTCGGTATGTGGTTCGAGCGCTTTGTGATTATCTGCACGACTTTGGCGCGGATGTTCTTGCCTGGCGACTGGAAGACCTACTCGCCAAGCGGCGTCGAACTGATGACCTTTGTCGGTACGATTGGCTTGTTCCTCGCTCTTTTCCTGATGTTCCTGCGCTTCCTACCTTGTATCAACATTGCAGAGGTTAAATGGACTCTTCTTGAGTCTGATCCTCACCATGACGATCTTCAAGAGCATGCAGACCACGGTGTTGTGATCGAAGCCGCCTATCAAAAGGAATTGGTTTCTTCCAAATAATTTTAACGCCTAACTTTAAATTCTACAACAGTGAGCACCACCCGCAAACGCGTTTACGGCTACCTCGCCGAGTTCAAGAGCGCATCCGCTCTTTACAAGGGCGCTGAAAAAATCCGTGATGCCGGCTTTAGGAAATGGGATTGTTATTCTCCCTATCCGATCCACGGCCTCGATGGCGCGATGGGCATAAAACGCTCGATCTTGCCATGGTTCGTATTCTTCGGCGGCATGACCGGCACCGCAACGGCCTTTGCTCTCGCCTACACAACCCAGGTGGTGATTTACCCTACAGTGGTTCAGTCGAAGCCCGTGAACATCTTCACAGTGCCTGCGTTTTTCCCGATCATGTTCGAGCTGACGATCCTATTTTCTGGGTTTACGGTTCTCTTTGGTTTATTGGGATTGATTCAACTTCCTCGCCTCAATCACCCGTTGTTTGCGAGTGATCAATTTCGCAAGGCAACGGATGATGGATTTTTCATCGCGATCGAAGCTCGTGATCCTAAATTCACGCCCAATGGTACCCGCGAACTGCTCGCTGAAATCGGCGGGGCTAACATCGAACTCGTCGAAGAAGAGGATTGATGACCCGAGCCATGACTTTCATCCCTCTTAACTTTTTCCGCTAAATTCTCATGCGCTACTTTTTCCTCGCTTACGCACTGATTGCGTTGCTCGTCGTCGGAGTCTTCGGAGTCCGCGGACAGCACTTTTCCAAGCCTCCCATCCAGATCTTCCCAGATATGGACGATCAGGACAAACTCCGCGCCCAGAAGCCTGACGCATTCTTCGCCGACGGTCACGGCAGCCGCCTGCCAGTCGGTCAAACCCAGCCGCGCGGCTTCAACGAAGCGGGCGTTCAATCCATTGGCGGAATTCCAGAATATGAATTTGGCGGCCAAACCGGCTATTATTATACCGGTCACGTCGGTGATTATTTCGGTTCGGGCATGCCACAGGAGTTAGAGCTAACCGCCGAGTCCGCTTCCGCATTGATTCAGCGCGGCAAGGAACGTTTCGGAATCTATTGTGCCGTCTGCCATGGTAAATCGGGAAATGGCCTAGGAATCACCGGTCAATATGGGGTTCCGGGCATTGCTAATTTCCACATGGATAATTTCAAGTCAGCCTCCTATCCCGATGGTCGTATTTTTGAGACGATCACCTATGGCAAGGGGATGATGGGCGGCTATGGTTACAACATTCCGGTTCGGGACCGTTGGGCGATCATCGCCTACGTCCGCACGCTGCAGACAGCCAAAGAGGCACAAACAAAAGCTCACTAACTTTTCACTGACTTTATCGTAATGGCTCACCACCACGTCACCTCCGCAGACATCGCGATCAACGGCGATCACCTCGATACCTCCAAGGTCTCGAAAGTGAAAAACATGGCCTTGCTCGTTGCCGTTCTGGGCACCGCTGCCAGCTTGTATTTGTTGTTTTACGCACCTGAAAAACTTCGCGGGCCCTTTGCCTATTCCTGGCTGTTCGCCTTTTATTATTTCCTGACGCTGTCGATCGGTGGGGTCTTCTGGACCTTGTTGCACAATGTCTCTAACTCCAGTTGGGGGACTTCTGTCCGGCGGACCTTTGAAAACCTCGGTTCGACCTTTCCTTGGGTTTTCCTTTTCGGTCTTCCGCTGCTGTTCCCTCAGGTTCAAGTCTATCTCTATGAGTGGATGAACATCCACCGCGCAGCTCCAGGCTCGGTGAAAGAATACCTTCATCACCACGAGCATCTCCTCGCCAACAAGTATTGGTTCATGAACATGCCATTTTGGTACGGTCGCTTCGCTTTCTATGGCATCGGCCTTAGCACCGTGATCTACGGCCTTCGGAAACTCTCAACAGCACAAGACACCGACCCGAATCCCGGAACGGCTCGTTTGCTCACTGCGCGCTACCACTCCAATTACCCTCTCATCATCTTCGCACTCACGATCACCTTCACCGGTTTCGATTTCCTGATGGGCCTAGATTACAAGTGGTTCTCGACGATGTGGGGTGTCTACCTATTCGCTGGGACTGCGCTGAACTCGATGGCTGTCATTGTTCTCGTCTGCACCTGGCTGAAAAGCATGGGTCATCTCAAGCATGTGACCACCCCGGAACACTTCCACATCATGGGTAAGCTGATGTTCGCGTTCACCACCTTCTGGGCCTATATTGCTTTCTCACAGTTTTTCCTGATCTGGTATGCGAACATCACTGAGGAAACCTCCTACTTCTCGATTCGGAATACGGGTAACTGGAACATTGCCATGTACTTCCTCGTTTTCGGTCACTTCGTCGTTCCTTTTGTGGTCCTGCTCCAAGCTTGGCTGAAGAAGAATCCGAAAATGCTTTCGATCGTCGCCGTTTACACGCTCTGCATGCACGCCCTCGATCATTATCTGATCACGATCCCTGAGCGCGGTGTCTCCCTCGGTCACATCAAGCCAGAAGTTTTCGGCGATATCCAAGTGGCCATTCCCGGAGCATTCTGGGGCGACATCCTTGCTTTTGTCACCATCGGCTCGGCCTTCATCTTCATCCTCATCCGCGCCCTAGGCCAGCATTCGCTCTATGCGAACCGCGACCCTCGCATCCTCGAGTCCGCAAACGTTTCTAACTGAGTTTCCTTTTTTTCGAACATGGATCCATCCCGCGACAATCTGATTATTCGCTTCACTACTTTCTGGTGGGGTATCGGCACCTTTTTTATCTTTGCGCTGCTGCTCGCAGTGATCTGGGTGTTTAATCACTCTGATCCGACAACTCTCGAAGATGCGGCTGCCAAGCCACGCTACGCCACTAAGGCGAAGATCGATGCGGCTCAAGCCACTAACCTCTCCGCCGAAGCGATTGACGCTGCCATACCTGTCGTGAGCAAGCAGCTTGCTGCTTCCAAGCCGGTGGCGGTTGAGCTGCCTGCGCAGATCGTGCCTGGTTCTGACACCGCCAAAAAACTCGCTTCCGCACCTGCTGTTGACACCAAGGCGATGGACACAGTCGTCGCAGTGGACGCTCCTATCGATCCAGCGGCCATGGCGATTGGCAAATCCCAATTCCTCGTCTGTGCTGCCTGCCACGGACAAAATGGCGAGGGTGGTGCGATTGCTCCCCCGCTTGCCGGTTCGGAGTGGGTCATGGGTCCGGTCTCCAATCTTATTCGCATCCAGCTGCGCGGCCTCCAAGGTCCAATCTCGGTCAAGGGAACGGAATACATCATGCCAGGCGGCATGGCAGCACTTGCCTATCAGACGGACGAGCAGATCGCTGGTGTGCTCACCTACGTTCGTAATAGTTTTGGCAACAAGGCTTCCGCCGTAAAAGCCGAACAAGTCGCTGCGCTTCGCAGTGAAGTCGGCAAACCTCAAGTTTCTGCCGCGGAACTCACCAAACCATAATTTCGATTTTATATTCCAAGCCGATGTCTTTCGCCATCCCAACCACTACTGAACAGGACGCCTTGCTTCGCGCGGGGATTGACCGTTCGTTGCGTCACCCGGTGATGTATTTCCTGACCAGCGGTGCCGCATGGCTCGCGGTTTCGATCATCCTAGGCATCGTTTCTTCCGCCAAGGTTCACGCGCCCAGCTTCATGTCGTGCTGTTCGTGGCTGACCTATGGCCGCGTTTTTCCAGCCCACATCAACGCGTTCATTTACGGCTGGGGATTCCAAGCTGCTTTTGCGGTGATCATCTGGATGATGGCACGACTCTCGCGCAAAGAATGCACCGCTGCCGGATTGATCCTCGTTGCCGGTCACGTCTGGAACCTGGGTGTTTTCTTGGGTCTGGTGGGAATCCTTTCGGGCTCTGGCACCGGCATGCCGTGGATGGAGTTCCCTTCATTCGCATGGCCGGTCTTGCTCGCCAGTTACTTCGCCATTGTCATCTGGTCATTTATTCAATTCCGCGTCCGTCCCGAAGGTCATGTCTACATCTCACAGTGGTATCTGCTGGCTGCGCTGATCTGGTTCCCGTGGATCTTCATCACTGCAAACACCTTGCTTCACTGCCTGCCTGGCCACCCGGTCATGGCTGCTGGAATCAATGCTTGGTATAAGTCTGCCCTCACATTCCTGTTCTTCACACCGGTTGCACTCGGAACAGCCTACTACCTAACGCCCAAAATCACAGGTCAGCCGGTTTACAGCTATTCGTTGGCCAAGCTCGGGTTCTGGTCGCTCGCCGTGATTGCTCCATGGGCGGGTATGCAGAAGTTGGCAGGTGCGCCGATTCCCTACTTCCTTCCCTACGTCGGTGCTGCTGCAACCGTCATGCTTTTTGTGCCGATGATTTCCGCTGCCATCAATATTCTCCGCACCGCGCTCTCATCGCCGGAGATTTCTGCCAGCAGCCCATCTCTGCGTTTCACGATCGCTGGCGTTGTGGGTCTGATTCTCCTCGCTTTCTCAGCGGTCGTGTTGAATTTGCCCGATTCGACCCTGCCACTCACGCAGTTCTCGCTCTCCGGTTATGGGTTTGAAATCCTCGCGCTCTATGGTTTCTTCAGTTTTGTGATGTTTGGCGCAGTGTATTTCATTGTGCCGCGGGTGACACGCCGTGAGTGGCTTTCCCGCCGCCTAATCAAAATCCACTTCTTGTTCTCCGTTTATGGAATCATCGCGGTGGCGTTGTTTGCGATCTTCGGCGGATTTGAGCAGGGGATCGGCCAAGAAGATTGGCTGCAACCATGGCAAAACGCCGCCAGCCGTGCCTATCCATACGCGGTCGGAACCACAATCGCATGGTGCTTCATCCTGTTTTCTAACGTCTTCTTTTTCATCCACCTCGCCCTGATGTGGTTGCGCCTTGGCCGGCGCAGTCAACACCCGACTCTCTTCGAAGCTGCGCACGGACATGCTTCCAGCCCGCACGGCGAAGAAGGCGACATTGATAACGCTGGCCCCGGACACGCCAACGCCCATTAAGGTGACAAATTTCAGATCTCAAATTTCATGAGCTTTCGCACATTCATTCTCGGTCTATCAGCCAGCTTTGGCATCGCATGGCTTGCGATCATCGTCGTGCCATTTTTCTCCATGCGCCAGCTGGCACCGATACAGCTATCCGAAGCAAAGGACGGAACCACCGGCATCTTCTACCCGAAACGCACGGGACGGATCGCCGATGGTGCTCGGGTCTATGCGGAAAACGGCTGTTATCTTTGCCACACGCAGGTCGTTCGTCCGACCTATGCGGGCAATGATCTTTATCGTTCCGATTGGGGTGGCTTAAAGTCTGATCCGGATCGCGGTGATACCCGTCGTGAAACCAACGCCTATGATTTCTTTGGCGAAAAGTTCGCCCAAATCGGCGTCTCCCGTATGGGACCGGATTTGTCCAACGTTGGTCGCCGCGTGGAGTCAGTTTACGGCGCGGGTAAAGACCCGTCCGTCTGGTTTTACGCCCACCTCTATAATCCGCGCCTCGATTCTCAGCGTTGGCAGTCGACCTGCCCGCCCCACCACTTCATGTTCACAAAGCGGAAGATCACGGGTAATCCGTCGGAAGATGCCATGCCGTTTGGAAACGCCGAGGAAGGCAGCGAGTTGGTCCCGACCCCAGAAGCCAAGGCACTTATCTCTTATCTTCTCTCGCTCAAGAAGGATCAGGCTGTTCCTGCCGTGCTGAATTTTTCGCCTTCAAAAGCCAAAGGTTCCTTGAAATAATCTATTTACTACCTACGTTCAAACATGTCTCTTCCTAACGAAAAGCCAGACCTTGAAGACTCGATCAATGTGACCGAGGCTCACGGGCCTTTGGTCCGCGATGCTGCCGCGTGTGCTCGCGAGAAGCGGATTGTCGATAACGGCATCGCACCAATTTCGCTCTGGGCGCTGGTTGCTTGTGGCGTGGTCTTATTGATCGCGGGCGGAATTCTCGGCGATGTCGGGCATTGGTTCTCTTACGGCGCGTTGTTCCGCGAAAATTACGTGAGGACTCCTGCCGGTGGTGCCGAGGATACCGGACCGGTGCCGAAGGAAGCACTTGCCGCTTACATGGCCAAAGGTTCGAAAATCTATTCCGCCAAGTGCAATGGTTGCCACGGCTCCGATGGCAAGGGCAATGGTTCCACCTACCCGTCGCTAGCAGGTACGCCATGGCCTAACGGTGAGACCCAGCGTTTTGCCATGGTCATTCTCAACGGTGTGCAGGGCCCTGTCCACGACGGCATCACCTACGGCGTCATGCCGGCACAAGGCATTGGGATGACTCCCGAGGACCTTGCTGGAATTATGACCTACGTTCGCAGCAGCTTCGGCAATACCAAGGGCGACGTGATCACCCTCGATATGGCAAAGGCGGCCCTCGAGATTTCCGCAGCTCGCAAAAACGCGGGCAACTCGGTCACCGGCGAAGAACTCTCCGCGGATTACCTCAAGGACCTGCCGGGCGAAAAACTCGACCCTAAGACTCTGCTTGATCCAATCACTCTCGCCCCTGCCAAGGCACTCTGACTCTAAACACTCAACATCGCCGTCAAACGGAATTATGAGCTCTCACGCCACCTCACCTAATGGGCACGATGCCCACCACGAAGACCATCACCACAATCCGGGATTTATCCAGAAATGGATCTTCTCGACGGATCACAAAATCATCGGCCTGCAGTACGGAATCACCGCGTTGTGCTTTCTCGCTTTTGGCTTCTATCTGATGATGGTAATGCGCTGGAGTATCGCTTATCCGCATCAACCGCTTCCCGAATGGATGAGCTGGGCATTCACCGACGGCTGGAAGGCTCGTTGGTTGCAAGACGGCAAGGTAACAGGGGAGACCTATAACATGTTTGGTGCCATGCACGGCACAATCATGGTCTTCCTTGGCATCGTGCCGTTGGGCTTCGGTGCCTTTGGCAACTACGTCACGCCGCTGCAAATCGGTGCGCCGGATATGGCGTTTCCCCGCCTGAACATGGCGAGCTACTGGATTTACTTCCTTGGTGGCGTCGTGATGTGCTCGTCGTTTTTCCTCGAATCAGGTTCCGCCAAGTCGGGCTGGACGAACTACTCGCCGCTCGCCGGTTTCGCCGACGGACAAATCGTCAATCAGTGGTTGGCTGGCCAAACCCAGTGGTTGCTCGGACTGGTTCTGTTGATCACTTCTTCGCTCCTTGGCTCGGTGAATTTTATTACCACCATCATCAATCTTCGCGTACGCGGAATGACTTGGATGCGGATGCCGTTTTTCGTTTGGGCCATGTTGGTGACCGGTTTCCTCCTTCTGCTGGCCTTCCCGCCGCTCGAAGCAGCTGGTATCATGCAGTTGATGGACCGCGTGGCGCACTCCTCGTTTTTCATGCCTTCCGGCCTGTTCACCAAGACCGAGGGTCTTGCCAATCTATCGGGTGGTGGTTCGCCGCTGTTGTTCCAACACTTGTTTTGGTTCCTGGGTCACCCTGAAGTTTACGTGCTTCTGCTTCCCGCCTTTGCTTGTGTGAGTGAAATCATCCCAGCCAACACCCGCAAGCCGCTGTGGGGCTACAAGTCGATGGTCTATTCCGTGCTGGTCCTCGGTTTCCTCTCCTTTGTCGTCTGGGCTCACCACATGTACATGACCGGCATGGGTGCCGCTGTTTCCACCTTCTTCCAAACCACGACGGTTCTTATCTCAGTTCCATCGGTGGTGATTATTACGGCCATGCTGATCTCGCTGTGGGGTGGTTCGATCCGCTTCACGCCGCCAATGATGTGGGCCTGCGCCTTCATCCCGATGTTTGGCATCGGCGGACTTACCGGCTTGCCGCTAGCCTTCAACTTGGCCGATCTCCACCTCCACGACACGTACTATGTCATCGGCCACTTCCACTACGTGGTGGCTCCCGGGATTCTCTTTGGCTTCTTCGCTGGGATTCTCCATTGGTACCCGAAATTCACGGGTCGCTACATGAGCAAAGCCCTCAACCACCTGCACTTCTGGCCCAGCTTGATCTGCATGAACCTCATCTTCTTTCCGATGTTGGTGCAAGGGATGGCGGGTTTCCATCGCCGTTGGTATAACGGTGGCGACGCTTACCTCTCGAAAGCTCAGGACAGTGTGAACGTCTTCGGTAACACCGTCGTGAATCACATTGACTTGAACATCCTAATGTCAACGGGCGCATGGACGATGGCCTTCTTCCAAATCTTCTTCATCATCAATCTCTTCACCTCGTGGAAGTTTGGCAAGAAGGTGGAAAACGACAATCCATGGGACGCGACCACCCTCGAGTGGGCTACCCCAACGCCTCCGGGCCATGGTAACTTCCTCAAGGAGCCAGTGACCTACCGCGGGCCCTACGAATACAGCCGCCCGGATTGCGAGTCGGATTTCCTTCCCCAGTGGACTGAGCCGAAGCACCTCGATTCGTCGGACAAGCACTGAGCCTCCATCATTCCCATTCCACCAATTCTCCGCGGTTAATCACCTCACCAGCCTTCCCTTTCTCCAATGGAAATTCCCTACGTCGTCACTCCTCGCAAGGACACCGGCCTCTTCAACTCGAAGATCGCCATCTGGTTGTTCCTCGCTTCCGAAGTCATGCTCTTCGGCGGTTTCTTCTCGGCCTATGTGTTTCTCCGCCTCGGCGCGGATTATCCATGGCCCGAGCGGACTCTGCCCGTGCTGCCCGGTTTGATTAACACCTTTGTGCTCATCGGCTCCTCGGTGACGGTGGTTTTTGCCTGGGCATCCCTGAAACTGCGCGAGTGGCGGAAGTTCCAATTCTTCATGGGCATCACGGTTTTCTGTGCACTCATTTTCATGGTCCTCAAGGGCTTGGAATATAATGTCAAACTTCATCACCAAGCGCTCCGTCTCAAGGACTACTCCGTCATCGAGGGCCACTTGGGCTATGAAACAGAGGACGACAAGCCCGTGCTCGATCACAAGGGCAACAAGATCGAGGAAAACCTGATCAACATCGAGGCGTCCAAGCTGTCCTTCAACAGCGTCCGCTTCCACAAGCCATGGGTCGAGGAGTTCCTCACCCAAGCTGAACACAAGCATTCAAAAATCACCCTATCGGCCGATGTCTCCGCGATCACTCACCAAGGCCAAGCGCCGGAAGTCATCGCCAAGGCTGGCGAACCGCTGTCGATCGAACTCCTCAATCGCATCCAAAAGACCCACCTCGCGGCTCGTAGCCACAACGGGGTGATCCGCACAGCTGCCCTGCGCGACGAGTGGAAAAAAGCCAAGGCTGCCAATCCTGACAAACGCGACTGGCAGTTCTCAGACGGCGTGAATATCGACATGGCCGTAGTCACTCCTCAGTTGCTCGGCGAAATCTCCACCGTCGGCTTCACGGTCGAGCCTCCTGCCCACTTCGATTTCCATCCGCGCGACATCAAACCGGCCGCCACCCAATCCCGCCTCCGCGACGACACCGTCGTCGATGGCAAGCTGCTGGACAGCCCGATGGTGTTCCACCACATCGACGCGATCGACTTCCAACACCTCGCAATGAAGGCCGTGGAGAAGGGGATCGACCCCGAGGTCGCGATTGAAAACTCATGGCTCATCAAGAGCAGCCCCTTCGCCAAACAAGCGTGGGAATGGCATCAAGGCGAAGTTGCCAAGCTCAAAGCTCAACTGCTCAAGGACTACGGAGCTGACAAGGACGGCAAGGCGATCCGCTTCCCGACTCACAAGGAACTTTATCGCATCGGTTGGAAAGACTTCGCCAAAAAATCTGAAGACGAAGGCCGGGCCAAGCTCGCCCCAGCCGACGCATTCAAGGAAGAGTTCTTTGGTCCTAACTACGAAGCACGCGGCGACGAAACCTTCCCAGGCCTCTCGGTTCCTCGTGAACAGATCGGCTTCGAGTCGAAGTTCACCCCGGCGTGGAATCCCTACTACGCGATTTACTTCACGATCACAGGCCTCCACGGCTTGCACGTCATCGGCGGTGCCCTCGTCCTTGCCTACTATCTGTTTTTCGGCCGCAAGATGTACCTCTCCAATCCCGAGTGGCTTGCCAACCGCGTCGAAATCGGCGGCCTGTTCTGGCACTTCGTTGACTTGGTCTGGATCTTCGTCTTCCCGATCCTCTATTTGATGTAAGCCTCAACGATCTATCTTTTTCAACTCTTAGCAATTCACTGAATTCCATGGCTGATACTCCAGAAGCGATCAAAAAATCCGTCCGCACCTATCTCTTTGTCGGGGCGATCCTCTTCATTGGCACCATCACCACCGTGTTGGTTGCTACCGTTCCTGCACTCGACGTTGGTGCCCATGGCTTCGACAAATGGGACTGCATCCTCGGTCTAACTATCGCTACCATCAAAGCATCTCTGGTTGCATTTATCTTCATGCACCTTAATCATGAGAAGAAGGCGGTTTACTGGCTCTTTGCTTCTGGCCTCTGCATGGTTTGCAGCCTCGCCGGGCTAACGGCTCTTGCGCTGGGCGACCCGATATTCGATAGGTTCTTCTACTCAGGTCACTGAAGTCTTACTCAACCTACCCACAGCATGTCTCTCAAAGGATTCCATATCGTCTTTGTCACCATCTGCACCTTGCTTTGCCTGTTTTTGGCCTTGTGGGCGTTTGCGTTGGCTCCAGAGCGCACGGCCATGACGATGGCCTTTGGAATCGTGGGCATCTGCGGCGCGTTCTTGATGCCGATCTACGGCGTCTATTTCTACCGCAAGATCATTCGTAACCATCTCTAACTTTATCACTATGAATTACACCTCTCAGTTTCTCGCTTGTGGCACCTGCCGCGACACCATGCTCGCGGGCGGTGGAGATGCCGCGGGTTGGTCGATTTTCTTTCTGTTGTTTGTGATTCTCGCGATGCTCGGCGCGATTGTCTTTTTTATGCGCCGCATCTCGCGCCGCGAAAAGCTCCACTTCGATCCATCGCTCTCCGACGATTACGTCCCCGTTTCGCCGACGCGCTGATTTTTTTCTAACTCACCTCCATCTATCCGCTTCCCATGAGTCCATCCAAGTTTCTAGGCATTCCCGAAAACTTTTCTGCCCACGGCGGCCAAGTCGACCACATGATCGACGTCGTCCACTGGTTCATGATCGCGCTCTTTGTCGGTTGGACGCTGTTCTTCTTCTACTGCATTTTCCGCTTCTGGCATAAGAACAACCCGAAGGCATCCTACGAAGGCGTGCGCAGCCACCTTTCCAGCCACTTGGAAGTTGGTGTCATCATCGTCGAGGCCGTTTTGCTGCTTGGATTTGCCTTCCCGCTCTGGGCCGAACGCGTTGACAGCTGGAAAACCGTGCAAAACCTCAACCCCGTCCGCGTCCGCGTTGTCGGTTGGCAGTTCGGCTGGACCTATCACTACCCCGGTGCCGACAATAAATTCGGCCGCCGCGACCCGAACCTCATTTCCGGTACCAACGAACTCGGCATCGACTACACCGACCCGAACGCACTCGACGACTTCACCAGCCCGATCCTCAAGCTCCCCGTGAGCCATCCCGCCGTTCTCAACATCGGCACTAAGGACGTGATTCACAATTACTGCATCGTGCCGATGCGTGTCCAACAGGATGCCATCCCTGGCCGCGAAATTCCGATGTGGTTCACCCCTGTGAAAGCCCTCGAAACTTTCGTCGTCTGCGCCCAGCTCTGTGGCGAAGGCCACGGCAACATGGTCGGCTCCATGGAAGTGATTCCCAAGACGCAGTTCGACAGCTGGTTCAAGACCCAGACCGAAACCGCGCTCAAGAACAACAGCCCCAAAACGGCCCCGCCCGTGACGGCGAAGAACTAAGCACTGCGGTGGCCGACATCCCCGAGATCGACCGAGAAGATTTCCGCAATCTCCTCCTCGAGATCGGCAATACCCGCATCCCGTTCGGCAAGTTCGGGATCAAATCCTATCCGCCCAGCGGCGTGCCCATCATGGATCTGCCGCCCGAGTACCTTAGCTGGTTCCAAGAGCGCGGCTTTCCCAAAGGTCGCCTCGGTGAGCTGATGGCCCAAGTTTGCGAGATCAAGTCCGTCGGCATGGACTCCGTCTTCGATCCGCTGCGCCAGGCGAACGGCGGCCGCTTCCGTCTCCAACCGACGCGCCGCAAGACTTTCGATTTCGAGTAAGCGGCGCGGTTTGGTTTGCGCTCACTCATTCGCAATGTCAGGATCGCGGTGCACATGGCTCGTCATTACACTCTGCACCGCCCGCCGTCGGCTGTTGCATCCGGTATCGATTATGTGTCTGCGCTGAATGCAGAGCAGTACCAAGCCGTTTCTTCGCCGCCGGGAAAGGCACTGGTCATCGCCGGCGCAGGCTCTGGCAAAACCCGCACGCTCACGTATCGTGTCGCATGGTTGTTAGATCATGGGATCGAATCGAAGCAGGTCTTGCTGCTCACTTTTACCAACAAGGCGGCGCGCGAAATGATCGAGCGCGTGCGCGACCTGGTGCCGCATGATACGTCCGACCTCTGGGCGGGCACCTTCCACTCCATTGGCAGCCGCATTCTGCGCCGCCATGCCGAAGACCTCGGCTTCACCCGTTCGTTTTCTATCCTCGACCGAGACGACCAGAAGTCGCTGCTCTCCTCGGTCATCGCCAAGTGCGACATCGACACCACCCAGCGCCGCTTCCCGAAGCCCGACGTACTGGCATCGATCTTTAGTCTCATCGAAAACACCGGCGCTTCACTGGAAGAAGTCATCGCCAACCGCTACGATCACTTCTACGACTGGATGGAAAAAATCGAACTCGTCCGCAGCGGCTATATCGCCAAAAAGCTGGAGACCAACTCGATGGATTTCGACGACTTGTTGGTCATGACCGTGCGACTCTTCGACGAACGGCCGGATGTGTTGGAGCTCTATCAACAAAAGTTCCGCCACGTGTTAGTCGACGAGTACCAAGACACCAACTCGGTGCAGGGGCGGATGATTGATTTACTGGTGGGTCCGTCGAACAGCCTGATGGCCGTCGGCGACGATGCGCAGTCGATCTACTCGTGGCGCGGCGCTGACATGGCGCACATCCTCGGCTTTCCTGTGCGCTATCCCGGAGCGAAGGTTTTTACGATCGAGACCAACTACCGCAGCGTGCCGGAGATCCTCGATCTGTCGAATGCTGCGATCCGTGCCAACACGGGCCGCTTCGAAAAGGACCTGCGTTCGTCGCGCGATGGCAGCGGCGCGAGGCCGGCCCTTGTCGCGTTAGAAGACCCGCGCAGCCAGGCGGCGTTTGTCGCACAGCGGATGTTGGAGCTGCGTGACGAGGGGATTCCACTCGAGCAGATGGCGGTGCTCTACCGCGCGCACTTCCAGAGTTTGGAAATCCAGATGGAGCTGACCGTGCGCGGGATTCCCTTCGCGATCACCAGCGGCCTGCGCTTTTTCGAACAGGCACACATCAAGGACATCGCCGCGTTCATGCGCTTTGTGGTGAACCGCCGCGACGAGGTGAGCTTCATGCGGATGGTCAATCTGCTGCCCGGCTGCGGCCCGGTCGCCGCGCAGAAACTTTGGGAGGCCTGGCTGAAAAGCGGCTGGGCCCAAAAGGAAGAGCTGCCGCCGAAGTGGTCGGAGTTGTTCCTCACTTTCAAGGTGCCGAAGAAGGCCGCCAAGCATTGGCAGCAACTCTGTTATACCCTGGACGAACTCACGCCGAACGGCGAATTCGCCCGCCCCTCTGAGATGATCTTCAGCATCCTCGAAGGCGTCTACGATGAGTATCTCCAAGCGAGTTTCGAGAACTTCGAAAACCGCCGCAGCGACATCGAGCAGCTCTCGCAGTACGGCACGGGCTTCGACGACATCCTTGATTTCCTCGCCCAGCTCTCGCTGATGAGCTCGGTAGACGGCGAACCGACGGGCAACAAAAGCGAGCCCGATGATGAAAAAGTCACGCTCTCGTCGATCCACCAAGCCAAGGGCCTGGAGTGGAAAGTCGTGTTCCTGATCTGGCTGGTCGACGGCCAGTTCCCGAATGGCCGCATCCTCGAAACCGAAGACCTGCCGATGCTAGAAGAGGAGCGCCGCCTTTTCTACGTCGCGCTCACCCGGGCCAAGGACGATCTTTACCTGACCTATCCGATGATGAACCCGAAGTCCTACAGCGGCGACGTTATCTGCCGCCCGTCTCGGTTTCTGGAAGATTTTCCCGCCGAACTCGTCGAAGAATGGCAAGTCGGCAGTGGCGACGCGTGGAATGACGACGAACCGTTCTGAGCAACAGGGGGAGTCGCGCCTATTCTAGGGAGTTCCCGCCAGCTCAGTCCGCCGCGCCTACCACCGGTGGCTCCGGCACCGCTGCGACGATAACTTTCCGGCGGCGGCGACCGGTCTTGCTTTCGCTTTTAGGCACGTAGCCCAGCGCGCGGTACATCGGACAATCGTAGCCGTAGTCGCTGCTGGCGCGCACGCCGTTGGCCATACGGATAAAGGCCTCGCGGGCTGCGTCGTCGGCGTTGGCCCGGTCCAGCATCAAGCCGGAAAGCTCCGTTCGCGCCGTCATGATCTTCTGCCGCACGGCGATCATCGCCTGCGTCTCCGCTTCGAATTCTTCCAGCGTCATTCCGCCAAAGGTTTGGCCCAGCGCGAACCTGCGCCATGAATGGATGAAGGTGGAGCGGCGTTCAATGAGGGGCGGGTAGTCGGAGCGAGCCATAAAGTGATGCAGTGGGTGGTGAATGCGTGCGGGGATGCGGTGATTGTCAGGCACGAAGAGCCGCTTGCGTTAGCGCAAGATGCTCGTGCGTTGCTGGCAGCCGTTTGGATGTTAGTTCATCGGCTCGATGCGTCAACACAAACGCTCAGTTAAGATCAATGAATGCCAAGTAAAGAGGTCAAAGTGATAGGTTAATAGGTCTATCCGTCGCATAAAGAGGTAAAATACTTTATTAAAGAGTTTTGTGTAAAATAAGACCTTTAAGCAATTTTTAAAAAGCTTGCTATTTATTAAAGCGAGTTTGAAGCAAATAAAAAATAGGTCATAATTAATAAAAAAGAGTTTAATTTAAAATAAAAAGAGGTCAGTGTAATTTTAAGAGAGGTTAATGTAATTTTGAAAGAGGTCAAAGTAAAATTAACCCTTTTACAAGCACATGCTGCGTTTTAAAAAGCGGTCAATGCAGTGCCCACGGAGGGTTCACCAGTGGAATCCTGTGCTTGAGCGGGGCTTTGCGGCATGAAGGCAGCATTGTGTTGAGTCCGCGGACCGATCAAGCTGCAGGAATAGCTGCTTCGTTAGCGATTTCGACCGCTTCGTCTGCTTGGTCCGATGGCGGGCAAGTGACGGGCCAGTAATAAGGTCGGTGGATCGGCAAAATCCTGTCTATCTGCGGTTCAAAAATCCAAATGCGCGGCGGCTAAGGAGTCGGGACAATCCTGTCCTGTCTTGATATGCGCTGCAGAGGAAGAAACGACAGTAAGGTCGTCGCTCCTTACTTGAAGCGCCGCTGGTATTCGCTGTGCAACTGCTGATGGCGGGCCT
>JBAXLW010000022.1:0-24846 GCA_037134575.1 Verrucomicrobiota bacterium | reverse complement strand
TGCTTTCTGCTTTCTGCTTTCTGCTTTCTGCTTTCTGCTTTCTGCTTTCTGCTTTCTGCTTTACCCATTCAGCCTCACCAGCGCCTTGGGCAGAAACACGCCGTCCTTGCGGATCAGCTTGCCGTCGAAATAAATCTCCCCGCCACCCCAGTCCTTGCGCTGGATGTTGACCATGTCCCAGTGGACTTGCGAGCGGTTGCCGTTGTCCGCCTCCTCATAGGCCTGGCCGGGAGTGAAGTGGAACGACCCCGCGATTTTCTCGTCAAAGAGAATATCGCGCATCGGCTCGCGGATGTTCGGGTGAAAGCCCAGCGCAAATTCTCCGATGTAGCGCGCCCCCTCGTCGCTGTTGAGGATCTTGTTGAGCTCCTTGGTCTTGGAGCCCGCCTCGGCCTTGACGATTTTCCCTTGGGAAAACTCCAGACGGATCGAGTCAAACGGAATGCCCTGATAGATCGTCGGCGCATTGTAGGAGATATAGCCCTCCACGGAATCGCGGACTGGTGCCGTGAAGACCTCGCCATCGGGGATGTTGTAATTACCACCGCAGACGATCGACTTGATCCCCTCGATCGAAAACCGCAGATCCGTCCCCGGCCCCTTGATTTCCACCCGCTTCGTTTGATCCATCAGCTTCTTGAGCGCATTCATCGACGGTAGCAGCGCCTGGTAGTCTAGCAGGCAGACCTCGAAGTAAAACTTCTCAAACGCCTCCGTGCTCATCCCCGCCTGCTGCGCCATCGACGGGCTGGGCCAGCGCAGCACGCACCACTTCGTCCGCTTCACGCGGTGGTCCAGCACCTGGCGCATGTGCTTCATGGCCAAGCGCATCCGCTCCGCCGGCACGTCCGAGTTTTCAGCGATGTTCTGGCCGCCGCGCACGGCGATGTAGGCATCCATGTCCATCATCTCGGCCAGCAGGTGCTTGCTCACGATTTCGTACTGCGTGTCCTCCGCGCCCTTCATCATCTCACGGGTCAAGCGCCCCTGATGCAGCCGGATAAAAGGCAGCCCGCCCTTCGCCCGCACCTCGCGGATCAGCGCCAGCCCGATCGATTCCGGCACATCGTGCAGATCGATCAGAACCTTTTCCCCTTTTTTCAGAGAGACCGAATAGCGGACCAATTGGCGGGCGAGAGCGTCGATACGGGCGTCGTGCATGACGACCTACATACTGCCGCGACTCCCAAAAACCAAGCCCCAACTCGTCAACGCCCCCAAGATTTACGAACCGACCCAAGCCATGGATCATCCGTGTTTTCAGCGTCCATCCGTGGTTCTCTTCCCCGCTAAAGGCCACCGTCCGGACCGAAATGCAGTGCGCCCAGACTGAAATGCAGTGCGCTCAGACCGAAATGCAGTGCGCCCAGACCGAAATGCGGTGCGCTCAGACCGAAATGCAGTGCGCCCAGACTGAAATGCAGTGCGCCCAGACTGAAATGCGGTGCGCCCAGACCGAAATGCGGTGCGCCCAGACCGGAATGCGGTGTGCCCAGACCGGAATGCGGTGCGCCCAGACCGGAATGCGGTGCGCCCTGCAGACACGTTCTTCGCTTTACCCGCGCCCGATTCGCCGCTAATTCCGTCGCGCAATGCACGGTTTCTCTTATAAAAACGGTTCGCTTTTTTGCGAAGATGTCGCTCTTTCCGACTTGGCGGCCACTCACGGCACACCGCTTTACGTTTATTCCGCAGGCACGATTCTGGATCACTACACTCGTCTGGACGCTGCTCTCGGTGAGGTTGACCACGAGGTCGCCTATGCGGTGAAGGCGAATTCCAATCTTTCGGTGCTGCGCCTGCTGGCAAGCCATGGCGCGGGATTTGATATCGTTTCGGGAGGCGAGCTTTTCCGCGTGATCCAAGCAGGAGGCGATCCTGCGCACTGCACCTTTGCCGGTGTGGGCAAGACACGGGAGGAGATCATCTATGCCCTGCAGCAGGGGATTTATTCGTTCAACGTCGAGAGCGAAGAGGAGCTGCGCTATTTGAATGAGGTGGCGGGCGAGCTGGGTGTGATCGCGCCTGCGGCCGTTCGTGTGAACCCCAACGTCGACGCCAAGACCCACAAATACATTTCCACCGGCAAGTCCGAGAATAAGTTTGGCGTGGATTTCGGCGCGATTCTCGATCTCTACGACCGCGCATCGAAGGAGCTGAAAAACATCAAGCTGCGCGGGTTGCAAATGCACATCGGCTCGCAGCTCACCTCCATCGCCCCGTTCATCGAGGCGGTCGATAAAGTCGTGCCGATGGTCAAGGAGCTCAAGCAGCGCCATGGCATCGAGTTTTGGTCGATCGGTGGTGGCATCGGCATCATTTACCAAGAGTCGCTCGATTCTGGCCGTGTGGATTGGTGGGAGAACCAGCCCGAGGCTGAGCGCCCACTGACCATCGAACGCTACGGCAAGGAGCTGGTGCCACGGCTCAAGGATCTGGGGCTCAAAATTTTGTTAGAGCCGGGTCGCTACATCGTCGGCAATGCGGGCGTATTGTTGACTCGTTGTCTTTACGAGAAAAAGGGTTCTGCCAAGACCTTCAAAATCGTGGATGCTGGAATGAACGATCTCATTCGTCCTGCCTTGTATGAGGGCCATCACGAAATCGTGCCACTCGTCGAGCCGTCGTCTTCCGAGCGCGTGAAGATGGACGTGGTGGGCCCGATTTGCGAAAGCGGCGACTTCTTCTGTCAGGATCGCGAGCTGCCCGACTTCCAACCGGGCGACCTCATCGCCTTGATGTCGGCGGGGGCCTATGGATTTGTCATGGCCTCGAACTACAATTCGCGCCCGCTGCCTGCCGAAATCCTCGTCGATGGCGCAACGGCGAAGGTCGTCCGCAAGCGTCAGTCGCTGGAAGATTTGCTCGCAGGTGAGCTCTAAGCTTCTGGGGCGATGCCCGCGGTGCGCAATGTTTTGAAAAGTTGCGACAGATCGGGCAGGTCGGACGACGAATGAGCCGGCTGGGCGGCGATGACTTTTCCATAATGGAAAAGGAATGCGCCCGGCATCTGCAGTCCGTCGCCCGCGATGTGGCCCACGCCGCAGCCTTTGAAAATGGAAAGCGCGGCCGGCCACCACACCCGTGGGCCGAAGAGTTCCATAAAGCCACCTTTGCCCAGGCCGAAGGCGCGGTAGAGCTCGCAGCGCGGGTCGGCGATGCGGGTGACACCGCTGCTCTCCCCCAGATATTGAGTTTCTTTGCCGTTTTGGAGCATGTGGACCAGCACTAGCTCGGCGCCCTGTGCTTGTGCTTCTCGGTGAAGATCCTCCAGACTGCGCAAAATCTGGCGCGTAAAGGTGCAGCCGAAATGACGCAGAAAAACCAGCGCGAGCTGTTGATCGTTGGATGCCTCGTTGAGCGTTTTTCCGTGAGACAGCCGATAGGTGTCACCTGCCTCGGCGATACTCAAAGGCTCGGAGCGCATCGGCGGCACACCTGCATGGGCACGCAGGCAGGCCCAGAGAATGGCCGCGAAGGGTGGCCACCAGATCAGATCATCGATGCCCATCAGCCAGATCGAATTAAGGGCAATGCTTCCTTGGAAAATTGCCACGCCAAAGCCGATGTTACCCAAACTGAATTTGGCAAACCCGATCAGAACGATCATCCAGTGCTTGATCGGGTTTCGGGAGGCGATGATCAAGCCCACCCCGAGCAAGCCTATGATCAGACCGAGGCCCTGCCAGATGATGGGGTGATTGGGGCGCTCGATGCCAAGCCAGTCGAACCAAAGATGTGGCCACAACTCGGCCCAACCAGCGAAGAGCAAGTGATAGACGCCCGCAGCGAGAAGGACCTTGCGCATCCAGCAGGGCGTCTCGCAGCGTTCACTTTTACAGTCAAAAAGCATGGGCCGATCCTAAATGGCATTTCCCATCGCGCAACCCGCAGATCCATATCACTTCAATCGACTGATGAATGCCTGGAAAAAAGCCGCGCCCTGCTCGAGGGCGGCGATGTCGATAAACTCATCCACCGTGTGAGCCTGGTCGATCGATCCAGGGCCGATGCAGATGCTGGGAATCCCGCCGCTGGATAGGTGGGCGGCATCCGAAAACCACGGTGCGCCAGCCAAGTGGGTGCCATCATCGGTGGCCAAGAGCGCTTGGATCATCGGGTGATCGGCGGCAGTTTCCATCGGTTGATTTTCATGTGGATTGACGATCTCGACGGGTAGCTCATGGAAAGCGATGGTTTCTTTGAGCAGCTTGAACGCCCCGCCCGCTGCAGCCAGTGCGGGGGTGATGCGGATGTCGATTTCCGCCTCAGCAAGATCCGGCACAATGTTAGGCCGTGCGCCACCTCGGATCAAACCGACGTTCATCGTCGAGCGACCTAGGACGGGATGGGTGAAGGTGGCCAGTTGTTTGCCGAGGTGGTGATCGAGCTGATCAAGAGCGCGGGCGAGTTTGAGAATGGCGTTTTCTCCGCGCTCGGGCTGCGAGCTGTGCGCTGCCTTGCCGGTCGCGCGCAGTGTCGCCCACAGCGAGCCCTTAGTCACATGCACGACCTGCATGGAGGTCGGCTCGCCGACGAGGGCGAATGAGTAATCCTTGCCGTGGCGCTTCGCAAAATCCTTCGATCCCCATTGACCCGACTCCTCGGCCATGAAGGCGACGAAATCGACTGCAACTGGCAAATCGGCTAGAGCGTCCCGGTGTTCGTGCAGCGCCCAGAGCATGGCTGCCATCGGCCCCTTGGTGTCGGAGGCACCGCGCCCCCAGATTTTTCCATCGCGCGTCTCACCGCCGAACGGGTCGATCGTCATGCCGCCGACGCCTACGGTGTCGAGATGCGGTCCTAACAAAATACGCGGCCTGCCATCCAGCGGGGCAAAGCGGGCGATCAAATTCGGTCTGCCGGGCTGAATCTCCTCAATCGAGACATCCGCGCCGATCGACTCGAGCCAGCCGGATAGGAAGTTGGCGAGTTTTTCCTCGCCGATCTGTTCGGTGCCCGGTGCGTTGTCGGGGTTGACGGAGGGGATGCGGATGAGTTGCTGGAGGAGGGAAACAACGTTTTGGCTCATTACCCAATCATCTCTAACTCCAGCGGCGGAAGCAAGGTCTTATGCACGGTCCGGAAACTCGAGTTGCCAGCGTAGCCGTGCCTCGCGGATGTCGGCCGCCTTTTGTGTGGGACTCAGTTCCCAGACCAGCGGGCATTGCGCGGGGAAGTGTTGAAGCAGCGCGGCGTAGTCGAGGGTGCCGCTAAACGGCGTCCGGTGATCGCGAGCAGGCCACTGCACATCGTGAACATGCCCGCCGATGAGATGTGGCGAAATCCTCTCCAGCCACTCGCCGTGATCAACCAGTCCCAGGTTGTGCTTGAGCTGGATGTGGCCGAAGTCGTGCCAATAACCAACCCACGGGTTGTCCCCGAAGTGAGCTTGGAGGGAAATCATCTCGCGTTCTGTCGGCATATCCTCGTAGCGGGATCTCGATTCAATGGCCAGCTTGACGCCGACTTCCTCCGCCCGCGCGGCCAGGATGCTGAGTGCTTCCAGGGCGCGGTGGAAATACAGCGGCGCGATTTTCTCGCGTTTTTTAACGAATGCCAGCTTGGCCTTGATGAAGTCGTCATCGTGCTGACGGCCATCGGCCACCATCTGGGTGAGTGGTCTGGTCCATTTTTGCGGATTCATTGGCACGGAGCCCATGTGCAGCACCAGATACTGTGCCTGTAACTCCGCTGCCAGATCGAGCGTGCGCAGGGTCATATTCATCGCCCGTTGGCGATCGAAGGCGCGGTGCGAGGTGAACTCGTAGGCGTCGGGCGCATCGATCATGACCTCGATCGGAGACGGGAAAAAATTATGAACCCCCGAGCAGCTGAAAAGCCCGCGCTTGTATGCTTTTTGAATGCCCGGAAGCTTGGCGATGGTCATGCCATGCGACAATTCAATGTGCGAAAAGCCGAGATCGACGATTTCCTCGATCATCGATTCGCCGTCGATGTGACGCGAGTTGTTCCAGCATGACGAAAAAGCGAGCATGAAAGCAGTCGGATACGCTTCACTTTGGCGCGGTTAGGAGAAAGCGCCAGCTTTGTGTTGTTCTTTTCGGGTTTCAGATGATTAGTTTTGTTGTCAGGCGCGACCTTTGCCGGGTCGCCCTCACAGAAAATTGCCAATGTTTCAGGAAAATTTCCAAATCATCGCGACCACCTGGAAACGATTTCGGGAGGTTTTGTGCATGCTCGCGAAATCTGAGCAAGGCCCTAAGGCGCTGACCTTTGCCGTGATGCTGGTGCTTTTGATGGTCGCTATCAATGGTCTCAATGTCTTGAATAGCTACGTTGCCAGGGACTTCATGTCCTCGATCGAGAGCCGAAATATCGCTGTTTTCAAGCATCAGGCCTTGCTTTACATGGTTGTTTTCCTCGCCTCGACGGTGGTAGTGGTGTTTTACCGCTTCACGGAAGAGCGCTTGGGGATCCTTTGGCGAGAGCAGCTTACGCGCCGCTTGACTGAGGCCTACATGACCGATCGTACATACTATCGGCTGGATTTCTCCACCGGTGTTGCCAACCCCGATCAAAGGATTTCCGAAGACGTCCGTGCCTTTACGACGACCACTCTCTCTTTCACCCTGCTCATCGTCAACGGGACGATGACTGCGATCTCCTTCTCGGGCGTCTTATGGACGATCAGTCCGTTTCTTTTTGGAATCGCCGTGACCTACGCGGTGTGCGGCTCGGTTCTGACAATTCTTCTCGGCAAGCCCTTGATTCGTCTCAACTACAATCAGCTCGACATGGAGGCGAACTTCCGCGCCGACCTGATTCATGTGCGGGAAAACTCCGAGTCGATCGCCATGGCCCACCGTGAAGGGCGCTTCAAGGCTCGTTTGAACAAGCATCTGGGCGCGCTGACTGCCAATTTCAGGCGGCTGATCCGCATCAACCGCGATCTCGGTTTTTTCACCAGCGCCTATAACTACTTCATTCAAATCATCCCCGCCCTGATTATCGCGCCGCTGTTTATTATGGGGGAAAAAGACTTTGGGGTCATCACCCAGTCCACGATGGCTTTCGCAACCCTGCTCGGTGCCTTTTCACTGATTGTTACCCAATTCCAATCAATTTCGGCCTTTACCGCCGTTACCGCTCGACTCCACTCGCTTAGCGATGCCATCGAGGATGCGCACCACCATTCGCCCTGCTCGATCGCGATCGAAGAATCGCCGGATCGTGTGGCCTATCAGCAGGTGACTTTGCATTCGGCCGACAAGACTCGCCTGCTCGTTGCTGATTTGAATCTCGAGATCGTCCGAGGGGCGCGCTGGCTGGTGATCGGAAAAGACGATGCGCCAAAGCTGGCCTTGTTCCGCGCGACGGCTGGTGTCTGGGAATGCGGCGGCGGCCACATCATCCGGCCCAACCTAGACGATATTCTCTTTTTGCCCGAGCGGCCCTATCTTCCGCCTGGCACCTTGCGTGAGGCGCTCTTGCGAACGGGGATGGAGGGGGTTACGCCGGACTCGGCGATCATGGAAGTCCTGGCGAAGCTAGGCATTGAGGATATCGTCAGCCACGCCAACGGACTCGATGCCGATCAGGATTGGGACAGTCTACTGTCGATCGGCGAGCAGCATCTGCTCTCCGTCTCGCGCATCTTCCTCGCCAAGCCGGCTTTTGTTTTCCTCGATCGGCCCGGCAGTGCACTCCCTAAAAACCAGATCGCCAAGATTCTCGACATGCTCACCGATCAGGGGATCGCTGCGGTCATCTTATCCAAAAACGGCGAGTCAACCCTCAGTTACGACGCCGTCTTGGAATTTAAGGCGGACGGAACATGGGACGTGCGCCACTCGACCCCAGTCGATGGCAACGAGGATCTAGGCGACTTGAGTTGTTAGGGCCTCGCTCGAGTATCGGTCAAAAACCGCTGGCTGAGCTCGAAAAAATACCATGATCCATTACGCGCCGAGTGTGATCATCACCGAGTGGTTTTGACCGTCGTCTAACATCGGCCATCGGGCGGCGGCGCTTTCCAATCTAATGGCTATATCGTCCACAGTTAGAGCGGTGACCTTTAGGGCCTGTCCGCCACTGATGACGACCTCTATCTGATAGAATGTCCGGCCAGAGGGCGTACCGTAATGGATGGAGAATCCCGGCCAGTTATCGGGCACGCGGGGATCGAGCACGAGGGTATTGCCGTTTTCCACCCGTAGCCCGAGCACGGATTCCACGGCCACACGGAACATCCAGCCGGCCGAACCCGTGTACCAAGTCCACCCACCGCGGCCGATGTGTGGAGCGGCTCCGTAAATGTCGGCGGCCACGACGTAAGGCTCTACCTGATAGCGGGCGACCGCCGCTGCGTCTCGCGAGTGCCAGATGGGACTGAGTCGCTGTAGAAGTTTGGCTGCTTCATCCTTGCGCCCAGCCTCGGCCATTGCGCGGATGACCCAGCAGGCGGCGTGAGTATATTGCCCTCCATTTTCGCGGACTCCGGCGACGTAGCCTTTGATGTAGCCGGGGTCGTGCGGGGTGTTGACAAACGGTGGATGTAGTAGGCGGATGATATCATTGTCGATCAATTCGCGGGTGAGCGAATCCAAGGATTTTGTAACGTGCTCGGCGGGTGCGGCCTTTGAAATGACGGCCCATGCCTGTGCCAGTGCGTCGATTTGGCATTCGTCGTCGCTGTGGGTACCCAGAGGCGTGCCGTCGTCATAGTAGGCGCGGCGATACCAATCGCCATCCCAACCGGCATCGTTGATCGCGGTTAGAAGCTCATCGCGGAATGCGCTGTAGGTCTCTGCGCGTTCAGAGTCGCCGCGTGATTCGCAGAGGGGAATCCAGCGGTTGAGGATCGCGAAAAGGAAAAAGCCCATCCACACGCTTTCGCCGCGTCCCTCGCGACCAATCCGGCTCATGCCGTCATTCCAATCGCCAATGCCCATCAGCGGTAATCCATGCGCTCCCTTGGTGAGCGATTTGTCGATGGCAAGGCAGCAGTGTTCGAAGACGCTGGCCTGTTGGTCCGAGACGCTGGGCTTTAGATACACCTCATCCTCACCGGCGTTCAGCAAGGGACCTTCGATGAAGGGGCGCATTTCATTCAGGACGCTGTGGTCGCCGGTGACGGTTAGATAATGGTCTGTTAAGTAGGGGAGCCAGAGAAGGTCGTCGGCAAACTTTGTCCGCATGCCGCGCCCCATCGGTGCTGGATGCCACCAATGGGTGACATCACCTTGCGGAAATTGCTGGGCGGCATGCAGCAGGATTTGTGACCGCATGAACTCGGGGTGGAGGGCCGCTAGTGCGCCAGAGTCTTGAAGCTGATCACGGAAGCCATAGGCTCCGCTGGACTGATAGAAAGCACTGCGGCCCCAGATTCGGCAGGCGAGATTCTGATAGGTGAGCCAGCCATTGACCATCAGATCGACCTCCGGCAGCGGCGTTTTGATTTTGATGCCGCTGAGCATCTTCTGCCAATATGCGTCGGTATCGGCACTGGCGGTGCTCATCGCGCCGGCACACCGATAGCGCTCGATGAGGCCAGTTTCATCCGCTTTGTTCATCACTTCTCCAAGTCCGATGATGATTTCGATTTCTCTCCCAGCTGGCAGGACAAATGAGACTTTTCTGGAAAAACAAGCGTCGCGTCCAAAGCCGCCCGCATTTTTCCATGCATTGCTGCAAGTCAACGCAGAGGGTTGAGCGATGCCTCCGGCTCCGAGAAACGCCGCAATTGAGTTGTTCGATTCTTCACCCTGCGTCACTGCGCCATGGACTGCGATGAATGAGAACACCCGGCCACCGGCAAAATCGCCCGCACGCGGGTTCGTCGCATGCTGGACGCCCGTGTCATCCGTCCAAGCGAGCGTTGCGTGATGGCGGTCGGCAGTAGAGGCTAACAGCAGCTGATGGAAGTGAGAAAAAACGAGTCGCCGCGTGGTCGATGATTCGTTTTTGAGTCGAATCGAAACCAGTTTGACAGGATCTGAGGGTGTCACGAGAAAATCGACGGTTTGCGAAATTTGCGCGTGACTCGAGAGAAACCTGGTACGGCCAAAGCCATGGCGAACGACAAAACTTGTTTGCACTGGGCAGGGGCCTGGCAATGGGGACCACAAGGTGTTGGATTCCTCGTCGTGCAGATAGAATGCCTCGCCATGTGGATCGCAGACTGGGTCGTTCGACCATGGGGTGATGCGGTTGGCTTGGCTGTTGCGCGACCAAGTATAGCCCGCGCCACGATCGCTCACCGTGCAACCGAAGTTCGGATTGGCCAGTACATTGATCCAAGGCATCGGTGGCAGGCGAAGGCGTCCGTTTTCGAGCGCCATCAGTATCACATACTCACGCCCGTCTGCAGAGAATCCACCGTACCCGTTGAAGTGTTGGAGGGTCTCGCTGAGATCTGGCGATGAGTTGGTTAAAGCCGCCTTGGCAAAGAATCCGGGCTTGGCGTCTGGCATTTCGATGGGATCGATACCCACGACGAGTTGGGCAGAAGCAAGCCACCACGCGAGCTGATCCGCGCTAAATGACGCTGAGTCCGTTAGAATCACCCCCTCTGGCAATGGTTCTCCCACCATTCCGTCCATCACATAAATCCGCACCTGCAGCCCCAGCGATCGCCAGTAAGGCAGCGCTGCAATCAGATCACGCGAGTGAGAATCCGTGGTGATCACCCGGATTTCATCGCCCGATAACGGAAAGCGATGGATCACATCCGAGCCTGCGAGCGAAGAGGGGACCCGTCGTTCCCGTCGGCCGAGAAGCATAGTTTCCGCCATGGCTTCATAACGCGCAGCGTCGGCGGGTTCGATCTGCAGTTGTTGCAATCGCGCCACCTCGCCGGCCATTGCCTTATGCAATAAAACGCCAGCGGCAGCTGCGGTTGGGTATTTGAGCAGCGTTTCCACAGCAGTCGCTTGATCTGCCGCCGCCGTAGTTAGAAGCCAGACGGTTTTTGATTCGTGAGGTCCCAGAGTGAGTTCACACCGCCATGCCATGATCGGGTCGAGCACATTACCCGTGGCGCAGGACAAGGCTCCTAGATGGTCCATTGCCAAGGGCTCGAGCAGCGTGCGTCCCCGCCCGAGGAAAGTGACGCGATTGCTTTCCCATGACAAATTCGCGGCATCCGCGATGAGGGTTTGACCCATCCACGGCCATGACTCGTTGTCGCCGCGCGGCCGCCGACGGGCCAGCAGGATAGGGCGCTCGTCTGCGACGGAGGTTTGGACAAACAGTTTGGAAAACGCGGGGTGACCGGCATCTCCCAGTGGGTGATTGAGCGCGACTTCCGCGTAGGTGGTTAGTTCGATTTGTCTGACTCTGGCAGCTTGATTGCTCAGGGTGATTTTGCGAATCTCGATGTCCACGCCGGGGGGGATTCCTGATTCCAGCGTAACGCTGAGATCGCTCAAGGATTCGCCATTCTCGGCGAGTACGGTCTGGTCTTCCTCACGCAGGTAGACCATCGGCCCGCAGGCGTTGGGCGTGTGATCGGCGAAGCGGGTCAGCGCCACCCAATCGTAGAACAAGCCACCTTGGCCATTTGCAGTCACGATACTGCGTAGCTTGCCGTTGCTGTGAATCCGAAAGCGCGGGGTATGATTTTTCATGAGAGGGAAAGAATAGCGGTGACGGGCAAGGTGTTGACCGTGACGGAAGTGCCCGAAGCATCAATCTCTAATGGCTGCCCGATGGCATCACAGGCGGAGATGATCCTGCGACCGGGTGGCAGTGGCGCGGCGACTATCAGGCGGTGTGGCTTTTCACCGAGCTCTCCGAGATGAAAGGTGATGTTGCCTGCTGGGTTCACGCTCATTTGGAAGTCGAGACTGCCGTAACGGGTCATCAGTCCACGCACCGAGAAACCGTTTTCCTGAGAAATCCACGACCAAGGCAGGCCCGAAGCGACAATCATTTCGCCCGAGTCTTCGCGCTCGCTTGCGATCATAGAGGTCAGCGCCAGCATGTATTCGGCGGCAATCCATGTGTGAGGCACGTCGCCTAGATGCCCCGGTGCGCGCGGATCGCGCCAAGTGATTTCCGGCCACTGGTTCCACTCAAGCGGGCGGCGGTCCGATAGGAAGAATTCCAACAATTCGTTGCCCTCCTCGCGTTTGCCGACGCGGACCAAGGCACCGATGATTCGAATTTCGTAAGCCGTGTAGTTGAGCCATGAGACCTCGCCGCGGTGCTTGCGGCGGAACCCATCGAGGTAAGTCTCGAGCATTTGATGCATCGGCCGCGCGGGCAGACTGTCGGCGAAATCGAGTTGGGCGATAGCATTGGCCGTGGCTGTCGGATCAAAGTCCGCCCACTCGACCGAGCCGGGGATATAGTTGAGCTGGCGCTGGGCGATTACTTGGTCGATGGAGCGCAGGACATCATGGAGAAATGACTGCGCTTCCTTGCGCCAGCGATTGGCTTCTTCGGTGTTGTCTAACAGCTCGGCGATGTCTGCAGCTGCCTCAAGCCCGCGGATGCCCCAGAAATCATCCCAATAGGAATGGACCGGATGAGCGAGGTAGCCCTCGTGGCTGGCCGATTCTGGTAGTAATCCGTAACAAGTGGCGTGTTCGTCGGAAACGTATTCTTGCGTCATTCGTTTGCCGCGCAGGTTGCGGAGATGTTCCGCAGCTTTAACAACAGACGGCCACAGGGAGACTAGGAAATCAGAGTCTCCGTCGTATCGAAAATTCTCTCGGATGCCCCAGATCCATTGCCCGTGGCTGTCATTTTCCACCAGCCAGTCCACTCCGTCACGATCGACAACGCAGGGCACGAACCCGTCCTCACGCTGGAACTGGACATACCACTCGATGAATTCGCGAAGAACGTGTGGCAAGCCGGCCTTGGTCATGGCTGCCCCCATGATCACACAGTCGCGCACCCACGAGCGTGTGTAGCGTCGCGGGCCGGGCTGGATGGCGGGACCGTCGCGATTGATGAGAATGTGGCTCGCCGCGCTGCGAAAGCATTCGACCGCGCTGTGGGCGCTGGCTGGCACTTGCCATTCGACAGGGGCGAGGAATCGCCGCCAGCGGGCAATGGCTTGATCTCGCCCGTCTTCTGCCGGTTGAGATACTTGATCGAAAAAGGGCACGGAGACGGTCACCTCGAACTGGCTGCCATGGGGGACGCTCCAAACCATCACTGCCGATGCCAGGCCCGATTCATCGTCCACTGCCATAAAAGGCGGAGTCTCGCCGCGCGCTAGGAATTCGAGCACGCCGCCTTCTTCAAATAGCGCGGCGCCTTGCCCTAGCGGCGGCAGGCTGGGCAGTATGCTTCGTCCATCGACCAGCAATCCAGATGCATTGCATCTGATATGTTGGATGGGGCTGCGACCGCCGAGATTGCGAAAGGCCTGCCACGGCGGATTGACCTGAAACGGGCGCGCCGCCACGGCAAGGCTCATCTCGTGGCCCGAGTGATTTTCCAATCGATAGGTCACACGCAAAATCAGTGAGTCATCCTCGCCATCGACCCACGGTTGGATCATGAGTTGGGTGTCATCGACCTGCCACGTGACACAGGGAAAGGGGACATCGTCGGGTGTTAATGATCGTTCGAGAGTCGCATTCGCCCATGTGATGAGCTGGTCGCGGCAGAATAGGAATGGTTCTAACGAAAACCCTGCCTCGTCCACCTCCACCATTCCTTCTTCGTTGATCAGCGCGCGGCGGCGGCCTTGCGGGCTGCCGACAGGTGTCCAGTAGGATTGCTCGCGCAGCCAATAGCGTGGGAACCAACCGCGCGGACAGTCTGCTGCCACGGCATGGATGAATTCATTGGGCGTGCGAGAAAAAGCATCGGATTTCAACTGTAGAGCTGCGATTGCGACAGACTCCGTCTGGGTAAAGATGATACGCAGAAACCGTGCTTCGGCCCGCGGCGCGGGAACATGGCTGCACGTGCCTGATGCTCGGGTGGCTCGGTGAATCTGCGTCCATGTTTCTCCGTTATCCGAAATTTCTATCGTATAACTGCGCGGCGGCAGTGCGATCGGCCATTGAATGACCAGACCTCCAAAACGTTGGATTCGTCCAAAGTCCACCCACCATTGCGGAGCAGTATCGTCTTCGTCGGCTTGCCAGCCATGCAGCGAATTGGGGACAAAGACCGCGTCAGCCGGATGCAGCGTCAGGTGGCTCGATGCGTGGATTTCTTTGGGCTTTCCCAGCGTCTGATCCTCAAGGGCGATGTCACAAAAACAGACTTCGCCTTTTCCACCCGGTCCCGCCGCAATCACCAACTCGATGGCGCCGACTGCCTTAGGCGCACCTCCACCCGCCGGGCCCCATGCGAAAGGCAAGTCCCGCTCGGTAATCCGACAGTCTGTCCAAGACGGGGGGATTTGGTAATTCTGCCGCTGATAGCGCCACACGTTGGTGCCACTTGGATCGGCGATTTTGAACTCAAAGTGATTTGCCAAGCTGTGACCGCGCAGGCAAAGGCGAAGTTCAAACGTTTCGGGCAGAATGAAATGCACCACTTTGCGGGCCACGATAAATCCGCCACTCCCATGGAAATCGAAATTCAAGCGCAGCGCTGTCTTGCCGGCGGGCCCCTCTGCTCGGGTTAAGTGCCCTTCCGCTTGGCCCGACGCAATCACTTCCCAAGTGGCAGGGTCATCGAAAAAATCAGCAAGGGGATTGCATTGCATAGTGGGCGGCGACTGTAGGCTAGACTAACGATCCGCTGGATTCGCGCCAGAGCAGACTTTGGCAATTATTTCTCCACTTCAGGCCAATCGTTCATTTTTCAGGGCTTGCACGTGGTTCACAAAACCGGTCGGGGCCGATAGAAGCTGCAATCCTGCCTTGAAATGCTGGTGGCGACGTGCATTCTCGCCGCCCGCCCATGGCAGGACCTACGTTTCAAGCACTTCCAGGATTCCGCGATTTCACTCCTCGTGAATGTGCGGTTCGTAACTATTTGTTCGAGACTTGGCGCGGCGTGGCTCGTCGCTGCGGTTATGTTGAGTACGAGACGCCGATCCTCGAGGATACCGGGCTCTATCTTAAAAAGTCCGGCGGAGAGCTTTCATCACAGCTTTTTCGCTTCGAGGATCAAGGTGGTCGCGACGTGACTTTGCGGCCAGAGGTGACGGCCTCGCTTGCTCGGATTGTCGCCCAGCACCAGCGGGATTTCCCCAAGCCGCTCAAGTGGTTCGAAATCGGCCAATGCTTTCGCTACGAAAAACCGCAAAAGGGTAGGGGGCGCGAGTTCCATCAGTTCAATGTGGATATCCTCGGTGAAGGCGGCGCTGCGGCGGACGCAGAACTGATTTCGCTGGCGATCGAGACGATGCTCTCGTTCGGCTTTGTCGCAGGCGACTTTGTCGTGTGCGTGTCCGACCGGATGGCGTGGATCGACTTCGCCGCCACTAACGGAATTGACGAAGAGCGCATCCCCGAATTTCTCGGCGTCATCGATAAGATCGAACGCGAAAAGCCTGAGGTGCTCGCCGATAAGCTTGCCAAATTTTCACTCACTTCCGAAGGCGTCCGCGCTTTCATCGCTGATCCTGCCAACGCATCCGCCGCCTATCTCGCGATCCGCGAAGATCTTTCCGCCCGCGGTTTCGCCGACTTTGTGGAGCTGGATCTTTCGATCGTCCGGGGGCTCGCGTATTACACGGGCGTGGTCTTCGAGGTGTTCGACTCCAAAAAATCGATGCGAGCCGTCGCCGGCGGCGGTCGCTACGACACTTTGATCTCAACCATTTCCGACGGCGCGGTGGATATGTCCGCCACCGGCTTTGCGATGGGCGACTATGTCATTCGCAACCTCATTGAGGAAACGACGCACGCCGCGATGCAGTTGGAAGTCTGGCTCCAGCGCAACGCCGCGAACTGCGCTGTTTTTGTGGTCGTGGCCGACGAGACCAAGCGCGCCGAATCGCTGCGTCTCGTCACCGATCTGCGCCGTGCCGGGATTTCCGCGGATCTACCGCTGGGCGCGCCCAAAGTCGCCAAGCAATTCCAAAGTGCCGAAAAACTGGGTGCCCGCTTCGCCCTCGTCGTTGGCGCTGAATATCCCGAGCTAAAACTCAAAGTTCTCGCCAGCCGTACCGAAGAATCGGGTAATGCGGCCAACGCCGTCGATTGGCTAACCGATCGCCTCCTCCAACCCGACGGCCCGCTGCTGGCCTAAAGAATTTCAACCACAGATGAACGGGATGGATGCAGATGGAAGAGATGGACTTCATGTGAAGGAGATAGAGAAAATTATCGGTTGCGCTTTTTCTGTCCTCAATGCGTTAGGGCATGGCTTTCACGAAAAGCCATACGAGCAGGCGCTAACCGTCGAATTTCTTCATCAGAATATTCCTTTTGCCCAGCAGGTCTATTTTCCCATTCTCTACCGTGAAGTCACCGTGGGAGAATACATCCCGGACCTGGTGGTTTTTGGGAAAGTCATCGTCGAAACAAAAACGATCGAACGAATTGGCGATCACGAAGTGGGTCGAATGCTTAACTATCTTCGTGCTACTCATCTGCAAGTCGGCCTGATTCTGAATTTTAAAAACGCCAAGCTCCAATTTCGCCGAGTCACCCTGACGCCTCCAGAGTTTCCTCTACTCCAATCTTAATCACATCTCTTCCATCTGTGTTCATCCTGTCCATCTGTGGTTAAACTCTTCTAAATTCTTTCTTTATGCGCTCCCATCATTGCAACGAACTCCGTGAATCCCGCATCGGTCAAACTGTCACGCTCATTGGTTGGGTTAACTCCGCACGGGATCACGGCGGCGTCATCTTTATTGATTTGCGCGACCGGGAAGGTCTCACCCAGTGCGTGTTTCACCCCGACGAGAATCCAGAGGTGTCAGCCCTGTCGCACACACTGCGTGAAGAGGACGTGGTGCAAGTGGTCGGCCGCGTTTCCAAGCGTCTCGAAGGCTCGGAAAACTCAAAGATCGCCACGGGTAGCATAGAGATCGTGGCCGTGGAGCTCAGGGTCGTCAATAAGGCCGACGTGTTGCCATTCCAACTCGATAAGGAGCTTTCCAACGAAGATTTGCGGATGAAGTACCGCTATCTCGACCTGCGCCGTCCGCGCATGAGCCAGAACATCCGCCAGCGCAGCATCATCACTTCCGCCGCCCGCCGTTATCTCGACGATTCTGGCTTTTACGAAATCGAAACGCCGATCTTGTCAAACCCGACGCCAGAAGGTGCCCGCGATTTCCTCGTTCCATCGCGCCTCAACCCCGGTCGTTTCTACGCCTTGCCACAGGCCCCCCAGCAGTACAAGCAGCTGTTGATGGTGGCAGGGATGGAGAAGTATTTCCAGATCGCCCGCTGTTTCCGCGATGAGGACTTACGCGCCGACCGCCAGCCGGAATTCACCCAGATCGATATCGAAGCCAGCTTCGTCACACAGGAAGACATCATCAAACTGGTCGAAGGCCTGCTGGCTTCAATGTTCAAGGCGGGCCTCGGCATCGCGGTGCCAGAAAGTTTCCCACGGATGACCTATCGCGACGCGATCGATATCTATGGTTCCGACAAGCCGGACACCCGTTACGGCATGGAAATCAATGATCTTGGCGATGAGTTCGCCGCGACTGAGTTCAAGATTTTCCGCAGCATCCTCGATGGTGGCGGTGTCGTCCGCGCGATCAACGCCAAGGGCTTCGCTAGCATCACCACGGGCCAAATGAACCGCCTCAATGAGATCGCGGTGCAGGCCGGTTTGCCCGTCAAAAACCTCGCGTTCATCAAACTGGAAAACGGCGAATACAAGAGCCCGCTTTGGAAAATCTTCACTGATGAAGAAAAGGCCGCGGTCGTCGCCAAACTCGATCTTGCCGAAGGTGACATCGTCTTCTTCGCTGCGGGCTCGCGCGAAAGCGTGAGCACGATTCTCGGCCGTGTCCGCACGGAAGCCGCCGTGATGATGGAGCTGAACAAGAATTCTACCGCATACAACTTCCTGTGGGTGGTCGACTTCCCACTGCTCGCCCAAGACGATGAAACCGGCGATTGGACCGCGGTTCACCACCCCTTCACCCGCCCCCATCCCGATGACCTCGCGCTGTTGGAAGCGGGCGATTACGCCAACGTCCGCGCGGTTGCTTACGACGTCGTGCTCAACGGTTACGAACTCGGCGGCGGCTCGATCCGGATTCACGAAAAGGATCTGCAAGCCCAGATGTTCAGCGTGCTCGGCGTCGGCCCGGAAGAACAACAGATCAAGTTTGGTCACCTTCTCGATGCGTTCCGCTTCGGCGCGCCGCCGCACGGTGGTCTGGCACTTGGCCTCGACCGCATTGCGATGCTGGTTTCCGGCGAAGATAGTATTCGCGAAGTGATCGCCTTCCCGAAAAACAACAAGGGTGCCGACCTGATGGCCCACAGCCCTTGCCAAATCGAGCACAAGTTACTGCGCGAGGTCTATGTTCAATCCACCTACAAGGATCCCAAATTGGCTGCAGACAAAAATCCCTAGATCACGAAGTAGAATCAGTTCGTCCCGAGGCTCTGCTTCTTCTTGGTCAATATCTTTGAGCGAGCACCCCTCAACCGAATGGTCTGCTCAAATGTGGTAGCAGCCGTCGAGCTTCTGGTTCATCTCGCTGGCGGGGTTCTCTTCGCTAGGCACACCGACGACGATGGCAGGTACTCCGGCCACGGTCGTGTGCGGAGCCACATCATTAAGCACGACACTGCCAGCGCCTACCTTAGCCCCTGTGCCGATTTCGACGCGGCCGAGAATTTTCGCTCCAGCACCGATGAGGACGCCTGAGCGGATGATGGGGTGGCGATCGCCGGACTGCTTGCCCGTGCCGCCTAGTGTGACTTCGTGTAGGATGGAAACGTCGTCTTCGATGATCGCTGTCTCGCCGACCACAAAAGAAGTGGCGTGATCGAGCAGGATGCCGCAGCCAATGCGCGCGGCGGGGTGGATGTCCACGGCGAAGGCCTCGCTAGCAACGCTTTGGAAATAAAGCGCCAACCAGCGGCGGTCATCCTGCCATAACTGATGGGCGACGCGGTAGGTGGTTAGGGCGAGGAAGCCCTTGAAGAACAACACCGGTTCGAGCGGTGAAAAACACGCGGGATCGCGTTCAAACATTGCGCGCAAGTCGCGTGCGGCACTATGAGCAATCTGCGGATGAGCCTCGAAAACTCCGGTCAACAGCGGCTCCATCGAGCTGCGAGGCATATCTTCACGGGCAAGCCGGCGGGCAAGCCGCGCGCCCAAGGCTGCGGCAAGTGTTTCACGCGAAAGAATCACGTCGTAGATGAGATGCTGGAGAGTCTCCTCATCCGCAGCGACGCGGCTGGCCTCGCGGCGTAGGGTCTCCCAAATGTTGTCAAGGTCTGCCAAGTTGCCGCTACAAAGCTTGGTCGCGTTCGTGCTCGCCGAGTCGCTTTGGGTCTGGTGAGATTCGCTCATGAAGATTTCACAGAAATTGGAATACGCGTTCCGGGCGATGGCCCAACTGGCGAAGCGCCATGACGGGCCGACCCTCACCCGGCTGGAAGAGCTTGCGCAACGGGAGGCGGTTTCTGCAAACTTTCTTGTGCAAATTCTCAATGATTTGCGCCGCGCCGGACTTATCGAAAGTCGTCGCGGCAAGGCGGGGGGGTATCTGTTGGGGCGCAGTGCCGCGTTGATCACTCTGAGACAAATCGTAGAAGCTGTCGACCCGATGCTCTTGCAGTGTTCCGTGACCAATGGAGGGGAGTCGGGTAGTTCCGTACGATCGGCTTGGGATCAGGTTTCCGCAAAGCTGCTGCATGCACTTGAGGGAATCACGTTGGAGAATCTGGCCAGTAGCCAAGGTGCGCCGATGTTCTATATATGAGCCAAACCGCAGCGCTGAAGTGCGGTTTGAAAATTTACTCAAGATATCCGAAATATTTTGCTGGATGGGCCAAGGTGTTTCTGGTACTCGCTTTGTATCAGTTAAACGCATCTTAACTTATGAGTGCACTCGGCGAACATACCCACCACATCAAGATCCGCTCGACCCAAATGGAAATGGGCTCTGCCAGCAACTTTAGCCGTGAGGATGACTTTGATCGCAAGCTCAGAGATGCCGAGGACGACATCAACCGCATTCGGCAGCAACAGGAGGAACTCGAGCGCAAAAAAAGTGAGCTTGAAGAACTGACGGCTCGCAAACGCAATTTTGTATCTCAGCAAGTCGAACTCACGGAAAGGCTTACCGCCTCGATTACATTGATTGATCGCGAATTGTTCGATATGCGCCAAGAGGCGGACGATCTTGAACAATGTCGCACTTGTTTTGCCGCGCATCTCGAAAAAGTTCAAAAGTTTAATCCAGAAAGCTGGACTCGCGAGCAAGTGTCCGAGCGTCTCGATAAAGCGATCATGGCCATCGACATTGCAGCGGATGAATATGACCAGGCGTCGACGCACTTCGAAGGAACCCGCAGCGGGGCAATTTTTGGTCGCGCAGCGAAACAAAGCCGCACCAGCAACCGCCGCGTAACGAATTCCGAGTTCGTGCTCAATCTTCGCAACGGCTTCGCATTCAACCTGCCGATCTTGGTACTGGGGGGCTTGGCCCTGCTCGTGTACCTTAGCAAGTAGCCGATTGTCACTCAATCCCATGAGCCGTAGCAGCCTTTCCATCGAAGAGCAGGAACTGAACGAACTCCGCGAGGCGGAACTGCGGTTAGAGCAGCTTCGCAAGGAATTTGCAGAGATCCCTCAAAGGTTGGCGCGCGAGCAAAAAGAGCGCGAGGCGACCATGCCGCCCCTAGCGGAAATCGAGGAGCGTCGCCGCAGAAAAGAGCACGACCAAATGATCACCACTCGTGGTCAGGCGGCGAACATTCTGCGCGATCAAAATCGTAGCCTTTGGTTGCTGCTTCTCTTGCTCACCGCCACCGGAACCTTGGTTTGGTGGGGCATAAAGTTGATGCAGGGTTGATTTGCGCAATGCAGCATCAGCCCTTGGCTTTCAAGCGGGCTTCCAACTCGGCCCACTGGCTGCGGCTCACGATATAGCCGATGCAGCCATCCTTGCCGCAGCGGCAGGGATGGTCCTCATAGCAGTCGACATCAAATCCATAGTCGAAGGTTAACTCCTCGCCGGCTTGGATGTCGCAGAGCGCGTGAATGAAAATTTTTCGGCCTTCAATCCATGCTTCACAATTCGGTTGGCAGGAATGGTTGATGAGCCGCGCGGTATTCCATGGCACGTCGCCATCGAGGTCGTGCTTGTCGGTAAGCGTGAAGATATAGACCGCCGCGTCGCCCGTTGCGTTCGATTTGGCTTGCTGGGAATTACCGCGTCGATTGCTCTCCTCTTTGTCGATCAACTCACCCACGTATTCGATAATCTTCGTTTCGCGGGGGATGGGGCACGTCGCATAAACTCCGCGCCCGTGGATTTCCGAGCCGCGTACTTCGCAGTAGGGGCTCTGCCCGCGGTTCCATAATGCCACAAGTTTACGGTGGAGTAAGGTTGTCTCTGGGACTTTCTTTTTCTGAACAGCCATGGGGGTAATTCTAACGGGACTCGCGCTTTTCCACAGGGGGAAGCTGAAGGTCGTTCGGCAAGGTCACAAACAAACCTCGCAGATCAGACGAGCTCATCCCAGAGCCATCGATGAAGGTCCAGTTGTTCGTGCCTTTGTCCGATATCGCTGCCTGAAAACTGGTGCTTTCAATCACCAGCGGTTTCACACTTCCTTGGCGGATAATTCGAAACTTGGTCACTGTTGGAATGAGGATCAGCCACTTTCTGAAAACCAGCGTCTCGACGGCTTCGCCATTGACAGTTTCCATCTTGCTGCTGGGTCCGACTTCATAGGATCGGGGTTGTCCTTGGGGTTTGAAGGAAATCATGCTGATGCCCTGCTGCACCATTTGCCGCGACACATCGGCGAGTTGGGTTTCGAGCGCTTCCATCCCGCCCATGCGATGGGCCGTACGCTCTTTCCAGAGCGGATTCATGCGCTCGACCGCCACCTGATAGTGGCCTAACACAACCTCGTTGCCGAGGCTGGCGACCGCCGCGACAGCGGATGCAATAACCTCTGGCGGGGCTTGCGTTGACTTGGATTCGTTAGAAACCTTCGGTAAGGGTGCCAGCGGAGGCGGCACATGTTGAGCAGAGACCGTAGCCCCGACCACGGCCAGCAACGGAAAAAGGAGGAGCGTCAATTTCACCCGCATAGGGATGCCTTTATCGCCCTATTCCGTCAAGCATAGCGGCTTTAATTCGACTTGGGGGCTGCCCAAGTCGAATCGCAGCCCATTGTGGTGGGATTAACGATCGAGGATCGAGTTCCAGTGTTCGACGTTGTCTTTTTGGGATTCAAAAAGAGCGGTCGTGTCTTCGTGGATGGTGATCGAGTTGATTTTGTCGCCCTTGGCGATTTTGTTCACCACGTCTTGGCCGACGATGACTTCGCCAAAGACCGCGTGTTTGCCGTCGAGGTGAGGGGTCGGGAGATGGGTGATGAAAAACTGGCTGCCGTTGGTGTTAGGACCCGCATTGGCCATCGAGAAGATGCCTGGCTTGTCGTGCTTGAGCGAACGGTCGATTTCGTCGGCAAACTTGTAGCCTGGGCCGCCGGAACCCGTGCCAGTTGGGTCGCCGCCTTGGACCATGAAATTGGCGATGACGCGGTGAAAGGAGATGCCATCATAGTAACCGCGCTTGGCGAGGTTGAGGAAGTTGGCGGTCGTGACCGGAACTTGGGAAGCGAAGAGCCGCGCGTTGATGTCGCCGGCGGTTGTGTGAAGGGTGATCTTGATGTCGGACATGAATGCTAGGAAATACGGATTTTAGGCTTTTGGCAACTCATGCGTTCACGGGCGCCACGTCAGGAAAATTAAGATCAGAATTAGCCGCAAAAAGGCGCAAAAGGGGCGCAAAAATGGAATGTGAACAGGGGATGAGAGAATCTTCAGATTTCTCCAGTCTTCATTTTTTGCGTACTCTTGCGCCTTTTTGTGGCTGAAATTCTTCGGTCATGCGTTAGCCAGCACCCATTCGTATTCCCCGGCGATTTGTTCCTCCACCGGCCGTTGCAGCCCGGCAGGCAGGACTCCCCACGTGTAGGTCTCGATCTCGTAGTGCTGGCAGGCATCGGGGTGATCCTTTCTCCAGTCGAGCACTTCACGCGTCTGGTCTCGGGTCGAGCGCAACGGTGCGGCGGGCTCGGCATCCAGCGGAATGTGGAAGTGCACCCGCATTTCTTCGAAATCCTGCGGATCAATGGCTCCTTGTTCGACGGCACTGAAGAACTCGGGCAGATCGATTTGCCGCGTGATCTCGCCGTCTTTGGAGCGCAGCAGCACTTGATGGAAATAGACGGGTTCGTCGAACGAGTGGATCGCCGCGAGCGCCGCCGGATCATGCGGATCGAGCGAGAGCGCGCTGGAGAGATGGATCTTGGAAATTCGAATGCCAACTGCCGTTAGGGTGTCGAGCGCGGTTCGTGCTTCGTCGTATTCCAGTGCGAAGTGGCACGCATCGTAGTTCACCCCGATTCTGCGGCGGAGGATTTCCGCATCGGGGGCGGCCGCGTGCAGACGCTCGAAAAACGCCAGCGTTTCCACTGTGTTTTCGAAGTGGCCCAGAGGCTCGGGCTCTAGTCCCAGATTGAGATCTAAACCAGTCTCCGCTGCCAGGGCCTCCAGCCACTCCGCCAGTTCGATCAGATTTTGGAAAATCACCGATTCGTCCGCCGCGAAGGTCTTGTGCGACCCCGGCAGCGTCGAGACGGACGCGCTCGTGCCAGGGCGGGCGATGGCTGCTAGGATTCGGAACAGATCCTGAGTGTAGTCGAGCCGTGCACGTTCACTCCAATCCGGTTTGAACACCTGCTCCTTGACCCGCGTGCCGTGGAAACTGCCGTAGGGGAAACCGTTGATCGTGAAAACATAGGTGTTGGTCTCCTCCAGCCAGTCGCGGAATTTTGCCAGATGTTCACCCGATAAAAGCTCCCGTGCCGCCACCGCCGACAGCCGCAGCCCGATCGCAAACGGCTCGTCCGCGCCCAACACACCGCTACCGCGCAAGCGATCCCTGACGGCGAGCACGTGAGTTTTTAAAACCTCCTCTGTCTCCGCCCACGTCTCGGCGGGGTGGATGTTGGTGCAATACGAGAGATGGGATGAATGAAATTTCACGATGCTTGAATTGAGTAACCAGCCTGAAACGGCGGTAACCCGACCGCAAGCTTAGACCCTGAGTTCACTTGCTCATCAGAGCCGAAGGGAATTGACGTTTTGCCGATCCGTGCGATTCTAATTTCATGAAAGGTCGAATCGGGATTCATGAAGATGCAAATCAACGTGTCGCTGAAGTTGGAACGGAGCTAGGTACTCAATTTCCGGCCTCGTTGCCACCTCCGCCGCTAGGAGCCGATGATAGCGAAGCGGACCGCCGTGATTTCGATATGGATTCGGGCGACGTGGATCCGATTTCTCACGCTGAGTTTGTCAGGGAAGTCGGCCTCAGATGAGGCGGGTGGATTATCATCCGAAAGTACCCTCGGAAGTAAGAGAAATCCTAGCCTACTATGAGGCGATTGGCGAGCAACTGGCGATTGATTTTTGGAACGAACTGCTTGAGTTGATCGAGTACGCCAAGGCTTATCCTGAGCGACATCACTTCGATCCAAGCGGACGGCGAAGAAGTAATCTTCAGCGTTTTCCTTACCATTTTCTATTCCGCGTCTTTGAACGTCATATTCGGGTGACGGTGGTGCGCCACAATTCTCGCTGCCCTGGCTTTGGGGGACGTCGATCCTAATTGCCGATGAATCATCGCAGACAGGGTCGGATTCCCCCCGCTTCACACCACAAATTTCGGTGACTGGCTGAGGAATTTGCGGGGGTTTTGATAGATGATTTGGTCGATCT
>JBAXLW010000021.1:0-25669 GCA_037134575.1 Verrucomicrobiota bacterium | reverse complement strand
CGACGCCGATGCCCATGAGTCGTTGGGCGACGATGAGATGGCCGGTGGAGCTGATGGGGAGATATTCGGTGATCCCTTCGATCACGCCGAGGACGAGTGCTTGCCAAGGTTCCATGGTAAATATTTTTGCCAAACTGGGGAATGGATCGCAAAGGTGCAAGGCATTTGCCAACGGGTCATCGCTAAAAACAGACCTGTAAGTACACCGAGAGCCAAAAATTTCCCATAAGGAGGCTTTTTTTAGGATCGTTGGCCAATTTTAGGCGGGTAGTACGGTGCTTTTACTTTTGCGGTGTGCGGTGAATGTCTCGATTAAAGCACTAAAATTAAAAGGTTTACTGATTTTTAAAGGTGATTCAAAATTATTCTTGTCGGTTAGTGTATTTGGGTGTATTTCTAATGAATGAAATTGCGGTCGATTTGATTCATGAGCACTGACGTCCAACGCTACAAGGGTTTTGCCCCCTACAAGATGGACCCGAAATTTCGGGTTTCCATCCCGATGGCTTGGCGTCCAGAAGCAGGATCGGTCTTGTTTCTATTGTTTTCAAAGGCTCACGAGATGCCGATCGTCAAGGTGCTGAGCCAAGAAGCGTTCAACGAGCGCGTGGAGACTGTGAAAAACAGTGATCTTACACCCGCGAAGAAGACTGCGATGCTCGGCAGCCTCTCCATGCTTTGTCGCGAAGCGACCGTGAATGACCAAGGGAAACTGCTAGTTCCCAAAGATCTGAGCGAAAAAGCGGGGATTTTCGCGGAATCGGAAGTGGTTCTGGCGGGCCGCGGGATGCACTTCGAAGTCTGGAATAAGGAAAGCTTTGATAGCGCACTGGAGATCGAGATGAACCAAGCCGATGAGGCTGAACTAGGAATCCTTTGATCGAACCCTAGCCCATGCGATCCAACCCACCGATCACCGCCTTGGAGGCAACCCGCGAGTCCGGGTCGCTGCTGTGGTTTTTGGCCCCTTTCATGGATGAGCACCAGAGGTCTCTCGGGACGAAACCTTGGGTGCTCTTTGAAACGATGGTCCGCCCCGCTTTTTGCTGGGTGTCGGCGTGGCCATCGCAAATTCTCCCCCCAAAGCAAAAGCAACCGCTCGGGACAGTGCTTGCTTTTGCCGATCAAACGGACGTCCGTACCGCGCCTGGCTGGTTGTCGGTACGGCGTCTGTTGCTTTCGATGGCCGAGCGACTGAAGTTTTTAGGAACTTTGCTCCATTCGCGTCTGGGAGTGAAAGCCGTGCATGCACCAGGAGTGATCCAAGCGCGGCCATTTTCATCTTTTTTCGCAGGACACTTCGGCGCGCTCGGGACAGCTCGACCGATGTTCGATCAAGCGGATGGCTGCGCGGCTCCTGCCGATTTTTCAGAAGCAGCAGCTACGGCAGGCGCATACCACCTGCCGGTTTTTCCGGCCGAAACCGCCGAATGGATGGCCGCTGCGCCAGGGAAGTTCATCATCGATGGCACCCTCGGTGGTGGGGGGCACAGTGAACTTTTCCTCAAGACGGGTGCCCGGGTACTGGGCGTTGACCGCGACCCAGAGGCTTTGGCCCATGCTCGCAACCGCCTGGTGAAGTTTAGCGATCAGTTTTCGACGTGGGAGGGGAATTTTTCTCAAATTCAGGCAATTCCCGCTATCCAATCGGGAGAACGCGCCGATGGTTTGTTGATGGATCTGGGGGTATCTTCGCGGCAGCTCGACTCGGCCGCTCGTGGTTTTTCATTCATGCGGGAAGGTCCGCTGGACATGCGGATGGGACCCTCCAGCCCGCGTACGGCCGCTGACGTGGTGAACCGCTGGTCGGAGACGGATCTGGTGCGGATCTTGTTTGAATACGGCGAAGAATCAAAGGCTCGCCGAATTGCTGGCGCCATCATCAAGCAACGCACTCTCAAGCCTTTTGAAACGACGCTTGATCTGGCCAACTGCATCGAGCGGGCGATCGGTCGCCACGGCCGAACCCACCCCGCGACCAAGACATTTCAGGCGATTCGGATGGCGGTCAATGAGGAGCTCGAATCCCTAGCCCAAGCGCTGGCGGCTATCCCATCCGTTCTCAAGCCGGGTGGGCGTTTGCTCATTATCACCTTCCACAGTCTAGAAGACCGGATGGTGAAACGATTTTTAAAGCATCGCTCCACGGCGTTTCTGGATGAGGCCGGCTGGCCGGAACCCCGAAAAAATCCAGACTACCAGTTTCGGCTGTTGGCCCGTAAATCCATCGCCCCTAGTGCTGAGGAAATTTCCATGAACCCGCGTGCCCGGAGTGCCAAGCTTCGGGTCGCACAGCTTTTAGATATCCAGCCATGAATCGCCGTCGTAACGAAAATCGCACCTCTGCCATGGTGTTTTTTGCGCTCTTCATTGCCACCGCTATTGTGGCTGGGGGAGGGATTTTTCATGCCTATTGTAAAAACCAGCAGGTTCAAATCAGTCGGGAGATCGACATGATTGATCGACGCGTGGAACAATGCCGCTTGGATATCCGCACCACCGAGATGCGGATGGATCAACTTCTCAATCGTTTTACGATCCGTCAACAATTGGTACAAAGCGGCTCATCTTTGCGCCCCATCGTCATGGGCGTGACCGAAGAAATTGATGAAAAGGTATCCAGTCGCCACAGCGTGGCGTCTGCCATCCCGTAGCCTGTGAATTCTGCCTTTCAAAAACGCTGCATCATTATCTGCTCGCTCTTAGTGCTCGGGCTCAGCGTTTTGTCTTGGAGACTGGTTCAAATTCAGATCGTCGATCGCAAGCACTATGCAGAAAATTCGCGGAAGGCCTATCATCGCATTGAGAAATTGCCGGCCGTCCGCGGCATGATCGTCGATCGCCGGGAGGAACCACTCGCGAAGAGCATTCCCGTGTCTTCAATTTTTGTGGACAAGAATCACTTGTTAGATCCGAAGCTAGCAAGCTTCGGTCTTGCCTATCAGGAGGCCAGCGAAGAACCTGGTTGGTACGATCTGGATCCGGCAAAAAAGCGCCGTCGCATCAATCAGTTGCGTGGAGAGTTGTTGGCTCGGGAGTCGAAGGAAGCGATCGTCAAAAGGCATCTGGATTATGCGGTGAGTATTTTGGCGCGTCCGCTGGGAATGCCCCACAAAGAGTTGCTTGAGAAAATCGAGGGAGGCAAAGGCAAGTGGTTTGCCATCACCAAGGAACTCACGGAAGATGTCGCGGATCCGCTTCGTGAGGCCATCGATGAGCACTGGATTGCAGGATTCGAATTTGAGAGCTCGATCAAGCGTTGGTACACATCACCCAATCTCGCGACTCACCTGATTGGCTTTACTGGCGAGTCTGAGAAAGTCGACGAAGAGGGTAAGTCTCACACGCAGGTTCTTGGGCGATTTGGGATTGAGTCTTCCATGGAAAAATATCTAGCTGGCCGGGATGGTCGGCGTGAGCATTTTCGCGATGCAAGGGGGTTGGTGGTTCCCGGTAATGTGGCGAGTTTGAAGCCGCCGCGTGCAGGGTTGAATGTGAAGTTGACGATTGATATAGGCATCCAAGCCATCGTCGAGGAAGAGTTGGATGCGGATCTCGCTGAGTTCGAGTCAGTCCGTGGTGCCGTTGTGATGATGGATCCGAAGACGGGCGAGGTCATCGCGATGGCAAGCCGTCCGCATTTCGATCTAAATCACAAGCAGGACATCGCCACAAATGGCTACAACTATGCCATCCAGACGATTTACGAGCCAGGTTCAACGATTAAGATTGTGGCCACTTCGGGGGCATTGAATGAGGGGTTGGTGACTCCCAAAACCATGCTCGACTGCCATAACGGATATTTTAGTACAGGAGCGGTTGTCGTGAAAGATGAGCATCCAGCCGGAATGCTGAGTTTCGAGGAAGTCTTGCAGCATTCAAATAATATTGGGACTTATGGAATCGGCCGCAAGCTTGGAGCAAAACGTTTTTACGAGTACCTGAGCAATTATGGATTTGGTAAGAAAACAGGAATACAACTGAGCGGAGAAAGCTCAGGGATTGCGCGCAATACAGGTAATGAAGTTGATTTCTCGCGTGCTTGCTTTGGTTACGCCTCGAATGTGACGCCCTTACAGTTGGCGTGCGCTTATTCGGCGATTGCCAGTGATGGGAAACTTCGAAAGCCCCATATTATTAAATCTCTCATCGCCAATGATGGCACGGTCGTCGAAGATTACCTGCCAGAAGTCGTCAATGACGTCATCAAGCCAAAAACAGCCGTGCAAATGCGCGAGGCACTTGAAAAGGTCATCCAAACGGGTGGCACAGCGACTCGGGCTGCGGTCCCTGGCTTCCGCGTCGCGGGAAAAACCGGCACGGTCCAGAAGCACAACCCAAAGGGTGGCTATCTACCAAATAGCTACATCGTCTCGTTTGCGGGAATGATGCCTGCCCAAGATCCCGCTTTCGTCTGCATTGTGGTGATCGATGATCCCCGAACCCAAAAAATCACCCGTTTTGGTGGGACGATTGCTGCGCCCGCATTCAGCAAAATTGCATCACGTGTTGCTGCATATATGAACTTAAAACCGACTGAACCGATTTCCTCTCCGCTTGCCACCACTGCCCAATGATTCTTCGCGATCTTATTACTAGTCTTCCAAGAGTTACGGTCACTGGATCGTTAGATGCCGATATCCAAGCCCTGACCGCTTCATCGCAGGAGGTGGGCCCGGGAATGATTTTTGTTGCCATCCGTGGCACCTCTGTCGATGGCCATCGATTTATCAATGACGCCCTTGCCGCTGGAGCTTCTGCGATTTTGGCAGAGTTTGCTCCACCGGCCGATTACGCCGCGCCTGCGGCATGGCTGCATGTGGCGGACAGTCGTGCAGCGCTCTCTGTTCTCGTCTCTACGCTAGCGGGTGATCCCTGGAAAGATCTCGCCGTTGCAGGTGTCACCGGTACGAATGGTAAGACAACCACCACGTTTTTGCTTCATCGCGTGATGAAGTCCGCATGGCATCGCGCTGGAATGATCGGCACAATTCTGGTGGATGACGGTGAAACGATTCAAACGGCGAGTCACACGACACCTGGCCCGATTGAACTTGGGGCATTGCTTTCCCGGATGAGGGACCATGGCTGCCGCGGCGTGGCGATGGAAGTTTCGTCGCACGGCATTGATCAGAAGCGGGTCTCGGCGATCGGGTTCGACGCCTGTGTCTTTACCAATCTGACCCAGGACCACCTCGATTATCACGGCACGCTTGACGCCTATTTCAAGACGAAAGCAGGTTGGTTTCACGACTTAGCAGCCAACCCTCTGGGTAAAAAGCCGGTGGCGGTAATCAACATCGACGATGCCTGTGGGGCGGATCTGGCGGCTTCGCTGGAAGGAAAGATGCCCCTCATTCGATTTGGATTCGGTGTGCATTGCGATTTTCGCGCGAATAACTTCCGCCAAACTGCCCGTGGCATGGAGTTTGAACTCGCGGCGAAAGGAAAAACCTTCTTGGTCAGGGCTCCTTTAATTGGACGATTCAACGCCTATAATCTTCTCGGCGCCATCGCGGCAGCCAGTGCTTGTGGAATTCGTGTGCGAGACGCTGTCGCCTCGCTGGTCGATGTGCCGCAAGTCCCAGGCCGCATGGAAAATGTTGGAAACGCCGGCGGAGCCACGGTTTTTGTCGACTACGCGCACACGCCCGATGCTTTGGAAAACGCTTGCCGTACGCTTCGCGAGCTGAGCCCACGCCGACTGATTACGGTCTTTGGTTGTGGGGGAGATCGAGACAAGGGTAAGCGCTCTTTGATGGCAGTCGCCGCTGCCCGACACAGTGACGCCTGTGTGGTCACTTCCGACAATCCTCGCTCTGAAGACCCACTTGCGATCATTCGCGAAATCGAAGCCGGGTTGGCGGGCAAGGCGTTCCGCAGTATTCCCGACCGTGCCGAAGCTATCGACTTCGCGGTGCGAAATTCGCTTTCTGGAGACATCATTCTCATTGCTGGAAAAGGTCACGAGACGACTCAACAATTCGCAGAATTCAGCATTGATTTTGACGATCATAAACATGCAAGCAAGGCCCTGCGTGAACGTGCCCAAGCTATTTCAGACATGCGATGAATCCGATTTCTGCCCAGCAAATTGCGGATATCCTCGGCACATCAATTGCCGCAGGTGGGGGAGACGTGATGGTCACCGGGGGTGTTTCAACCGACACTCGAAAGCTCCCGCCTGCTTCGGTTTTTTTTGCGCTTCGCGGTGACAAGTTTATTGGCGATGCCTTTGCCGCGCAGGCACTGGCCGCGGGTGCCTGCGTTGTGATTGTTCGTGAGTGGTCAGGAGTGGTGCCTGAAAATGCGGCAGTGATCGTGGTGCCCGACACGCTGCTAGCTATACAGCGACTGGCGCTCTGGTGGCGGAAGCAATTGGACATCCCCGTGGTGGCGATCACTGGTTCGAATGGCAAAACGAGCACCAAGGATTTTACGGCGGCAGTTCTCTCCCAGCGCTTTAACGTTTCCGCCACCCGTGGAAATTTAAATAATCACATCGGCGTGCCCCTAACGATTCTTGAGACAACGCCACAGCATACGGCCGCTGTTTGGGAAATGGGAATGAACCATGCAGGCGAGATTGCCCCATTGTGCGAAATCGCTCAGCCAAACTACGGTATTATCACCAACATCGGCACTGCGCATATCGAGTTTTTGGGAACCCGTGAGGCGATTGCTGAGGAAAAAGGTATGCTCGCTCGCTCACTTCCATCGGATGGCATTTTGTTTTTTCCTGCGACGTGCGAGTTCGGCGATTATTTGCGCCAGCAGTCGCGGGCCACGATGGTGGTGGTCGGCAATAGTCACGGCATGGTCCGTGCCGAAAATCTGCGCTCAGACGCGGATGGGACCCGATTCACTCTCGTCATCGACGGTGCAGGTTCGGCGGAGGTTGCGCTTGCAGTGCCGGGTCGCCACATGGTGACCAACGCCTTGCTGGCTGCAGCAGTAGGATGGAAACTCGGGATTTCTCCGGTTGAAATCGCAGCTGGACTGTCCAGCGCCACTCTCACGGGTGGAAGATTGGGTCGATATGATCACGGTGGCACAACGGTCATCGATGATACCTATAATGCGAACCCCGAATCCATGGTGGCAGCCATCGAAACTTTGGCGGACACCCCCGTCGGTGACAACTCGCGAAGGATCATCGTTCTCGGTCGCATGGGTGAACTTGGTACGCACGCTCCCGCAGAGCATTTGCGCATAGGCGCCCTTGCAGCGAAGCGTCAACTCACCGTGGTCGCGGTGGGTGAAGGTTCCGAAGGCATCGCGCAGGGTGCTAAAACCGATTCCTATTTTCCGGATCTCGAACAGGCAGCCGCGTGGTTGAGGCGCGAGGTAAAACCCGGCGATGCTGTCCTATTCAAAGGCAGTCGCGCCGCCACTGTTGAACGCGTGATGAACGCAGTATTTCCCCGCAACTGATGCTCCCTGCAATTTACGATTTCTGGTATCAAACATTCGAAGCTGAGCGTGTCTCGGGTCATCAGGGGTGGGCTCATGTCTGCTCGTTTTTGAATTTGTTTCAGTACATCACCTTTCGTGCGGCGTGCGCCGGTTTGCTGGCGTTTATTTTGTCGGTGATTTTCGGGCCTCGGGTGATTCGTCGCCTGATTTCGCTCAAGGTGGGCCAACCGATTCGGACAGCGGATGAAGTGCATAAACTCGCGGAGCTTCACGGCGGCAAGGTGGGAACCCCTACCATGGGCGGTGTGCTGATTATTGGCTCGGTGATGGTTTCAACGCTCGTCTTTGCCCGTCCTCTGAATCCGTTCATCGCCGTGTGTGCCTGCACGATGGCGGCCTGTGGCTTGTTGGGATTTTGTGATGACTTCAAGAAGGTGAAGGAAAAAAAGTCGGATGGAATCAGCAGTCGTCAGAAAATCGGTTGGCAGCTTCTCATAGCCTTGTTGGCGGCCTGCTTCATTTATTTTAAAAAAGAGATCTCCGGTTTCGGGGCAGCCCCTCAGCAAATCGCCGATGGGCTCGCAGGGTATCGCCTTGGTCAAAACTCGATTGGAATTGGGGCGATTACCTTCCCGCTTTTCAAGGTCGCTATCGTCGACCTTCACTGGATGGTGATCCCATTTTTTGCCATTGTGATTGTCGGTTGCTCCAATGCAGTGAACCTGACGGATGGGCTCGATGGGCTGGCGACAGGCACCACCATCAGTGTAGCACTCTCTTATGCATTTCTGGCGTATCTGGCCGGTCATTTTTTCATGGCGACCGAGTATCTAGTAATTCCGCACAACCGCTATCTTGGCGAGTTGGCGGTATTTCTGATGGCGCTGGTGGGGGCTTGTTTTGGCTTCCTCTGGTTCAACTGCCATCCTGCGAAAGTTTTTATGGGAGACACCGGTTCCTTGGCGATCGGCGGCGCTCTTGGGACGGCTGCGATTTGCACCAAGCAAGAACTCTTGCTGGTCATTATTGGTGGAGTCTTTGTGATGGAGGCGATGTCGGTAATTCTCCAGGTTGGCAGTTTCAAACTGCGCAAAAAGCGGATCTTTAAGATGTCGCCGATTCACCATCATTTTGAGCTGCTCGGTTGGCATGAAAATCAAGTGATCATCCGTTTTTGGATTATTTCAATCATGCTGGCCCTCTTCGGCCTTGCCCTTCTCAAGATTGCCTAACTGAGCCATGAGTCTAACTAGAAAACATGTCGCCATTCTGGGTGTGGGCCGCAGCGGGCGGGCCGCTGCCGCGCTCGCCTTGCGCGATGGTGCTAGGGTTTCTGCATGGGATCTTGCAGGGCCGGAAGCATTTGTCGGTCTGCCTGAAGAGGTCGAGATTCACCCCTATGCGTCGGAGTCGGATGGCAGCGAGTTGGTGTCAGATCTTTTGGTTGTTAGTCCGGGCATCGACACTTACGGCTCCTACGTCGCGGCCTTTTCCCGTCAAGCAGGTGAGGTGGTGGGTGAAGTGGAGTTAGCCGCCCGCTATTATCAAGGCCGCATCATCGGCATCACGGGTACCAATGGGAAAACCACCACGACCGAGATTATTGAGCGTATTCTCTCCCACGCGGGCTTAGGAGGCAATGCATGCGGGAACTATGGAGTGCCTTTCGCAGAAGTCGTGCTCCAAGAAAATCAGCCTGCAGTTGTGTCCTTAGAGCTCAGCTCGTTTCAATTGGAAACGATTCGTGCCCTTCATCCGGTCGTTTCTATTTGGCTCAATTTCGCGCCCGATCACTTGGATCGTTATCCGAGCGTGGATGCCTATCGCTGTGCCAAGCTGAGGATTTTCTTAAATCAGGTGGCTGAGGATACGGCTGTGGTGCGCAGTGGAGAATGCCTACCTCAAATGGCTCCGAAGGTGGTTCATTTTTCAACCACGGATCGTGCCGCGGATTGGTATTCTGACGGGCAGACAATCCAGCACATGGATGAAACTTGGCTGGACATGGCGAGCGATACCCAATTGCGCGGTCTTCATAATGCGGAAAACCTCATGGCGGCTCTCGCGGCGTGCAAGGTGATCGGCATTTCTGCACAAGTGATGCGCGAGGCTCTCTGCAGCTACACGCCGCCGCCACACCGCTGTGAGCTGATCCGGACACTTGACGGCGTTGAATACCTCAACGATTCAAAGGCTACCAATCTTCACGCATTGGAAAGCGCTCTGCGATCCCAGACGCGTCCTGTGGTCCTCATTGCTGGCGGCAAGGACAAAGGCCTGGACTACCGGGCGTTGTTGCCGTTGCTGGCTGAAAAGGCGCTTGCCGTTATTACTTTTGGTGAGATTTCACGGCCTTTGGCAGATTTTTTCTCTTCTGTTGTGCCTTGTGAATCGGTATCTACCTTGGTCGACGCCGTTGCGGTGGCCCGCAGTCTCGCGCCAAACGGTTCAACCGTCTTGCTCTCTCCTGGAACGTCTTCATTCGATCAGTTCACTGGCTACGAACAGCGCGGCAATGTATTTCGCGATCTCATTCACCAACTTTCCTAAAACGCTATGAAACCCAATACTCTGCCTGTCAAACGTCGTCCCGTAACCAAAGGGATTTTTAAGCGTCTGAGTGCTGTCACCGGTAGCCGTAAGCAACGTGTTGCGGCTACTGCGGAGATGGATGCTGAAGACAATAGCTCAAAAATTTCCCGTGCGCTGACGATCGTATTTTTGATACATATCGTGGCGATCGGTTTGATTTTCGTACACCAGAAGTTTTTGGATGGTCGTAGACCCGATGGGTCTCAGGAAAAGGTGGAGAAAAAAGCAGACGTCATCGCCAAGGGCGCAACCCCCACGAGTTCCGATCTTCCTCGTCTGGCTGCGGGTGAAAATTCCGTCGCCGTGCGGGCGGGCGATAACTACACCCGTATTGCTGCTGCGGAAGGTGTGGATGAAAAAGATCTCCGGGCGATCAACCAGAATGTTGAAATCAGGTCCGGCATGAATCTTAAAATTCCGCCGAAGCGCATCGTCGCTGTCGACCCACCTGAAGTTGCGGCGATCCGTCAGCAAACTCCGCCAGATAAAGATCGTGGTCTCGTCGAGGCGGTTCCAGTCGATGTTAGTGGCGCGCCCCGCGCCCAGTTGGTGAGTCCTAAACGAAGTGCGACTCGAGCCGCCGCTATGGAGATCGCTCCCGTCCCGGCAGTGGCTGGCACGAAAAACTACACCACGCAACCCGGTGATAGTATCTGGCGGATCTCTAACCGTTTCAAGGTGAGTCAGGATGTGCTCATGAAAGCCAATGGCATCAGCGATGCTCGTAAGATCAAGGCTGGCATGAGCCTCATTATACCCCGTTGATTTGATATCCCAATGACTCGCCATTGTTCAATTCTGCTGTGTGCTGCCGTTGCGGCATTGGTTGCACTTGGGCTGATCATGTTGACGAGTACGGGTGCGTGGGTGAAGGGCTTTGGGCCTTATCATTTCATGTCACGTCAGGCATATATGGTGGGCTTCGGCTTGGTTGTGGCGGTTGTGGCGGCTAATACTCCCCTAGACTGGCTTCGAAAGTTCGCACCGTACCTCTTCCTTGGGTCATTCATCTTGCTGGTGCTTTGTTTTGTGCCGGGCATTGCAGCGCCACAGCTCGGTTCTCGCCGTTGGATCATGGTTCCGCTGATTGGTCAGTTTCAGCCATCGGAAGCCGTAAAAATTTTCATCGTCATCATCCTTTCGACCTGGTTCGCCAGATGGCAGACTGAAGTGCGTACCTTCTGGCGCGGCTTCGTCATCCCGGGCCTAATTGCGGGGATCTTGATTGTTCTAATCGCGATCGAGACGGATGTTGGCTCGGCTCTAACTCTTTCCGTGGTGGTGGGTACGATGATGTTTTGTGCTGGAAGCCGCCTGCTTTACGCCGTCCCAACGGCCGCTTTGGTGATATCCGGGGCTTACTTTTATGTGATGCACGACGTGGTTCGGCGGACGCGGATCGATGCGTGGCTGGATTTGGAAAATCATCAACTCGATAAGGGAATGCAGCAATGGCGAGGACTGCTTGCTCTCGGGAATGGAGGTCCATGGGGCGTTGGCCTTGGTAACGGAGTCGAGAAATTCGGGACTCTCACCTTTGCCCACATCGATTTCATTTTTCCAGTTGTGGGTGAGGAACTGGGCCTGCCATTTACCTTAGGCGTGGTGCTGTGTTACGTTTTGATTGCCGTTGCGGGTTGTGGAATCGCACTACAAGCGACCAATATGTTCAATCGTTGCATGGCGCTGGGCTTGACTTGCGTCATTGTCGTTCCTGCGATGCAGAATATCGGGGTCACCACGGCGCTGCTGCCAAACGATGGCCTGCCGTTACCGTTTGTCAGTTACGGTGGAACCAGTATTGTGTTTTGTCTGGCGGCTGTGGGCATGCTGGTTGGCATCCACCGCCGTTCACATGCCTACGCGGCCCAGGAGTTTCCCTTGTCCCGTCAAACCCGCTTAGCCGTAAAACTTTGATCGGTTGGCCACCGTCTGCCATTTTAAGCCAAAAGGCGTGAGCTTACATTTGGGATACGACCCGAAAAATATCGCGCAGTAGCGATAAAATCAATCATTCTTCGTCTGCTGCTGATTGACAAGCCAGGCGATTCTCGGTCAATCTGATCTTAGCGTCGCTGAAAAGTTGACTCAGATTCCTCATTCAGAAAATCCACCTTTAAGGACTCGTAGCCCAGTGTTTTCCAACGAAGATTATCTTGCAGAATTGCTCACCGAGGCCGGCATGGTGAGTGCTGATGAACTTGCACGGGCTCGAAAATCTCTGGTCGGGGGTGAAACGATTATCGAACATCTCTTGGCTCATAGCTCCATTACCCAGGAAGACGTCGCCAAGACTCTCGCCGTAAATGCAGGCATGCCATACGTTCGTCTTGCGGATGTGGTGATCGATCCGGGTATCACCGCTGCCATTCCCGATGATGTTGCCAGACGCTATCGGGTCATTCCGCTGCAGGACGATGGAGCTTCTCTCACAGTCGCGCTGGCAGATCCCTTGGATTTCGAGGCCTTGGACAGCCTGCCTCATGTGATTGGCCGCGAGTTGAATCTGATCTGTGTCACCCATCAGGATATCCAAGACCATCTTCGTCATTTCTATCGAACAGTTGGAATGGACGCCGCTGAATCCTCCGACTTCTCGGTGGGTGGTGGCGATACCGAGGCTGGAGCCGGTGGTGCAGACGCGCCGATCATTCGTCTCGTGATGCAGTTGCTGACAGAGGCGTTTCGTTTGCGCGCCTCGGACATCCATATCGAGCCTCTCGAAACTTCAGTCCGTGTTCGATACCGTATGGACGGCAAGTTGGTTCATGTGGATACCCATCCGAAAAAACTTCTGCCTGCGATCATTGCCCGGTTGAAGGTGATGAGTGGCACGATGTCCATTGCGGAAAAACGCCTTCCGCAAGATGGTCGCATTCAACTCAAGATGGGAGACAAGGAAGTGGATCTACGGGTTTCCTCCGTTCCTTCCAACCACGGTGAGTCCATAGTCATGCGGATTCTGGATAAGACCTCGCTTCTGCTCGGCCTTCCTGAGCTTGGATTTTTTTCGGACGACCAGTCGACTTTCGAGCAACTTCTGGGCCTTCCCGACGGGATTCTTCTCGTCACGGGGCCCACGGGCTCAGGCAAGACGACGACGCTCTACGCCTGTCTCAATGTGATCAACAAGCCGGATAAAAAGATCATCACAGTTGAGGATCCTGTGGAGTATGAGCTTCCAGGGATTAACCAAGTCATGGTTAAAACTGACATTGGCATGACCTTCGCCGCAGCGCTCCGAGCGATGCTCCGCCAGGCCCCGAATATCATAATGATTGGTGAAATTCGCGACGCGGAAACAGCGAATATCGCGATCAATGCATCACTCACGGGGCACTTGGTTTTTTCCACCTTGCACACCAATGATGCTCCATCCGCCGTTGCCCGTCTTGCCGACATTGGTGTAAAGCCATTCCTGATCGCCTCTGCCGTGCGTGCGGTTCTTGCTCAGCGGTTGGTGCGGAAACTTTGCCCGATTTGCAAGGCCCCTGCGGTGCTCACGGATAAAGAGCTGCGGGCTCTATCTCTGGATTCGTCCCGCATGGTAGACGCCACGATTTTCGCCGCCGTGGGTTGCGAAAAATGCCGCGGCAACGGCTTCAAGGGACGAATGGGGATCTTTGAAATTTTCCAAATCGATGATGAGGTTCGCACCATGATCAATACCGTACTGACGACCACCCAACTGCGCCGTCGCGCCCGCGAACTTGGCATGCGCACCCTGCGCGAAGACGGCATCCGCAAGGTGCTTTCAGGGTTAACTTCGGGTAGTGAGGTCGCCCACGCTACCATGTCAGATTTTGACTAATTAGGCCCGCCATCGATTATTTAATAACTTTCGTTTTTGCCGTCTCATGGAAAATCAACAGATCATTGAACTTTTTCAGTCACGCAGTCTGATCGACGAAGCGCTCTCCCAAGACATCCTTGCTGAGATTAGCCAAAGCGGAAAGACGATTGCGGAAGTGCTGGCTGATTTTGAAGTCATCCAGCACCGCGATGACATTTGGCCGATCATTGCTTCCGAGTTGCACACCAGCATGGTTGATCTCCGCGACTGGAATCCATCAGAGGCTCTGCTAGCGTTGGTTCCTGCAGGGACGGCTCGATTGCACGGCGCGCTGCCTGTCAATTTTAATGAAAACGGCCTTTATGTGGTTCTGGTCGATCCGTTGAATCCGCAGACTGCGGAAGACCTCCATTTCGCTTTGGGGCGCGAGATCAATGTCGTCATAGCCCCCGATTACCTAGTTGAGGCAAAGATTAACGAATGCTATGGCGGCGAGGGCAAGGCCATGGAGGATATTCTTAACCAGTTCGTCGTTGCTGGCGAATCCCTGAGCGTTACAGATCTCGAATCGGAGGCCAATTCAGCACCTATTATTCGTTATGTTGACCTAGTTCTCTACCAGGCGATCAAGGAAAAGGCCTCCGACATTCACTTCGAGCCCTTTGAAAAAGACTTCAGGATCCGCTACCGGGTCGATGGCGCACTTTATGAAATGGCACCGCCGCCGATTCATCTCGCCCTGCCCATTATTTCGCGCGTTAAGGTGATGGCCAACATGAACATCGCCGAGCGGCGTCTTCCCCAAGACGGCCGAATCGTCAAACAAGTCGGCGACAAGCAAGTGGATATGCGTGTATCCTCGCTGCCCACCCATCACGGTGAATCAATCGTGTTGCGGGTGCTCGACCGCTCTTCGGTCAATCTTTCGCTCGAAAATCTGGGCCTAACCGATCACATTTACAACTATATCACCGAAACGATTGAAAAGCCGAACGGCATCTTCATCGTCACGGGCCCTACGGGCGCGGGTAAAACCACAACCCTCTATGCCGCCCTGCGCCGGATCAATACCATCGATGCCAAACTGCTGACCGCAGAGGATCCCGTCGAATATGACATTGATGGGATCATTCAAATTCCCATCAATGAGGCGATCGGCCTCGACTTTCCCCGAATCCTCCGGGCCTTTCTACGCCAAGACCCAGACCGGATCATGATCGGGGAAATGCGCGATAAAGAAACCGCGACCATCGGGATTCAGGCCGCCCTGACAGGTCACTTGGTTCTTTCGACTCTCCATACCAACGACGCGCCTGGTGCCGTGACACGTCTGGTTGACATGGGCTGCGAGCCATTCCTTGTCTCCGCTTCGCTCGAAGGAATTCTTGCCCAGCGTCTGGTACGCACGATCTGCAAGGATTGCAGGACGACCTACGAGCCCAACGAAGCCATTCTTAATCAACTGGGGATCTCAGCGCATGAGCTCGGCGACAAGGAGTTTTTCACAGGTGCCGGATGCGAAATCTGCGGTCAGTCAGGCTACCGCGGTCGCCGTGGGCTTTACGAATTGCTTAATATCACCGACCCGATTCGCGAACTCATCACCTCGCGGGCTCCTACCGTCGTACTCAAACAAAAAGCGATCGAACTCGGCATGAACACGCTGCGTGAGGATGGCCTGCGAAGCATTTATCTCGGCCAGACAACCATTGAGGAAGTGCTCAAATACACCTGACACTCCAGATTACAGCATGTTCTCGCGCGTAAGCCATTTTTGCTTTCCACCGACTTCCATCCTTTACTAATCAGCCTTGCCTTTCGTAAGATACACCTGCACTCATGGCCAATTATCAATATTCAGCTCTCGATCCTAAAGGTGAACAAACCACCGGTGTGATCTCTGCCACGTCTGAGTCAGAAGCGATCCAACAGCTGCGCGCCAAGAGACTCTACCCGACCCAGATCAGCGAAGAGGGTGCAGCAAAGGGTAAGGCCAAGGGCAAGGTGGCCCCGCTCAAGGCCAAGGGCAAAGCCAAGGTAAAAACGGTCTCCAAAGGTAAAGTAGGCGGCAGTGTCAAACCGAAGAGCTTGGCGATGTTTACCCGCCAACTTGCCACCTTGATCGACTCCGGCTTACCGCTCCTCCGCAGTCTCACGGTGCTCGAAAAACAGGAGTCAAATCCAGTGCTTCGAGCCACCGTCAACGCTTTGGCGGAAAACGTCCAAGGCGGAGCTACCTTTTCCGAGTCACTCGCCCAACACCCGAAGATTTTCAACAAGCTCTATGTCAATATGGTCAAAGCGGGTGAACTCGGCGGTGTTCTTGAAACCGTGCTTAACCGCCTTTCGGAGTATCAGGAGAAGGCCGAAAAGCTGAAGAGCAAGATCGTTTCCGCGATGGTCTATCCCGTGATCGTCATGATCATCGCCGTTGGTATCCTCGTCTTCCTGCTGATTTTCATCGTGCCAAAGTTCACGGAGATGTTCAGCGACACCGGCTCCGAGTTGCCGTTGATTTCCCAGATTGTCTTTGGCATGTCAGCGTTCTTTCTGGCCAACCCATTCTGGGTTCCCAACGTGGTGTTCGTGTTTATCATATTTGGCATCTTTCTCTTCCTCTTCAACCTCTGGGGCAAGACTCCTCCCGGCCGCATCATGATAGACACCATGTTGCTGAGAATCCCGATCCTCGGCGATATCCAGCGCAAGAGCGCGGTTTCCCGTTTTTCACGCACCTTGGGAACCTTGGTAACTTCCGGCGTCCCGATCCTTCAGGCCCTCAATATCACCCGTGATACAGCGGGCAATGTCATTATTTCCCGAGCGATCGAGAAAGTTCACGAAGCGGTTAAAGAAGGCGAAACCATTGTCACGCCACTGCAAGCATCTGGCGTCTTCCCCAACATGGTTATTTCCATGGTCGATGTCGGCGAAGAAACCGGCAAACTCCCTGAAATGCTCCTAAAGGTCGCCGACGTCTACGACGATGAGGTTGATAATGCCGTTACCGCCCTGACTTCGATTCTCGAGCCGATCATGATCGTGATCCTCGCCTTGATTGTTGGTGCGGTCGTGTTTGCCCTGTTCTTGCCCCTGATCAAGATGATCTCGACCATGGGTAACCAGTAATCGCTTGGCCATCATCCCCAGAAACTCAGCAACTCAATGAAGATGCCCACACGCCGCGGTAGCGCTGCATTCACCCTGATTGAGGTAATCACAGTGATTACGATTATCCTCATTCTCGCGGGACTGGTCGTCAGCGGTGCGGGATTCGTCAAGGATCGCCAGGCCAATGAAAAAGCGCGCGTCCAAATCGCCCTCATCTCCAAGGCATTGGAAGAATACAAACTCGATGCGGGTTCTTACCCACCCACCGACGATTCAACCGACGATTCTGCCAATGGCATCGGCCAGAGCAACATTCTGTTCCAGCGCCTCTATTTCGATGCGTTGAGTGACACCACCAAGAAACTCTATCTGGCCGAGCTCGACCCTGCGGTCGGCAAACAGAAGTGGACCTCAGGCACGGCTTCCATCACTACCAAGATCGTCGACCCTTGGGGGGGCGAGTACCGCTACCGCACCGCGATCAAATTGGATGGCAAAGCACACAAAAGCACCCAAAATCCGGACTTCGATCTTTGGTCATCCGGCAAAGACAAGCTAACTAAACCAGCAACGCCATCGGATACAACAAATCGCGATGACATTAAAAACTTCTAAATTCTTCTGGGTTGCTTGCAGCCGATGTGAACCTTTAATTTTTCTTACCCAATGAGTGACAAATCTCCCACCTCCCCAAAAAGATCTGCGGCAGCTGCGGCAAAACCACGGCCCAAGAAAGTCGCCAAGACGGCTCCTGCTGCTGATGAGCCGATTACTCCGGTGATGCCCGAAATCGCGTCTCGGGACGCCGAACCTGCCGAACACACTGCTGCTGTCGTCGGTGGCGATTGGCCAGAGCCAGAGGCCGAATCCGCAGGTGGCGCTGCCTCGTCCGGCGAGCCAGCCAAGCGCAAGCGCCGTCGCCGCAAGGGCAAAAGTCAGGCCAACGACACCAGCAATGAGGAAGCACAACTACCCGCTGCCAAGGATTCCGTGCCACGGCCAGCTCCTCAAGCCCAGACGCCATCGCGCCCGAAAATCGATCCCGAACTATTGACCAAGATGGCTTGGAAAATCTTCCTCGCCGAAATCAGCGAGGAAGGCGTGGCTCTCATCGGCGATAATGACGCGAAAGACCTATCGCGCCGTTGCTTCCGCCTCGCGGAAATCTTCATCGAAGAGCAATCGCGCCGCCGTTAGAATTCGCCGTCGCGAGGGCTTAAAACACCATCGGTCTCACCGCCACGCCGCGCTCTGCGAAATGGCGCTTCGCCTCGCCGACCGTGTGTTTGCCGAAGTGAAAAATGCTCGCCGCCAGGACTGCGTCCGCTTTTCCCGCATTCAACACATCCACCATGTGATCCAGATTGCCCGCACCGCCGCTGGCAATGACGGGAATCCCGACGGCCGAGGAAACTGCCGCGGTTAGCTCGATATCGTAGCCCGCCTGCGTGCCGTCCGAGTCCATGCTGGTCAAAAGGATCTCACCCGCACCGCGCCGCCAGACCTCCTTGGCCCATTCAACGGTATCCAGCCCCACGGCCGTGCGCCCGCCATGGGTGTAGACGCCCCACTTGCCGGGCCCTTCCCGTTTCGCGTCGATCGCAACGACGATGCACTGGCTACCAAATGCCTTGGCCCCGGCATCGACCAGCGAAGGATTCGTCACGGCCGAAGTATTCACTCCCACCTTATCCGCGCCTGCCAGCAGCATCTCCCGCATATTCTCCACCGTGCGGATCCCACCGCCCACGGTTAGTGGGATGAAACATTTTTCCGCCGTGCGGCGGACCACATCCACCATTGTGCGGCGATTGTCCGACGATGCGGTGATGTCCAGAAACACCAATTCATCGGCCTGTTGCTCATTGTAGGCGATGGCGCACTCCACGGGATCTCCCGCGTCAATGAGATCGACAAAGTTCACGCCTTTGACCACGCGGCCATCGGTCACATCTAGGCAGGGGATGATTCGTTTCGCGAGCACGGGGCAAACTTCGAGAATGAGGAACAAAGAGGCAAGTCCAGAGCAAACAAAACAGGGTTTCGCATGAGCCGTCTTTCGGGCAGCCCTTTTCCTCTATGGTCACGACGAATTGCGTGGTATCCTGATCCCCTTTGTTCGTTTTCCATCCCCCCCTGTAATTCGCCAAAATCATGCCCAATCTCCGCACAACTTCCCCTGGCGTGCCGCCACCTGCGGATTTCGATGAAGTGCTTCGCCTCATCCAATCCGCCCGCCAACGCGCCTTCCAAGCGGTCAATGTCGAGCTGATCGACCTCTATTGGCAGGTCGGGCAAACCATCAGCCGAAAAATCGAGGCCGCCGAATGGGGTGCGGGTGTGGTCGATCAACTTGCTGGGTTTCTCGCCCGAACCCAGCCGGGACTGAAGGGATTCTCTCGCCAAAACATGTTTCGGATGCGCCAATTTTACGAAGTCTACCGTGATCAACCAATTGTCTCAGCACTGCTGAGACAATTGCCGTGGACTCACAATCTGATCATTCTCAGTCAGTCAAAGTAGCCTGATGAGCGTGAGTTCTACTTGCGTCTGGCCGCCCGCGAAAAGTGGTCCAGCCGCGAATTGGAACGTCAATTCCGAGCTGCCCTTTTTGAGCGTACCATCCTCGATCCGCCAAAAATATCCGCTGCACTCGCGCTCACCCAGCCCGCCGCGGCCACCATCTTCAAGGACAGCTACATCCTAGAATTCCTACAACTCGACCATCATCATACCGAGGCCGACCTCCACGGCGGCTTGCTGGGCCAGCTTCGGGATCTCATCACCGAAATGGGACGCGATTTCTGCCTTGTTGGCTCAGAGTACCCGCTCCAAGTCGGCAACCGCGATTTCGCCCTCGATCTCCTCTTCTTTCACCGCGGCATGAACTGCTTGGTCGCCGTCGAACTCAAAATCGACCGCTTCGAACCCGAGCACCTCGGCAAACTCCAGTTCTACCTCGAAGCCCTCGATAGCGACGTTCGCAAACCCCACGAAAACCCCTCCATCGGCCTTCTCCTGTGCGCCTCCAAGGACAGTGAAGTCGTCGAATACGCCCTCCGCCGCTCCCTCTCGCCGGCCCTCATCGCCAACTACCAAACCTTTCTGCCCGACAAAAAACTTCTCCAGACCAAACTTCACGAGTTTTACCACCGCGCGCTCGCCAAACCCGCGCCCCGATCAACCACCACTCTCAAAAAACAAAACGCCCGGCTGCAACGAGGCGGCCAGGCGATTTGAGTGAAATTCGGGATAAATGACTGGATCAGTCGAGTTTCGGCTTCCCGACGCGGCGAACGGCACCGAAACGCTTTTGGAATTTGTCGATGCGACCTTCGGTATCGACAAACTGGGCTAGGCCAGTGAAGAACGGATGGGAATCGGAAGTGATGCCGATCGAGATCAGGCTGTGTTCCACGCCATCGATCACTTCCTTTTTGTCGGAGGCTTTGGTCGAGCGGCTGATGAAACGTTTGCCGGTGGTCATGTCAACGAAGACGACCGGATTGTATTTCGGATGAAGGTCCTTTTTCATGGGAATGGTGGTTCCTGCCACGTTACCGACGCGGCTGGGAAGGGGAGATTGGAGGAAATCGCCGACCTGTCAAGCTAGGATCCTGCCGAAACTTCGATCTTTTTTCCGCAGTCATGAGATTTCCAGCTTGAAAAATCTCCCGTTTCAACTGAGATAAACAGCCCGAAAATATTTGAGTCGCTTTTGTCACGGAAGGGTGTATAATCACCTCGTTATGGCAATTACTACGAAACGCACCCGATTCTCCCGTCGCCTTCCAGATCATGTCACCGATGAGCTTTGCAACGTTCTTGCTGAAAAAAAGATTTTCGGTTTCAACGATCTGTTTGAGCGCGTTTTTGCGAATCTGAAAGTGCGCAACGCCGTTAGCGGCGGCGAAGAAATGCTGCGCCTGCGGGCCTACGAGAAGCTCCAAAACCTCGTAACTCGTGGCCTAGTTGAGAAAATCGGCAAGGAATACAAAGGCACCTCTCGCGTGCATGAAGCCTCCAGCGCCTATGCGGCAGCTCAAGACGCCGCGGCCCAAGACGAAGAATAATCGCAATTGATTCTTTTCTGAAAAACCCGTGCCCATTTCAAGGGCGCGGGTTTTTTTTCTACCCATTTTCCGCATCGCGCCCTAGAAAGCGGTCACAGCCTCTCGATTTTATGCCCCAAGATTACCTGCCCGTCCTCTTCCAAGTGTTGATCGCACTTGGTTTCGCTGTTTCCACGCTATCGCTTAGCATCGTTTTTGGCCGTTCCGCCAAGCGCACGGCGATGAAGGACACTGCTTATGAGTGCGGCATGTTGCCGATCGGTGAGGGCTCCCCGCGCTTTTCGGTCAAATTCTATCTGGTGGCGATGTTGTTCGTGATTTTCGACATCGAGGTCGTCTTCATGTACCCATGGGCCGTTCAGTTCCGCGATCTCGCTGCCCAAGGACCGGCCGCTTTGGTCAGCATGGCTGGCTTTGCAGGCATCCTCGTTTTCGCCTATGTTTACGCCCTCAAAAAAGGCGCGCTGAACTGGAAATCCTAAACTCCGCTCGCGGGCGCACGGAGAAAAAAGTCGCTGGAGAATCCCTTCAGCGATGCCTTTCCGCCCACTCACGGGAAATCCTCTGGGATTGGCACGAAACGGGCTTGAATCCCAGAGCCCACCTGAGCAAGTTCCGGCGCTTCCGGCTCATACTTCCGATTCATGGCATCCCCGATTCAAATTCCTAACGACGCTCCTTTCACGGCGGAGCAACGCGCATGGCTTAGCAATTTTCTGACCCAGATTTTGACGCTGGGCGGCCAGTCGACCAGTCCCAGCGGCCCTGCCGTTCCGGTCACCGTCCTTTACGCCTCACAAACGGGCACGGCCGAGGGGCTCGCTAAAAAGCTCCTTAAAACCCTGAAAAAAGGCAATTTCGCCCCCGAAATCCACGATGTCGCCAACTACGACTGTGCCAAGCTCAGCGGCGAAAAAAACCTGCTCATCATTACCTCCACCTATGGCGATGGTGAACCGCCCGACAGCGCGACCGAATTCCACGCTTGGTTGATGAGCGATGCCGCGCCCCGTCTCGAATCGCTCTCGTACTCGGTGCTCGCTCTCGGCGACACCAGTTATCCCGATTTCTGCAAGTGCGGCATCGAGATCGACACCCGTCTCGAAAGCCTGGGCGCCACCCGCATTTATGAACGGGTCGACGTGGATGTGGATCCGGACGTTCCATACGCAACTTGGTCTGCCGGAGTCATCGCGGCGTTGTCGCCCGGCGGCAGCGGATTTCCCAGCAATGTGGAGACCGAATCCGAACCCCTCCCGACTGGCTACTCGAAAACTCGGCCCTTCCCCGCAGCCGTTCTTCAGAACCACAATCTCAACGGCCCGGGGAACAAGCAAACGCACCAGATCGCGCTCTCTCTGGAAGGTTCGGATTTGAACTATGAGGTCGGCGATGCGCTGGGCGTTTTCCCGCTCAACCCGCCTGACGTGGTCGATGAAATCATCGCCAATCTCCCCTTCAAGCCCAGCGATGTGCCAGTGCCCAATGGCAGCGAAGTTTCATTGCGCGACGCCCTCATCCACCACTACGACATCGGCTCGCTCAACAAGTCGATCCTCCAAAAGTGGCAGGCCAAAAGCGGCTCGCCCTTCCTCCGCTCGCTCGTCGCGGCCGACGATAAACAAGCCTACGACGACTTCTGCTGGGGCCGCGATTTGATCGATCTGGTCATCGACCACCCCGCCGATTTCACCGACGGGGAAGAATTCGTCTCGGTGCTCAAAAAGCTCCAGCCGCGCCTCTACTCGATCGCCTCTAGCCCACGCGCGCATCCTGGCGAAGTCCATCTCTGCGTCGGCGTCGTCCGCTATGAAAGCCACGGCCGCAAACGCGGTGGCATCTGCTCCACCTTCCTCGCGGACCGCCTCAGCAGCGAAAATCCACCGCGCATCTACGTCCACAGCAACAAGGCGTTCCGTCTGCCGGCAGATGCCGCCACGGATGTCATCATGGTCGGCCCCGGCACGGGCATCGCGCCGTTCCGTGCCTTCCTGGAAGATCGCAAGGCCACCGCCGCCTCGGGCCGCAACTGGCTTTTCTTTGGCAATCCGCACCGCGCCACCGATTACCTCTATCAAGACGAACTGGAAGCCCTCCATGCCGACGGCGTCCTGAACCAGCTCGACTTGGCCTGGTCACGCGATCAAAAGGAAAAGCTCTACGTCCAGCACCTCATGCTCCAAAACGGGGCCGATCTCTGGAACTGGCTCCAAAAAGGTGCCGCCTTCTACGTCTGTGGCGATGCCTCCCGCATGGCCAAGGACGTTGATCAAGCCCTGCTTCAAATCGCCAGCGAACACGGCAAACTCAGTGCTGATGAGGCCGCTGCCTTCATTTCCCAACTCAAGAAGGACAAGCGCTACCAGCGCGATGTTTATTGATCCCGGGCTTTTTCCGCAGGGGGTCGCTTAGCAATCCTTCAGCGCGATGTATTCGCTTTCGTTCAGCACGCCGGCCTTGCGTTTTGTCAGCAACAGCCAGCATTCGCGGGCGCTGCCTATCACGATGATGGCGACAAACAGCAGAAACGTGGCGGTGACCACCGCATCGACACGGGCGTTGAATAGCGCGGTTTGCGCGGCAGCCAGAGCGGGTGCGGGCAGGCCGCCTGCGATCTTGCCTTCCAGAGCGTGGATGGCCGGAATGAATCCCGCAGAGCCGGGTGAAAAAAGTTTCAACCAGCCCGCAGTGAAGGTGACCACAGTGAGGAAAATCATCGGCAGCACCGTGACCCAGCAGTAGCGGGCCTTGCCCATCTTGATCAGCACGACGGTGCCCAGGCAAAAGGCGATGACCGATAGAAGCTGGTTAGAAATCCCAAAGATCGGCCACAGGCTTTTGGCGATGCCCGCGGGATCGAGCGCGCCCTGATAGAGGAAAAACCCCCAGGCCCCGACCAGCAGGCCCGTGGCGAGAATGTTCGCAAACCACGAGCGGGTGTCGCGCAAGCGCGGCGAGAGATTGCCTAACAAATCTTGGAGGATGAAGCGGCCAACGCGGGTGCCGGCATCCAGCGTGGTGAGGATGAACATCGCCTCGAACATGATCGCGAAGTGATACCACAGCGACAGCGCGGTATTGCCGGGGATGACCTTGGCAAACATCTGCGCCATGCCGACGGCGAAGGTGGGCGCCCCGCCGACTTTGCCGATCATGTGCGGCTCGCCGAGATCGCGGGCGAGCTGCTGCATGTGTTCGAGAGTCACCGCGTAGGCGGGGCCGTAGGAGTTGATGGTAGCGATCTGGGCCTTCACGGCCGCAGCGTCGTTCGGGTCGACCGGCGAGTTGATCGCGAAGTATTCGCCGGGATGGAGGGCGCAGGCAGCGATGATCGCCATCAGCGCGACGAGCATTTCCACCACCATCGCGCCGTAGCCGACGAGGCGGATGTCTTTCTCGCGGGCCAGCAGCTTCGGCGTGGTGCCCGAAGCGATCAGCGCGTGGAATCCGCTCACCGCCCCGCAGGCGATGGTGATGCAGACGAAGGGGAAAACGGGGCCGGGCACGACAAAGCCGCCGCCATTCACAAACGGTGTGATGGCGGGCATCTGCAGCGGCGGCGCGAGGATGACGATGAAGATCCCTAACACCGCCACCGTTCCCAGCTTCAGAAACGTACTGAGGTAGTCGCGCGGAGCCAGCAGCATCCACACGGGCAGCACACTGGCGGTGAAACCGTAGATCATGATCGCCCACGCGAGTTGGGTCGATTGCAGCGTCAGCGCGGCGGTCCACGACGGCGACAGGTATTTCCCGCCCACCACGGCCGCGCACAAACCCACCACCCCGAATAGCGACGCCGCAGTGACGCTGACTTTGCCACTTTTGATCATCACCCCCATGATGAAGGCCAGCGGAATGGTGGCGGCGATGGTGAAGAGTCCCCACGGACTTTCGGCCAGCGCCTTGACGACAACCAGTCCGAGCACCGCGAGGAGGATCGTCATGATCGCTAACAGACTGATCATTGCGACAAAGCCGATGAACGGATTGAGCTCCTCCTTCAGCATCTGGCCCAAAGATTTCCCATCCCTGCGCATCGAGGCAAACAGCACCACCGCATCGTGAACGCCGCCGCCCAAGGTCGCGCCGACGAGAATCCACAAGGTGCCCGGCAGGTAACCAAACTGCGCGGCCAACACCGGCCCGACCAGCGGCCCCGGCCCCGCGATGGCGGCGAAATGGTGGCCGAAGACGACCCACTTCGGCGTCGGCACGAAGTCCTTGCCATCGCTACGGGTGACGGCGGCAGGGGCCCGCAGGTCATCGATCGTTAGCACCTTCGCCACTAGCCACGCCGAGTAAAACCGATAGGCGACTGCAAAGGTGCAAAGGCCCGCGACCACCAGCCACAGCGCGTTCACAGGTTCATCGCGTTGGAATGCCGTGACCGATACAGCGGCCACCCCTAACAAGGAAACAGCGATCCAGACGACAATGCGGGCAAGACGAGGCATGCCACTCATTCAAGAGATCCCAGCGAGGCCGTCGAGCCGGAATATCCGGGAGTGGGGGTGCCGAGGGGTGTTGTCTCGAGTAAACCGCGTGTTACCTCGAGTCGCACGTCCGTTACCTCGAGTAACACGACCGTTACCTCGAGTAACACGACCGTTACCTCGAGTAGCACGACCGTTACCTCGAGTAACACGACCGTTACCTCGAGTAACACGACCGTTACCTCGAG
>JBAXLW010000020.1:0-26013 GCA_037134575.1 Verrucomicrobiota bacterium | reverse complement strand
CGGAAACGCTCGTTGCAAGACCGGAAACGCTCGTTGCAAGACCGGAAACGCTCGTTGCAAGACCTGAAACGCTCGTCGCAAGACCGAAAACGGGCGTTGAAAACCGAGGCAGGATCCGAATTTCCGCTTCACGAACCCGCGAGGATCCCCTAGAAACAAGACTATGATGCTAGAAAAACCGCGATGCCTTGGAAAACTGATGGCCGCTAACCGCGGCGAAATCGCGATTCGTGTTTTTCGGGCCGCCACCGAACTCGGCCTGACGACGGTATCGATTTTTGCCGAGGAGGATCGATTTTCCATCCATCGATTCAAGGCGGACGAGGCGTACCAACTGGATTCCTCCAAGGGCCCGGTCGGCGCCTACCTGAATGTGGAGGGCATCGTGGCATTGGCCAAACGAAAGGGGGTGACGATGATTCACCCCGGCTATGGTTTCCTCTCCGAAAACGCCGCATTCGCCCGCGCCTGTGCCCGCGAAGGCATCACTTTCATCGGCCCGTCGCCCGACCTTTTGGAAAACATGGGCGACAAAACGGCGGCCCGCGCGCTGGCGCACCAGTTCAACGTCCCCACCCTGCCCGGCACGGAAGAGGCGATCACCGATCCCGACCAGGCGCTGATCGCCGCCCATGAAATCGGCTTCCCGCTGATCATCAAAGCGGCTTTCGGCGGTGGTGGCCGTGGCATGCGGGTGGTTGAGAAACCATCGCTGCTGCCGGGCTTGCTGGCCGAGGCGCAAAACGAGGCGCTCAATGCCTTTGGCAATGCCGCCGTTTTCCTCGAACGCTACATTTCGCGAGCCAAACACATCGAGGTGCAGATCCTAGGCGACCAACACGGCAACGTCGTCCATTTGCACGAGCGCGATTGTTCGGTGCAGCGGCGCTATCAAAAAGTCGTCGAAGTCGCGCCTGCGGTGAACCTCGATCCGAAAGTGCGCAAGGAACTCTGCGACGCCGCCGTCACGCTGGCCAAGGGCATCGGCTATAATAATGCGGGCACCGTCGAATTCCTCTACGACATGGACAAAAACGACTGGTTCTTCATCGAGATGAACCCGCGCATCCAAGTCGAGCATACCGTGACCGAGTGCGTCACTGGCATCGATCTGGTGCGCTCGCAAATCCTCGTGGCTGCAGGAAACTCACTGTTTAGCGACGAGGTCGCCATTCCACCGCAGGACCAGATTCCCTGCAACGGCTTCGCCATCCAGTGCCGCGTGACGACCGAAGATCCCGCGAAAAACTTCTCCCCCGACTACGGTCGCATCCTCAACTACCGCTCGGCCGCGGGCTTCGGCATCCGTCTGGACGCCGCCTCGGGCGATGCCGGATCCGTCGTGACGCCGTATTATGACTCGATGCTGGTCAAGGTCACCGCGATGGGTCGCGACTTCCCGACGGCTTGCCAACGGATGGACCGCGCACTGCGTGAGTTCCGCATCCGCGGGGTGAAAACCAACATCCCGTTTCTCGAAAACGTCATCGCCGATGAAACCTTCCGCAGCGGCCAGGCACACACCAAGCTGATCGACACCAAGACCGAACTCTTCCAGTTCAAACGCCGCCGCGACCGCGCAACCCGCACGCTTTCCTACCTTTCCGACATCACCCTCAATGGCAACCCGACCGCCAAAGGCTGGAAGCCCGCTGCGGCTATGCCCAAGGCGGTCGTCCCGAACGCGCTGGCCATCGAACACCACGCCGAAGTGCCGAGGGGCAGCCGCGACGTGTTGTTAGACCTTGGCCCGGAGAAATTCGCGCAGTGGATTCTCGATGAAAAGCGCTTGCTGATCACCGACACCACCTTCCGCGATGCCCACCAATCACTCATCGCCACCCGCATGCGCAGCTTTGACATGCTGCGCGTGGCCGAGGCGGTTTCGCACCGCGTGCCCCAGTTGTTCTCGCTCGAAATGTGGGGCGGCGCGACCTTCGACACTGCGATGCGCTTTCTTAACGAATGCCCGTGGGACCGCCTGCGCCGCTTGCGCGAGAAGGTGCCTAACATCTGTTTCCAGATGTTGTTCCGCGGCTCGAACGCGGTCGGTTATTCGAACTACCCAGACAATGTCGTCGCGGGTTTTGTGAAACACGCGGCGGACTCGGGCATGGATATTTTCCGCATTTTCGACTCGCTCAACTACCTACCTAACATGCAGGTGGCCATGGAAGCGGTCCGCGACCACGGCAAGGCGATCTGCGAAGCCGCGATCTGCTACACCGGCGACATCACCGATGAGCGCCGCGACAAGTATTCCCTCAAGTACTACATCGAGAAAGCCAAGGAAGTCGAACGCATGGGTGCCCACATGCTGTGCATCAAGGACATGGCAGGACTTTGCAAACCGCACGCCGCATGGAAGCTGGTCAGCGCGCTGAAAGACGAGATCGGCATCCCCGTACATTTCCACACCCACGACACCTCGGGCATCAACGCCGCATCGGTACTCGCCGCTTCCAAAGCAGGCGTGGACATCGTCGATCTCGCGATCTCATCGATGTCGGGTTCAACCTCGCAGCCAAACCTCAACTCCGTCGCGGCAGCCCTCGCGGGCAACGACCGCGACCCGGGCTTGGACTTCGATTCGCTCAACGAAATTTCCGACTACTGGGAACAGGTTCTCGGCTTCTATCAGCCCTTTGATTCCGCGCCGCGCTCCGGCACCGCCGAAGTCTACGAACACGAAATGCCCGGCGGCCAGTACACCAACCTCCGCGAACAAGCCAACTCGATGGGCCTCGGCCACCGCTGGCGCGAAATCGCCCGCACCTACGCCGAAGTCAATGAGCTCTTCGGCGACATCGTCAAGGTCACGCCGTCTTCGAAAGTCGTCGGCGATATGTGCATGTTCCTCGTCACCCGCGGCATCAAGGCGGCGGACGTGCCTAAGCTCAAACCCGGCTCGATCGACTTCCCGGAAAGCGTGATCGACATGCTCTCTGGCGGCCTCGGTCAACCCGACGGCGGCTGGCCAGTCGAGGTGCAGCGTGTCGTGCTCGGGAATCGCAAGGCGACTACCAAGCGCCCGGGAGAACTCGCGGAACCCATCGACCTCGAAATCACCCGCAGCGAACTCACCGCCAAACTCGGCCGCCCTGCCAACGACGACGACCTCTACTCGCACCTGATGTATCCGCAGGTCTTCGCCGATTTCACCGCCTTCCGCGCGAAATACGACGACCTCAGCGGATTGCCGACCCCTGCATTCTTCTACGGCCTTCAGATCGGCGAGGAAATCGAGATCGAAATCGACACGGGCAAAACCCTCATCATCAAGCTCATTTCCATCGGCGAAGCGGACTCCGCCGGCCGCCGTGCGCTGTTTTACGAACTCAACGGCTCGCCGCGCGAATCGATCGTCACGGACAACTACCTCATCTCCACGAGCCAGGCTGCCCGCGCCAAAGGCGAGGTCGGCAACCCCGCCCACGTTTGCGCGCCATTGCCCGGAATGGTCACCGAAGTCGCCATATCTCCAGGCCAAAAGGTGGCAGCGGGCGACAAGCTCATCATCCTCGAAGCCATGAAAATGCTAACCACGGTCAGCGCCAGTGCCGACGGGATTATTTCGGAAATCCTCGTAAAAAAGGGAGAGCAGGTGGACAGCGACGATTTATTGGTTAAGCTCGAACTGTGAATGCGACCGTTTGCGGCAGTCGGTCTTGCGACTGCCGCGCGACGCTTTCCAGGACTACCAAGCTACTCTCCATGACAAAATTCGCGCTCGTCTTCGCCTTTCTCATTAGCATCTGCTGGTGGGCTCAGGGTGGCAGCGCAGCAATCAAGCATGCGGCACCGCTCTTGGCTGAGGATTTGACGATTCCTGACGACGGGATCCGTGTCTCCGTACTCGGCTACCACGATCTGGCTGAAAACCTACCGGAAACGGCGATGCGGATCCACACCTCGAAATTTCGCAAGCAGATGGAAACCATCCGCCAGCTAGGAATCAAAGTCATCACGCTCGCGGAATTCACCGCATGGAGGAAGGGCGAACTTCAAATCCCCGACAAGGCGATGATGATCACCTTCGACGATGGCTGGAAATCAGTCTACACCGACGCCTACCCCGTCCTCAAGGAACTCGGATTCCCTTTCACCATCTTTCTCTACAAAAACTATGTCGATGGCGGTGGCAAAGCACTCACCACCCCGATGATTCAGGAAATGGTGGCCAATGGCTGCACCATCGGCAGCCATTCGGTGGACCACCCCTATCCGCTCACGGTGAAGAACTTTCGTAAAAAAGGAACCGAGATTTACGATGCCTACCTGCGCAAGGAAATGGGCGAATCCAAGCAGTTCCTCGAATCCAAGTTTTCCAGCAAAGTCACCAGCTATGCTTATCCTGGCGGATTTTTCACGGAAGAGATGTTCAAACTCGGCAACGAATTCGGCTACACCGAAATGTTTACCGTCGTACCGGGTAAGATCAAACGCTCGCTGCCCAACGAGATGCTGCCGCGCTATATCGTGTTAGGGAACTATGACAAAGTTTTTGAGATGGCGATCAACTTCCGCGAAAGTGCGAATAGCCCCAATCTCGCAGCAGGGTCGACTCCCGGTTCCATCCAAACCACTCCTTTCCCAGTGACGCCCGAGGCGGGCGCGATCGTCAACACCCGCCTGCCCGAAATCTCCGCCGATCTCTCGACCATTGAAAACCTCAACCCCGCCACCCTCTCCATGAAGGTCGCCGGCTTCGGCGAAGTGCCCGCCACCTTCTCGCAAGAAACGAAGAAATTTTCCTGGCTGGTCAATCGCCGGCTGCGCCAGTCCAGCTGCCAAGTCGCCATCACGTGGAAAGATGCCACGGGCAAAGCGATCGAAACACCACTCCGCTGGTCCTTCCACATCGACCGCGAATCCGCCTACTTTCCCGACGGCGAATAGGCTCCTCTTGTTTTCCATTTCAACTTTCAGCTTTCCGCATTTACCTCCATGTTCTCATCACTCTCCGACAGCCTCGACAAAACCTTCCGCAACCTCCGTGGCGTTGGCCGCATCTCGGATAAAAACATCGCCGATGCCCTCCGCGAAATCCGCATCGCCCTGCTCGAGGCCGACGTCGAATTCGGCGTGGCCAAGGACTTTATCGCCAAGGTGAAGGAGAAGGCGCTGGGCGAGGACGTGCTCAAGTCGATCAAACCCGGCGAACAAATCGTTAAGATTTTCCACGACGAACTCGCAGCGTTGTTAGGCGGCGACCAAGTTCCGCTCGATCTCAACCCACCGGCCCGCATCTTGATTTGCGGACTCAACGGCGCGGGTAAAACCACCACCTCTGCCAAACTCGCCAACCGCCTCAAGAAGGAAGGCCGCCGCCCGCTGCTGATCGCCTGCGACCTTTATCGCCCCGCCGCGATCGATCAGTTGGCAATGCTCGCCAAGCAGATCGATGTGCCCTGCTACACTCCGGATGCGAGCGAAACCGATGTCATCAAGGTCGCCAAGGATGCACTCGTTTGGGCCGAAAACCAACAAGGCACCGTTCTCATCTTCGACACCGCCGGCCGTCAGGAAATCGACGAACGCCTCGTCGCCGAGCTGAAGCGCCTGCACGATTTCCTCAATCCAAAGGAAACCCTGCTCGTTGCCGATTCCGCCACAGGCCAGCAAGCCGTGTCCGTCGCAGAGCACTTCGACAAGGCTGTCGGCATCACGGGCATCATCCTCACCAAACTCGATGGCGACGCCCGCGGTGGTGCGGCGTTGTCGATGCGCGCCGTGACCGGCAAACCGATCAAGTACGCGGGCGAAGGCGAAAAGTTAGACCAACTCTTCGAGTTCCACCCCGACCGCATGGCCGACCGGATTCTCGGCATGGGCGACATCGTCGGTATGGTCGAACAAGTCGCCGACAAGGTGAACGAAGCCGATGCCATGCGCTCGATGAAGCGCATGCAGGAAGGTAAATTTGATTTCACCGATTTCCTCGACCAGATGAAAATGATCCAGAATCTCGGTCCGCTCGAAGGGCTGCTCGGCCTGATGCCCGGCTTCAACAAAATCAAAAAGCAACTGCCCGCCGGTGCCTTCGACTCCAAAAAAATCAAACGCACCGAGGCCATCGTCTTGTCGATGACCCTCCTCGAGCGCCAGCGTCCGGAGATCATTAAAGGCTCGCGCCGTCAGCGCATCGCCGGCGGCTCCGGCACCTCGATCATGGAGGTTAACCAACTCATCAAGCAATTCGGCGAGATGCGGAAGATGATGAAGTCCCCGAACAAAATGAACGCCATGATGAAACAAATGGGCGGTGCCGGCGGTATGAAGGACCTGATGAAAGGCATGGGCGGCAAGTTCCCATTCTGATAAGGAGTAGGGACACTCCTGTCCCTTCTTCCCCCATGCCCGAGTTCTACAACCCCAACGCTGAAACCCTCAAACACGGCCAGAAACTCCCCCACTGGCAGCAAGGAGAAGTCATTCAGTTTGTCACCTTCCGCCTCTCCGACTCGATGCCTAAAGCCAAACTAAGCCTCTGGAAAGATGAGCTATCAATCTGGCAACAGCATTACCCCAAACCATGGAGCCCAGAAATCGAGCGCGAATACCACCAGCGCTTCACCTGGAAGTTAGAGCACTGGCTCGATGAAGGACACGGCTCCTGCCGCCTCAAAGAAACTACGACGCGGCGAATCCTCGAACAAACCCTCATGCACGACCACGGGACAAAAGCCAATCACCTCACATGGATCATCATGCCAAACCACGTCCATCTGTTATTCACTCCGTTAGCTGCGCTCGACAAACTGATGCAAACTTGGAAAGGCGTCTCTGCCCGCCGCATTGGCGCGGGCAGCATCTGGCAGAAAAACTACCGTGACACTCTGATCCGCGATGGTAGCCACCTCGCCAATGCCGTACGTTACATCCGACGCAATCCCGCCAAACTACAGGCAGAAACATTCACCCTATGGCAAAGCGACCGAGCACAAGCGATCCCCTAAGGAGTAGGGACACTCCTGTCCCTTCTTCATCTGACGACAGGAGTGTCGTCACTCCTTACTACATCTGCGGCCCCACCGCGTCGGGCAAGTCGGCGATCGCGCTGGAAATGGCTGCGAAGCTCGACGGCGAAATCGTCAACGCCGACGCCTTCCAGCTCTACCGCGGCCTCGAAATCGTCAGCGCCGCGCCGTCCGCAGCCGAGCTAGCACAAGTCCCCCACCACCTCTACGGCGCGCTCGATCCCACCACCGCGGCCGACGCACAGCTTTACGTCAAAATCGCCAGGCCCATCATCGCCGAAATCCAGTCGCGCGGGAAGACGCCGGTCATCACCGGTGGCTCCGGTCTCTATCTGAAATTTCTCACCCACGGCGCGGCTCCCTTACCCACCGCCGATGCCGCACTGCGGGCGGAAATGGACAGCCGCTCGCTCGAGGATCTCGTCGCCGACCTTCAGCACCTCGACCCCGTGGAAGCCTCGCGCACCGCGCTGCAAAACCGCCGCTTCGTCTCCCGTGCGCTGGAAATTTGCATCCTCAGCGGACAGAAAGCCTCGGATCTCCGCGACCAGTGGGAATCGAAAACCGCCGAAATCTCCTCCAGCCTGCGCGGCATCGTCATCCAGCGCAGCCGCCCCGACCTCCACGCGCGGATCGCGCTGCGGACCCGCGCGATGCTAGACAGCGGGGCGTTAGAGGAGGTCGCCGCATTAGCCAGCGTCTCCAGCAACTGTGAAAAAGCCATCGGCTTTCGCGAAATCCGCTCGCTGCTGACCGGGGAAACCGACCGCGCCACCTGCGAGGATCTGATCAACGCCGCCACCCGCCAATACGCCAAGCGCCAGGAAACGTGGTTCCGCCGCGAACATTGGCTAACGCCACTGGGTGCCTAGACCGGCGGGTTTACCTTGCCCCTCACGCGGCGCCGCCCTAAGAATTCATCGGGTTTTGCCCGCGCCACGATGAAATCTCTCCTTATCCTCCTCGCCACCATTTCGCTGATGCCCCCCGCATGGGCTGGTGCAGCGGAGACGCCCGCCGCCGAGCCCGCCTTCGTCTCGGCGATGGCGAAGTTTCCCGAGATGGAGAACGCCCACGGCCTGCACAGCATCACCGAAAAAATCAGCTACCGCGCCGCGCAGCAACCATTCCTGTTAGTGGCCACGGTCATTTTCGTCCTCGCCATTCTCCACACCTTCTTCGCCGCCCCCATCACCCGTCTTTCCCACCGGGCGCAGCAGCAACACAATGCAAAAATCGTTCGTTCGCACAAATCCACCGCTACCGATGCGGTGAGTTTCAAAGCGACGATGCTGCACTTCCTCGGCGAAGTGGAGGCGATCTTCGGCATCTGGGTGATCGTCCTGATGGCGGCGATGGCCGCCTTCTACGACCTCGGCACCGTGAAAAGCTACATCATGGGCGTCAACTTCACCGAGCCGATGTTCGTGGTGATAATCATGGCGCTGGCCTCCACCCGGCCCATCCTGCGCTTCGCCGAATCCTGCCTCGGACGCTTCGCCAAACTCGGCAAACAAACGCCAGCCGCCTGGTGGCTAACTATTCTCATCGTCGCCCCGCTGCTCGGCTCTCTCATCACCGAACCGGGTGCCATGACGATCGCAGCCCTGCTGTTAGCCAAGAAATTTTATCCGCTCAAGCCATCGCCGCGCTTCGCCTATGCAACGCTTGGCCTGTTATTCGTCAACATCTCCGTCGGCGGAGTCCTCACGAATTTCGCCGCCCCGCCCGTACTGATGGTCGCCCAGAAGTGGGGCCTCACCACCCCGGAAATGCTGCTGCACTTCGGCGACAAGGCGATTCTCGCGATCGCCGCCTCCAGCGCGATCTACTTCCTCTGCTTCCGCAAAGAGCTTGCCGCCATGGCGGAACGTGCGGGCGACCATGATGGAGATGGCGTGGGCGATCTGATCCAAAAGGATCGCCCCGTGCCGCTTTTCGTCACCGTCACCCACCTGTTGTTCATGGCGTGGACCGTGGCGTTTGCGCACTACCCGCCGCTTTTCATCGGCGGCTTCCTGTTCTTCCTCGCTTTCTCCCAAGGCACGGCGGGCCACCAGCACCGCATCAACCTGCGCGGTCCGATCCTGGTCGGCTTTTTCCTCGGCGGCCTCGTCATCCATGGTGGGCTGCAAGGCTGGTGGCTCGCGCCGATCATTTCGAGCCTCGGCGAATGGCCGCTGTTCCTCGGTTCCACCATTCTCACCTCCTTCAACGACAACGCCGCGATCACCTACCTCGCCAGCCAAGTCGCCGGGCTTGCACCCCAACTGAAATACGCGGTGCTCGCCGGTGCAGTCGCGGGCGGCGGTCTCACAGTTATCGCCAATGCGCCCAACCCCGCGGGCCAAGCCTTGTTAGGGCGCTTCTTCGGCGACGGAGTATCCCCGCTCAAGCTCGCGCTAGGCGCCCTCCTGCCGACGATCATCGTCGCCCTCTGCATGATGTTTTTCCCCGACCGCGGAAAGGATGATGCATTCGCCGCCCCAGCGGCCCAAACTCCTCTAACACCCTAACTCATGTTCACCGGTCTCGTCGAAGCCCTTGGCACCGTCACCCACCTCGAATCCAAAGGCGAACAGGCGCGTCTCACGCTCACCCTGCCCTTCGCCGCCGATCTCGCGCTGGGCGATTCGGTGGCCGTCAACGGCTGCTGTCTCACCGTCGCCGAACTCGGGCCTAACGGCACCGCATTTGATCTGTTAGCCCAGACCCTGCGTGTCACCTCGCTGGGTAATCTCACGACCGGCTCCACCGTCAACCTCGAACGCGCAATGATGGTGGGCGACCGTTTCGGCGGCCACTTTGTCCAAGGCCATGTCGATGGCATCGGCCAGATCACCCGGCTCGAAGCCAGCGGCCAAGACCACATCGTCAGCGTCTCCCTGCCGCCGCAGATTCACTCGCTCTGCATCGACAAGGGATCACTCACACTTGACGGGATTTCCCTCACCATCGCCGAACTCACCCCGGACGGTGCTGTGTTCTGGATCACGCCGCACACTTGGGAACATACGCATCTGCACCAAGCGCGAGTCGGACAAGTGGTCAATCTCGAGGTCGACCTGCTCGCAAAATATGTCGACAAGCTGCTGGCGGCACGCATGCCGCCGGCCGCGAACGCTGTTTGATTCAGCTTACCAGGGCTGAGGAATCAAACAGCGCCGCTTGCGCGGACTCGAGAAAAGGCGACAATTACTAAAAAGTAAAATCACCTCTCACGACTTCAATTAAGCGTAAAAATTGAATCGATGGAAGCAAATAATTGAGACTCTACTCGCACGGAGACTAGCGTCCCTCGTCGAGGCGATCGGCCAACATCTGCGGCAAACCCGCCGCAATGATTTTCGCCTGCGCCTTGGCAATGTCGTAATTGACGCGACGAAAGACCATCCGCCTCTGCTCGGGGTCATAGATCACATAGCAGGCCCGTGAATCGCCATCGCGCGGCTGACCCACTGATCCGACGTTGATGAAATACTTCGCCCTCGCTTCGATCTCGATCAATTCCGCAGCGACTTCTACGGCCTTGTTGTCAGTTTTTATGTAGATTCGCGGCACGTGGGTGTGGCCATGAAAGCATATGGGCGTGAACTGGTAGGAGAAATTGGCCATCGCGTCGAAGCGGTTGGAGACGTAGTCCCAATTCTCCGGTTGATCGAGGGTGCTGTGGACGAGCGTGAAGTCGGAGACTTGGCGGACCATTTGCAGTCGTTTCAGCCACTGCTGTTGGTCAGCGGAGAGCTGCCGGCGGGTCCATTCCATGGTCGCTGCAGCCACTGAGTTCATACCATCGAGGGGGATATTGGTAGAAGCTCCTTCGTCATGATTGCCTTTGACTGTCGGGCATTTCATTCCACGGACGATCTCCAAGCACGCCGCGGGATCGGCATTGTAGCCGACGATGTCACCCAGACAGGCGTAGTTAGTCACACCCATTTGCGAGGCGTCTTCAAGAACTGCCTCCAAAGCCTCCAAATTGGCGTGAATGTCACCGAAAAGAGCGTATCGCATAACGTGGTTAGAGATAATAGAAAATCCGATGCGGGGAGATCGACAAGCTTATTTTGAAAACCATTCGTCGGGGCCAGTAGGTGCCTGCAAGGGCTGGTTAAGAATGCTTTTTTCCGCTGGGATTGCCAATGTCGTTTCCAGAGATTGAAGCGCAGCCGCCACGCCGAAGACGGGGAAGCGCTCGCAAGTTCTCTGCCAGTGAGTGCAGAGCGCCTTGTAGGCATTTTGCGGCGAGCCAAATAATTCGATCGCCCGCTGCGCACTATCTGCTGCTGGGTTTTCGTGCGCCTCCAGCACCAAAAGTAGAATCAGCAAGGTGGGCGTGCGGTTACTACGGACGGCGTAGAGCGATTGCGCGAGCTCGAGCGCCTCCTTCTCCCTGCCGGCCACGCGGGCGAGCGAATACAGCTGAGCGCGACGCACGTAGGGCAGCGCTTTACCCGTCGCTGCCGCTCGTTTGTAGGCATTGGCCGCAGCCGCAAAGGTCGCCTTGTCGTCGCGGAAGGCTGGGAATTTGTTCGAGTCGGAAAGCAAGAAGCCCAGATTGGCCAGCATGCTCCAATCGTCGGGATTGTTGCGGATTCCACGTTCTAGAAAGGCGCGGCCACGATAGATCGACGTGCGCCATGCCTCCCTACGCCGCAGCGCCGGCAGCTTGGAATCATTGAGATAATAGGAGGCAGCGTTGTACGACGAGTGCCACGAGCCGGTCTCCCAGTAGTAGCGGGTGCGTGGAGCCAAATCGACAATCGTCTCATAAGTCTTCGCCACGTCGTCCCAGCGTTGCTCTTGGAAAAAGGTAAATGCCCGCAGGTTGAGAAACGTTGCCACCAATGTGCGTAGCCCACCGAGCGCCACCGCCGAACTCGTCTGGCCGATCCTATCCCGCGTCCCGATTTCCAGTGGTGGAGGCGTCAGCCCACCGGCTCGCAGCTCGTCGCGCAGGGCGGCCTCATAGGGCATGCGCGATGCACCGAAGGCCAGCAACAGTCCTAACAAAATTCCGTTTCGTTGCCAGTTCTTCACGGTTTAAAATTCTTTTTCCGCGAACACATACCACGATGCGATGGTGTAAAACACGGCGTAATAGAGACCGACGAGAGTCATCTTCGCCAGTATCAGCATCGGCATCGTCTGACCCTCGATCACGGCATCAATGACGTTGAAGTTTTGAAAATCCGGCAAGACCAGCGACATCAATAGCGAAAGTATCCGGCCAATCATGCCTTCGCCCGCATGTCCCGCTTGGAGATAAGCGTCGCGCGCATCGGCCTGAAAGTGACCGATGAAGTAAACCATGAAACTCACAATCGTGGTAAACAGTGTGCTGGTCGAGAAAGTTGAAATCAACAGTGACAACGAAGCCATGATCGATGCCCGCAAGAACACCGCAAAGACGGCACCCTGCAGCGACCAACTCGGTCCGTGGAGTGCGGTTTCCTGTCGCAGGGATTGGATCGCGTCTTGTGGCCAGCTTTGCGCCTGGGCCATGGCTAGCTGCTGCTCCAACACGATTGACGTGCGAATGTGCAGGACGGCCGTCATCAAGACGTCCATCAGCGCCAACGAAACAAACACCAGCAAGATCACACCCAATAGTTTCCCCGCCAGATAGTCGAAGCGCGGCACCGGCTTCGCCAATATCGTATACAGCGTCCGGTCTTCCACATCTTTGGGCAGCAGCAACGCGGTCGCGACGATGGAAAGGACCATGGAGAAAAGCGTCATGGTGCCGAGTGACCAGCTCTTGATGGAGCGCAGCACATTGACCCCGACCGATTCCGGTCCCTCGTGTTGCGGCAGGTCGAAGAAGTTGCTTGCGATGGCAATCACGGCAAAAACCGCCAAAAAGTAAAACACCTTCATCCGCACCAACTGGGTGAATGCGTGCAGGGCGATCACCCAGATGCGGCTCAGGTGCGAGCCCTTTGGAGAAGAAATAGCAATCATATCGCTCATGATGGGTCAGTTGGGGTCGTTTCGCGCAGAAAAAGTCGCTCCAGGGTCGTGCGCGGCTTGCCGGTATGAAGTAGCGTGGTGCCCGCCGAGTTGGCGACCAATGCGGTGATTTGCGCGATCAGCTCGGGGCTTGCGTCTTTCAGCACGATCTCGGTCTGGTCTTCGATGGCGATCAAATCGTCCAAGCGGCCCTCCTTGACCATTTTCCCTCTGAAAACAATCCCGACCTGGTCGCAGACCTCCTGCACCTGCTCCAGCAAGTGCGAGCAAAGAAACACGGTGATCCCACGCTCCTTGAGCTTTAAAATCAAATCCCGGATCTGCCGCGAACCCACCGGATCGACGCCCGCAGTGGGCTCGTCGAGAATCACCAGTCGCGGCTCCTGCACCAAGGCCTGCGCCAGTCCGATACGCTGCAGCATCCCTTTTGAATAGCCGCCCAGCCGCCGGTCACGCGCACCCTCCAAATCCACCAGTGCCAGCAACTCGCTGACCCGCGCCTCCAAAACCTTGCCCTTCAAGCCGCAGAGCTTGCCATAAAAGCGAAGCGTCTCCGCGCCGCTGAGGTGTTTGTAAAAATATGGGTTTTCCGGCAGAAACCCCACATCGTTGCGGGAATCCACCTTCAGTGAATCCATCCCAAAAATCGCGCACTGCCCGGACGTTGGCACCACCAAGCCCAGCAAGGCCTTCATGGTCGTGGATTTCCCCGAGCCATTCGGCCCGATCAAGCCGTAGACCTCACCCGGCATAATCCGGATCGAAACATCGTCCACGGCACGCAGCGTCTGATTGCGAAACGACGTCTTAAAGTCCTTTACCAAATTCTTAATTTCAACAGCGGGGGTCGTCTGATTCATCGGTCGATTCATACTGGAATAGCCAAAAGCAACTGGCAATGGACATTTTTAAGGAACGCTTCGAAAATCGCGGGTATTCGAGAATCCAGTGGGTGGCCCTTCCCTTCCACGCGGGTCGTGCGCGATTAAATGATGACCTGATGGGGCGACTGGTGCGCTTGCGCCGGTGTCGTTCCAGTTGGCGCACGGCGCTGGCGACGTTCCGCCGAGACCAAGCGGGGTTGCGAGGGCGCGCGTTAGGGCTAATGAGCCTTGTCGCTAGGTTCGCGAAGTGGCTGCGGTCGATCGCTGGCCACCGGTTTAGCTTCGCGAACTGGGTCGGCGGATTGGCGCCCTGCCTTGCCAAGTTCGACCGACGCTGCGTCAGGTTCGTCGAGGACTATTCCAAGCTTGGAGGTCGATCGGAACTCTTTGCCGGTCAATCGGCAAAGCTTACCGACGCACCGGCAAAGTTTAGAGGCGCACCGGCAAAGTTTACGGGTGCACCGGCAAAGCTTGCTGACGCATCAGCAAAGCTTGCCGGTTAATCAGTAAAACTTGCTGATTAACCGGCAAAGCTTATTGATGAATCAGCAAAGCTTGCCGCTTCTTCGGCAAAGAGTGCCGACGCAGCGGCAAGCTTGGACTTCTCTTTCACCAAGCCGACCAACCACCCAACCAAATGGAACGCAACCTTGACTAAGCAGCGGGATAACTTCTCGAAATCCGCGCCAGTTGGCAGCAATTTGCGTCGAATGATTGGTTGGCTGGCATCGGGCTTGCGGAACCTCACACCGCGACCGCCCTGTCCAAGACCCGCCGCGACGAAATCGCGGCAGACGGAATAGCCCGTGGACGAGGCGCCGTACAACCTCACCACCACAAGCGACACAAGGTTCAGGAGCGCCGCCGACCGTTCTCAGAATTCGAACCAGCCCGACGGCTCGTCTTGAACCGCGCATTGCAGGTCAACGTGGCCATGGCCGAGTTCCGCCAAGCAGGCGCGCAGCTGCGATAAAATAAGGTCCGGCGCGTTGCAGTCCGAGCTCAGGTGGCCTAGTACCACACGGCCCAGCGCAGGATGGGCGATGTCGCGGATCAAGTCGGTGACCTGACCGTTGGACAAGTGCCCGTGGCGCGAACTGATCCGCTGTTTGATCGACCACGGCCGTTTGGAGTCCGCCTCCAGTAGGCCCTCGTCGTAGTTTGCCTCCACAAAAATACCCGCCAGCCCGCGCAGTCGCTCGGTCATGCTGCGCGTCACAAAACCCGCATCGGAGAGGAAGCCCAGTCGCTGGCTGGATGCGTCCAGCACAAAGCCGACCGGGTCCACCGCGTCGTGCTGGATCGCGAAAGTTTCCACCGCGATCCCGCCGATGGCAAAGGCTTGGCCGGCTTCGAAAAACTTCCACGTGCCGCCTTCGATCCCGCTTTCCCGAACGACCCGGGCAGTCGCCGCAGTGGTGAACACCGGCACGGGGTTCTGCTTGAGAAAAACCTTCAACCCGCGGACGTGGTCACCGTGTTCGTGGGTGATTAAAATGCCATCGAGCGAGGCGGGATCCACCCCGACCTGGTTGAGGCGGATAGACAACTGCTTGGCGCTCAATCCCGCATCGATCATCAGGCGCAGTCCACCGCCTTCGACCACGGCCGCATTACCACCACTGCCACTGCCAAGCACCGCAAATCGCATCATTTGGCGACGATGATGGCTTGGAGGGAATCAGGCAAGGACTTCAATCCGAGTTTGCCGTACTTTGCGGAAACAGCGACTGCGAAGACCTGCCGGCCCGCTCCCTCAAGGCGTGGCACTTTTGCTCTGGCGCTGTCCCGGCTTCGCCAAGATTTCGATATAAACCGCGGCCCATTGGTGAGCCGCCGCCTCGTCAATCGATTTGATGAGCTCTTCCACGTGCTTGGTTTCGGCAGTCGCTTGGTCCAATCCGACCTTGCAGTCAAAATCCCAGAAATCCACACCTTCGGGCAGCGGCTTCTTCCGCTCGCGCTTCACGTACTTGCGGACGTCGCTTTTGATTTGCTCAATCACTCGCGGCGGTTGGTGTCCCTCGACGCTGAGTGGAAATATCTTCTTCATGCGGGTGATTTGTGGCCAGCGGGCGTGAAGTTGTCTAGGAGAACCCTCTGTTTTTCTCGGCCAGCAGGTGATTTGTGATGCGATTCGGTGAAATCGCCCAGTGGATCATTGAACGACGGCGTGGGCAGCGGGCAAGCCATGGCGCTTCAAAAGCTCAACGCGAATTTCGCGGGATGCGACCGCTTTTACTTGGAGAATCTCAAAAGTGTGGCAAATTGAAGTCGCCGCTCCCCGGACGGTCGCACTTTCGCTTCGGCGGAGGTGAGGAAAGTCCGGACACCACAGGGCAACGTGCCTCATGAAAGTGAGGGATGGGAACCGCGAGGAACCTAGACGGAAAGTGCAGCAGAAAGTAAACCGCCGATGGCCCCGCGCAAGCGAGGCACAGGTAAGGGTGAAACGGTGGAGTAAGAGCCCACCGCGCTTTGGGGTAACCCAGGCGGCTCGGCAAACCCCACGTGGTGCAAGACAGAACAGAGGAAGGGCTGCCCGCCCGTTCATCCTCGGGTATTAGTCGCATCCTGCGCGAGCAGGGGGCTCCGCTTCGGCGGGGTCAGAGAAATGGCCGTCCAGCCTCGCAAGGGGTGGACAGAATCCGGCTTACAGGGGGGCGGCACTCCCCTTTCCCGCCCCGTGCAAGATGCATGAGGGCACCTCGGATTTGCATCGCCGCTGGACGTGGAATCGAGGAGCCACCATCAGCATCGACACGACAAGTGACTGATTTCCAGTCGAAAAAATTCCTTTCACGACTTCGGCACGCCACTTGCATGGAGATCCGGTGTGAATCGCGGCAATCCACCCCCAGCCGAACTAGGCTCCGGGGCTACTGTGTCGCGAGACCGATTCCAACACCCGAAATCCCCCCCCATGAAAACTAAAGACCTCTCCCGACTCGCACTGTTGCTTTCACTGGCCGCAGCCACTCCCGCCGCATTTGCCGAATACTCACCCGCTGAAAAATCCTCAATCGGGGAAAGCGCCGTTGAAGCGGTAAAAGATACCGCTGAAGCCGCAAAAGGTGCCGTTGAAAAGGTGAAAAATGTCATCGAAGGCAAATCGATCACGGATTTGGTCAGCGATAGCACGACCTTTTCAACCCTCAAGAAGGCGCTGAAAGCCGCCGAACTCGATGTCACGCTCGGCTCGAAGGGAGCCTACACCCTCTTCGCGCCGACCGATGAAGCCTTTGACAAACTTCCTGCGGGAACGCTCGGCAAGCTGTTGCTTCCCGAAAACAAGGAGAAGCTCCGCTCGCTCCTGCTCTACCATGTCGTTCCTGGCAAATTACTTGCTGCCGAGCTCAAGGACGGTGAAGTCAAAACGCTCAACGGCGAAAAAGTGAAAATCGATGCCGACGGCAAGAAAATCGAAGTGAATCAGGCCAATGTCTATGGTGCCGACATCTCCGCCAACAACGGCGTCGTGCACACGATCGGGAACGTACTCGTTCCCGAATCACTCAAGGGCTTTCAGGGCTTTTGAGTGAAGCAACGACCCGGTGAAGTCCCGGACACGGCGCAGCTCGCGAGAGCTCGCCGTGTCTCGTTTACCTCACTCGGGCAAGTGATCGTTGCAATATTCTTGGCCGTCGCGGCCGATGCGGAACTCGAGGTAACGATCGGAGATGTCGGTTTTTTGGCAAGCCGCACAGGTATGGAAGGCATCGTCGGCGGGAGCTTTCGCCGCATTGAAATATTTTTTACGCTGTCCCGTGGCGATGGTCTGGACCGTTCCGCGCAGTGCGGGAATGCCGGCCCACAGGAAGTAGTTGGCAAAGGCGACGAGATAGTAGGGCAGCAGAATCGGTTCGGACAGCGCTTTGAGCACGATACCGACGGCGGCGAAGATCCCGAGAAAGCGAATCTGGACGGGTAAGATCATGAACAACCGGACCTCGACCTTGGGGTAGAGCGTGGCAAACGCGAGAAACGCCGTGCCGTAGAGAGCGGTGCCACTGGACGGGATGGCGAAAGGGTAGGCAAAATTCGCCGCCAGCACGAGTAGAATGCCCGCGTAATAGAAGAGCGAGGACTTGAAGCTACCCCACGCTTCTTCGAGGCCGTCGCTGATCATGAAGAAGAAGCTGACGGCAAACAGTAGGAAGATGACGGAGGTCAGGTTGCGCCCGCCAAATTCGGAGCTCGCGAAGAACAGAGTGGCAACCCGCCAGACCTCGCCGGAGAGGATTTTCGCGCGGTCGAACTCAAAAAGCTGCCCGATGTCTGGCCGGATGTATTGCAGGACAAAAACAAGGACGTGAAACAGGGCATAGTAACGCAGGAAGCCAGGAAACGCGAGCCACCCAAAGCGGCGCTCAAGTCGATCAAAGACGGTCATATCTGCGCCCAACATCGCGGGTTAACGCCGATTGACAAGCGCGGGTTGCGCTTTATTTATTGCACCGTTCTGTTAGCGATCCAATCGCTCGATCCCGTAATCGCCGAAGGGAACCAGCAAATCGCCATCGGCAGCGATGGACACGCGATCCGGCGAAAAGCTCCATGTCGGGAAGTCCCAGACCTTTGCCGTCACATCGTAGACCGCCGCCGCGAAAATGGAATCCCACTTGGAGCCAATGAGGATGCCTTGGCTCCAGCGCAGCGCGTCGGGTTTCCAGCCGATTTGTAGCGTGGACTCGGTGGTGAATTTCCCAGAGTCTCCCAACAGGCGGCGCCCCACCCCATCGGTGCTGGTGGTGAAGATGCGCCGCCCGCCGATGACGGAGACGGTACTTGCCGGTTCGGCCAGACTAGCGATCAGGAATGCGTCGAATCCATCGCAGGCGCTGACTTGGATGGCCTTCGCGCCCTGGCTATCGATGGTCCGCGTGAAGGCGAGGAAGCCATTGGCGTCGAGTTCGCTGATGGCGAACAGCTCGCCCGGCAAGTCGATGGCTGGGCGAGTGATCGGAGTTCCGAAGGGAGCGATTTTGAGGACGGAGAGGGACTGAGCGGCCTGGCTCGAATCGAGCCAGCGACCGCTGGACGCGTCTTTCCATTGGGTGATACCCGCCACGACGAGTCCATCAGCCGCCTCGAAGGCGCTATTCAGTTTCGATCCCACTGGACCGAGGTCGACGGGGGCTTGGGCCACAGGCGTGCTGGGGACCGACACGTCAAACGACAGAAGCTGCGGAGCCTCTTGAGGAATCCAATAGGGCTTTGGATTATAGATCGCTGGAACCGGCTGCGGCTTGATAATCGCCTTAGAAAAGGATCCAAAGCGTGTTTTCACCTTGGGGGTGACGACCGGCAGAGCCACGGGCATCGGCATAATGTCATCGATCGGGTACATTTTAAAGCCGTAGGAATACTGGTAACTGACGGCCACCGCCGGGCGGTTTGGCTGGGGCCAGAGCAGGTGGTCGCCTGCCAACTGAGCACCGGACTTTGGACTCACCGAGCAGGAACCCAGCAGGGTGAGATCGGGAGCGGCAGACGCATCGTAGATATCCAGGATCAGCTGGTTGGCTTGATTACCGGCGTCACCCATGAAGCGGACCCAATACACCCAAGGAGATGCCGAGCCGATTTGGCGGAGGATGTAGAGTTTGCCATCGCGATGCTCCGCCATCTTGACGATGCCGTCGCCGAGGTCGGTTTCTGAAAGGATCGCTTCGGATGAGTTTGCGGGAGAGACCCGCAGCGTCGCGCGGCCGTTGCCGAAGGATTGGCCGTCCTCAATCTGGAAAAGGTGCTTGCCGACTTCGAGTACCCGGTTGACGGGCCAGGCCAGCGAGGCCTCGGCGAGCATTGCGGGAGAGTCGCGATCTGAGATATCGGCGACTTCCATCACCCGCTGCGAGATCGACACCACAGCATCGCCAATCAGGTCGGCGCGGCGTGCGTCGAATTCGTGGGCGATTTTCCCGCGCAGGCGCAGTTCACGGGCGCTGAGGTCGATGTCTAGCAATTGGATGCCGGCGGTGCCAGAAGTCCAATAACTCGCCGAAAGCGGGACCATCGCCAGACCGGCATCGGGCAGGACTTTCAGGGCTTTTTCGTTCCAGATCGCTTCACTGTATGACCATTGCTCTCCCAAGTAGACCCTGCTGAGCAAACTGGGGGCGGCCGGATCTTTCACATCGAAAAGCGAGGCAGCGATTTTACCCGACTCCAAGCCGATCGAAAACAGGAGATCACCGATTGGTTGCAGGTAGGAAGACCAGCCTGGAACTTGGAGACTGCCAGCGACGACAGGATTTTGAGAGTCGGCCAGATCGACCACCCACAGTGGGTCGGTTTGCAGGAAGGTCACGATGTAGGCTTTGTCTCCCGCGAAGCGCGTGGCATAGAGGCTTTCGCCTTGTGCTTCAGTCAGTTCGAGGCGGCCGAGACGATCTTCGAATTCCATCGTGTGAACAACATCGGGCGACCAGGCGCGGAAATTTTCAAGGATTGTTTTGGGAGTCCGATTGGTGCTGCGACTTTCCGAAATGGTCGTCAGCACGTTGTCGCGCCACTGGATTTTAAATTTGTCCAAAATCCTCCCTTCCGTGCGGATGGTTGGGGCCATCGGGATCAAGCCAGTCGACCGAACCGCAAAGACCGAAACGTCGGAAACATTCCACAGCCCGTTCGGGGTCGTAGTCACGGCCAGCCAATCGGGGCCGGAAGAAATCAGCGGGCTGTTTCCTTCGATCAGCGTCTCGCCATCGGCGGCGGGTGCTTGGTTGTCAGAGAGCAGCCACTCGGTGAGGCGGCTTGGTTTATTCCATTCGGTGGTCGTCAGGATCAGGCGTTTTCCCGCCAGGCGACTGTCGGCGAGGCCGCCGGGCACGTCCTGGGTGAAGGTGATCTCGGCCTTGCCGCCGGAGATTTTCACTAGATTGATGCGCGTCGATTGCCCGCTTGCCCAAGAGCCGACTTGAGTCAGAAGGATGATGGTGCGCCCCTCTTGGCTGGCCGGCAACACGTAAAGGTCCTGTCCGACGGCGGGAAGCCGCAGCGAGGCAGTGAGTTGGGGAGCAGAAGGAGTGGTTAAATCGAGTACTTGAAGACCTCGCAACTGGTTGAAGAAATAAACGGTGTTGCCGTCGACCTTCCAGATGTCTGCCTCTTCGAGAACGACGGTTGCCACGTCCTCAACTGGAGCCGGCGTGCTCATCAGAGCGGGCAGCGCCACTGAATAGGCCTTGCGAACTGAAGCTAGGCTGGATGCTGCCGCGGACTTGACGGGACCAAAGCTCTTTTGGCCCTTGTAGAAATTCGTAGGAAATTTGCGCTGAGTCAGTGGACCACCGACTGACAGGCCTAGTGCCCGCCACTGGGTTTTTTTGCTATTCGACGTGAGATCGAATGTGAACGAGCCGGCGACTCCGCCTTGAGATTTCAGGGTCTTCCATCCGCCCGGACGCTGAAAACTTTGCAAGGATACGCTCGCGATTCCTTCAGGCACCCTGACCGTAGCCGTCTTGCCATCTTTCGAAATAACGAGAGGCAAAGACTTCCAACTGCCCTGTGCCGCAGACAGCGAACTGGCTGTTCCAAGAAAAATACCCGCGATTAAAAGCAGTAACAGACACAGGCCAATCCTAAATGAGGGCGAGAGATGAGTTTTCATGGGTTTAAGGAGCGTAACAAGGACACCACTGATCCGCCGATCTTCCGAAGATTGGATCAGTTATTTGCAAATAAAAAACCGAGTGAGCGGATAAATCAATTCGATTTTACGGCGGCGCACTTCGCGCGCTGATTGACAAGCGCGGGCTGCGCTTTCAATCTCCGGCGTGACTTCTGAATTGAAAAGCTCTCCGCTCGAAGCGGCTCACGTGGCGCTGGGTGGCCGTCTGGTTCCGTTTGCCGGCTGGAATATGCCGGTGCAATACACCTCGATCATCGACGAGCATACCGCGGTGCGCACGGCGTGCGGGATTTTCGACATTTCCCACATGGGCCAGTTCATCGTCAGCGGGCCGACGGCGGCCGCGTGGTTGAATGGCTTGCTGACGAATGATATTCAGAAACTGGGTGTGGGTCAGGGGCAATACACTCTGATGCTCAATGAAAAAGGCGGTGTGATCGACGATTTGATCGCCTATCGTTCTGGCGAAGAAACCTTTTTCCTAGTCGTGAATGCCTCAATGATCGAGGAGGATTTTTTCTGGATGGCAGCGCGCCAGGCCGTAGGCGTGGTCCTGCGCAACGAGAGCGATTTGTGGGCCGGTATGGCCGTGCAGGGGCCGACCGCTGTGGGGGTTTTTGCGAAAGTTTTTCCCAACGAAACGCTGCCGCCGCGCAACGGCATCATGACCACCGCCGCTGGCTCGGTGGTTTGCCGCACCGGCTACACGGGCGAGGACGGATTTGAATTTTTCTGCTCAAACGCTGAGGCGATCGGCTACTGGGATCAATTTCTCGCCGCGGGTGCCAAGCCTTGCGCGCTGGGTTCCCGCGACACACTGCGTCTGGAAATGTGTTATCCGCTGAACGGCAACGACCTATCCCCCGAGCACTCGCCGATCGAGGCGGGCCTTGGATTCTTCTGCGATCTTGAAAAGGGCGACTTCATCGGCCGCGAGTTGCTCGTCCGCCAGAAAGCCGACGGTCCTGCCGTCAAGCTGACTGCGCTGCGCTATCTCGATAAAGGACCGCCGCCGCGCGCGCACTACCCGGTTGTGGCCAACGATGGAAGAGTCATCGGTGAACTGGCCAGCGGCGCGCTTTCGCCGACATTGATGGCCGGCATCGGCATGGCCTACCTGCCCGCCGAGTTCTCCAAGCTGGGAACGCGCTTACAAATCGAAGTCCGCGGCAAACACTTTCCTGCGGAAGTCGTCAAAAAGCCTTTTTACAAGCCAGCTCCATCCGCCTAACTTTTTTCCACCATTCAGATTTCAACTTTCCGTTTTATCTCATGAACAACCCGACCGACCTCCGCTACGCTACCTCCCACGAATGGGTCCGCCTTGATGGCGAGATCGCCACGGTGGGCATTTCCGATCACGCTCAGGAAGAATTGACCGACGTGGTTTTCGTCGAACTCCCCGCGCTGGGCCGCAGTGTGGACGCCGGCGATCCGACAGCGGTCGTGGAATCCGTGAAAGCCGCCAGCGACATTTATGCGCCAATTGGCGGCGAAGTCGTGGAAGTGAATCCCGACGTCGAGGCCGATCCTTCGCTGGTCAATACCGATCCCTACGGCAAGGGTTGGATCTTCAAGCTCAAGGTGAAAAACGCCGCGGATGTTGCCTCGCTGATGGACGCTGCCGCGTACTCCGCACAGATCGGCTAAGCCCGACCTTTCAATAATCCGCGGCCGCTCCATAGGTAGTTCCAACCGGAAATCACGGTCAGGGCGACCGCCATCCAGAGGAAAAAGGGCAGCAGCCAGCCACCATCGACGGACGGACGCGCCAAATTCCCCAGCCATGCGGCGACTTGGCTAGGCGATTTGGCGTGATTGACCGTGAGCCAAACCAAGCCCGCGATCAAGTAGGCGAGCTGAAAGCCGGTCTTCCATTTGCCCAAGCGGTCGGCGGCTAAGACTTGCCCGGCTTCGATCGCGATTTGGCGCAGACCCGTGACGAGGAATTCCCGGCCGATGATCAGGGCGGTCACCCAGACGGGGCAGAGGCCCTTTTCCGTGAAAAATACAAATGCCGCGCAGACGAGGATCTTGTCCGCCAAAGGATCCATCAGTTTCCCCAACGGCGTGACCAGTCCCATTTTGCGCGCCAGCCAGCCGTCGAGCCAGTCGCTCACCGCAGCGACTATAAACAAAAACAGCCCCGTGCCGTAGCCCGTCAGCGATCGCTGGGACACTGCCAACACAAAGGCAGCTGTCATCACTAGGCGGGAAAATGTAATCGCATTCGGTAGGTTCACGCACGGAATGTGCGAAATCACTCTCGGATTGGCAACAAGGGGTTGCAGCAATCCTCAATTCCCCCTAAGACCTCGCTCGCCTTCCCAGTAAGTGGGCATCTTTTATATGAGCAATAGTGATTTCGGACTAATTGGTCTGGCCGTGATGGGCCAGAATCTCGTTCTCAACGTGGAATCCCGCGGCTTCCAAGTCTCGGTTTATAACCGCACCACCACAGTGACCGACGAATTCGTCGCCGCGCACCCCGACAAGAAACTCGTCGGCGCCAAGTCACTAGAGGAGTTTGTCCAATCCCTCGCCTCGCCGCGCAAGGTGATGATCATGGTCAAAGCCGGTGGTCCCGTGGACGCCGTGATCGAGTCATTGATCCCGCTCCTCGATAAAGGCGACATCATCATTGATGGCGGAAATTCACTCTACACCGACACCGAACGCCGCGACAAGTGGCTCGGCGATCTCGGCTTCCGCTTCATCGGCGCGGGTGTTTCCGGTGGCGAAGAAGGTGCGCGCAAAGGCCCATCGATCATGCCGGGCGGCCCTGCCTCCACATGGGACGTGATGAAGCCGATCTTCGAATCCATCTCCGCCAAGGTCGACGGCGAACCCTGCGTCACCCACATCGGTCCCGGCGGCGCTGGCCACTATGTGAAAATGATCCACAACGGCATCGAATACGGCGACATGCAGCTGATCTGCGAGGCTTATAACATCTTCAAAGCCGCTGGCTTCACCCCGGCCGAACTCGGCGAAGTTTTCACCTCGTGGAACGACGGCGACCTCGAGTCCTACCTCATCCAGATCACCGCCGAGATCTTCAAACAAAAAGATCCCGAAACAGGCGCGGCCCTCGTCGACCTCATTCTCGACACCGCTGGCCAAAAAGGCACCGGCAAGTGGACGCTGATCAACGCGGTTGAAAACGCCGTTGTCATTTCGACCATCAATGCTGCGGTCGAAGCCCGCATCCTTTCCTCAATGAAAGACCAGCGCGTCGCCGCCAGCACAATCCTCCAAGGACCGAAGGCAATCATTTCCGTCGAAAAACAAGAGCTCGTCAAAAAAGTTCACGATGCGCTCTTCGCCTCCAAGATCATCTCCTACGCGCAAGGTCTCGACCTCATCGCCACCATGGGCGCGGAAAAAGGCTGGGGCCTCGACCTGGCCAAGATCGCTGCCATCTGGCGCGGCGGTTGCATCATCCGTGCGCGTTTCCTCAATGACATCACCGAGGCCTACCGTACCGATGCAACTCTCAGCAACCTGATGCTCGCCCCGTTCTTCACGAATCTCCTCAACGGATTCCAGGAAAACTGGCGCCAAGTCATCGCCACTGCGACCCTCGCCGGCATTCCAGTTCCAGCCTTCAGCGCCTCGCTCGGCTACTACGACAGCTATCGCAGCGCCGTGCTACCCGCGAACCTGCTGCAAGCCCAACGCGACTTCTTCGGTGCACACACCTACGAGCGCACCGACAAGCCACGCGGCGAAATGTTCCACACCGATTGGCCCGAAGTCATCGGCTAAAAACCTCTTCGATAAAAAACGGCCGGGTCACCCCGGTCGTTTTTTTGTGCCTTCACCGCGAGCCAACACCGTCGTGCTGGAAACGATCTGCCAGCGCCATTTTAATCAGCGACTGGTAGGGCACATCCCTTTTATTCGCCTCGATCTTGATGGCGTCCAGCAAGCTGCCTGGCACCCGCAGTGAAATCGTTTCTGTGGAAAGCTTTAAATTCGGTAAAGCAACACGCACAGCCTGCGAGAGATCGAGGTGATCCGTGCTGTTTGAGGATTCGCGGGGAGTTTTCAACGTTTCAGTTTTTCGGGTAGCCATAGGATTTCCTTTCTCGCGGGTTCATTGGACGGGCAGAGATGATGCGAATCAGCAAACCACGGACCGTGAATGTTACGCTTAGCGGGCGCGCACTGGCAGAGGTTCCAAAGGCGTGCCAGCGAACCTCATCGGGCGTGGAGTGTTTTGGGTCGAGCAGAACAAGAACATTGGGCGATACGAAAACGGATTCCGCTTCCCGGCAATCGATGCCGTGCTTGACGCTGCTTTTTGTCGCATTGGCGTCGTCCCACTGAAATCCCGTGATGCTCGCCCAATCAATCATCAAAATACGTATATCTCAAAAATATACGAAAGTCAAGCCCTCGACGTATCGGTCAATGCGACGCAACGCGAAAAAAATAGACCCCATCGCAGTGATGGGGCCTTTTTAAAACATCGGCTGTTGATTCGCGCCTACCGGTAAACGGTGACAATCGGCGAAGTACCGACATTGCCCGC
>JBAXLW010000019.1:0-26224 GCA_037134575.1 Verrucomicrobiota bacterium | reverse complement strand
CTCGTTTCGCGCCTCGGTGATCTGAACGTCTGTTCGCAAAAAGGCTTGGGCGAAATCTTCGACGGCTCGGTCGGCGCTGGCACGGTGTTGTGGCCCTTTGGTGGTGATCGCCAACTGACCCCGCCCGACGCGATGGTCGCAAAGATCCCTCTGCTGGAAGGCGACACCGACGTCTGCACCTACATGAGCTGGGGCTTTAACCCGAATCTCTCCGCATGGTCGCCGTTCCACGGTGCGCTCTATGCCGTTACTGAATCGGTCTGCAAGGCGGTGGCTGCTGGTGCAGCACTCTCTGACGTGCGCCTGACGCTGCAGGAATATTTCCCGAAACTCGGCAATGATGCGACCCGCTGGGGCTTGCCCTTCGCTGCGTTGTTAGGTGCTTATCAGGCGCAGCACGGACTCCGTCTGGCAGCGATCGGTGGCAAGGATTCGATGTCGGGTTCCTTCAACGATCTCGATGTGCCGCCGACCTTGGTTTCCTTCGCCCTCGCCCCGGGTAAGGCCAGTCTGGCGCTGTCGCCTGAATTCAAAAAGGTGGGATCGACGCTGTCGTTCATTGAAATCTCGCGCGATGCGGATCATCTGCCAGATTTTGCACAGCTCAAGCAAGTCGCCGCCGACCTCTATCAGCTCAACGTGAACGGCAAGATCCTCTCGCTGCATCACGTGGGCCAAGCAGGTATCGCCGCGGCACTCGCGAAGATGGCATTTGGCAACCACATCGGTGCGGAAATCAACACGACACTCGACCTCGGTCGCGAACGGTACTTCGCCTTCCTAATCGAACACGTCGAGCCGCTGCCTGTCGAATTCACCTCCGAGGAAATCGGCCATACGACGGTCGCCGCGGATTTGGTGCTCAATGGTGAAGCGCACACGCTCACGGAACTACAAGATGCGTGGACCGCGCCGCTGGAACCGATTTTCCCAACGCAGGTTGAGGCGTGTGGAGCGAAGATCGCGGAGCTCCCGAGCTATTCCAAATCGATCATCCATCATTCGAAATCCAACATCTCGAAACCGAAGGTGATCATCCCATCCTTCCCGGGGACTAACAGCGAATACGATTCGGCCAAGGCCTTCCGCGAGGCGGGTGCTGACGCTGAGATTCTGGTGTTCCGGAATCTAACGGCCAAGCACATCGAGGAATCCCTCGCGTCGCTCGCCGCCCAGATCCGCCAGTCGCAGATCCTGATGCTGCCCGGTGGCTTTAGCGCGGGTGACGAACCGGACGGTTCGGCCAAGTTCATCGCTACGATCATCCGCAGCCCGCGGGTGGCCGACGCTATCATGGATCTGCTGAAGAACCGCGACGGTCTGATTCTCGGCATTTGCAATGGCTTCCAAGCGCTCGTCAAAACCGGGCTCGTGCCCTACGGCGAAATCCGCGATGCGACGGCAGAGGCCCCTACCCTGATTCACAATCAAATCGGCCGCCACATTTCCTGCTACGCCAATACCCGTATCATCAGCACGCTTTCCCCGTGGTTTGCCAACAATCAGGTGGGCGACATTCACCGACTGCCGCTATCCCACGGCGAAGGGAAGTTCCACGCTTCTGCAGCGGTCATCGCCGAGCTTGCCGCGAACGGCCAGATCGCCACCCAGTATTGCGATGCGAGCGGAGTGCCTGCGATGGACATCGCCATCAACCCGAATGGATCGCTGGCCGCCATCGAAGGCATCACCAGCCCCTGCGGACGGGTCCTCGGCAAAATGGCACACACCGAACGCGCTGGCACCCAAGTGGCGAAGAACCTGCCCGGCAACAAGCAGCAACCGATCTTTGCCGCAGGTGTGGCATGGTTCGCTTAAAGGCTCGTCGGCATACGTCCCCGCAGGCGGTGGGCGCTTCACTTCTTCTCTAACAAACTCGTGCCGGTCATTTGCGGTGGCTTGGGCAAGCCGAGCATGTCTAACAAAGTCGGTGCAACATCGGCGAGGATGCCGTTTTTCACCCGGTAGTCAGGTGCATCGTCCGCGACGTAGATGATGTCTACGAGGTTGGTGGTGTGAGCGGTGTTAGGCGATCCGTCGGGATTGCGCATGTACTCGCAGTTACCATGGTCTGCGGTAATCATGAGCTTGCCACCGAGGCGGAGAGTTTCTTCGACGACGGCTTTGACATCGGCATCAATGGTTTCCACCGCTTTGATCGCGGCTTCCACCACACCGGTGTGACCGACCATGTCAGGATTGGCGAAGTTGAGGATCACCATGTCATAGTCCTTGAGCTTGGCGACGACGGTATCCGTGACTTGCTGGGCGCTCATCTCGGGCTTGAAGTCGTAGGTCGGCACGTCCTTTGGCGAAGGAATGATGAAGCGATCTTCACCGGCATAGGCGACCTCTTCGCCCCCATTGAAGAAATAGGTGACGTGTGGATATTTTTCGGTTTCGGCGATGCGCATCTGGGTTTTACCCGCGGCTGCGACGGTTTCACCCAGAACCTTGTCGAGCGTCTGCGGCGGGAACACGGCCGGACAGTTGTACTTTTCATCGTACTGGGTGAGCGTGACGAAATGGATATTGGGCGTGACTTGGCGATCGAAGCCGTTGAAGTCGGGATAGAGGAAGGCCTCGGAAAGTTCGCGGGCGCGGTCGGAGCGGAAGTTGAAAAACAAGACTACATCGCCATGGCGCACCCGCTGGGTATCGGCGGCGGTAAAAATCATGGGCGGCATGAACTCGTCCGTTTTGTCCTGACGGTAGTAGTCGGCGACCGCCTCGCTGGCCAAGATGTCGCGCTTTTCACCTTTACCAAGAACGATGGCATCCCAGGCGAGCTTCACCCGATCCCAACGCTTGTCACGATCCATGGCGAAGTAGCGACCAATGACGGTAGCGATGTGGGCGCCGCATTTAGCCGCTTCATCCTCGACTTTAGCAAGGTAGGCTTGGCCGCCGGTTGGCGAGGTGTCGCGACCATCGGTGATGGCGTGGATGAAAATATCGTTCACACCCGCTTGCTTGGCCAATTTGACCATTGCGATGAGTTGGTCTTGCTGGCTGTGGACACCACCATCGGAGAGGAGGCCGATGAAATGCAGACGGCTGGATTTGGCTTTCTCGAGCGTTTCTACGAACACAGGATTGGTCGCCAGCGTGCCCTCTTCGATCGCCTTGTTGATACGGGTGAGGTCTTGATAGACAATGCGACCGGCTCCGAGGTTGAGGTGACCGACTTCTGAATTGCCCATTTGGCCGGGAGGCAGACCAACGTCGAGACCCGAGGCACTGAGGTAGCCGTAAGGGTAGTGTTGATACATCACGTCGTGGAACGGAGTCTTCGCGAGCAGCACGGCGTTGCCGTCTTTGACTGCGGTTTCCTTGCCCCCGGGGTTGGTACCCCAGCCATCGCGAATGATCAGCACTACCGGTTTCTTTGACATGTCGCGGGGAATCTAGCCCGATAGACGGCCATGGAGCAAGCCTAGAGGGCTTTGGGGCGACTGAAAAAAATTGGAGCATGTGAAAAAGCGATTGAAAACACGCCAAAATCGTGCATCATTTGATACATGAGAACTACCGTAACACTTGATGAGGATTTGATCGCGTCAGCGGCAGAATTCAGCGGCATCGATGAAAAATCGAAACTGCTCAATTACGTCTTGGACACCTATGTGAAACGAATGGCGGCCCGGAGACTGGCTGCCTTAGGCGGGACGATGCCAAATTTTGACATCGCCCCCCGAGACTCGCGGGTGACCTATTATTCAGACATCACGACTCCAAGCTCCAAAGTCGCCGAGGAAAAAAGATGAAACCCGTACTCGTTGATTCCTGTGTCTGGATTCGGCATTTTCGCCAGCGCAACCCACTGCTGGAGGTGATGTTGGAGGAAGGCGAAGTCTGGTGCCACCCGACCATCTTGGGCGAACTCTCGATGGGGACTTTGGCGAACCGTCAACAAACCCTGATCGATCTCTCCAGACTGACTCGCCCGCCCATCGCCAGCTTCGCTGAAACCCGCCAAATGGTGGAATCGCGAAAGCTATGGGGACGAGGGATCCAGTGGAACGATGCGAAGGTTTTGGCGTCGTCAATCCTCGGCGAAATTCCGCTTTGGACATTTGATTTGAGGCTCAAGACGATTGCTGGCGAAATGAATTTGGATTACGCCGGTGGCTGAAAGTGGTCGGAGGGATATTCCGAACCTGACTGTACGAGGGTAATCGATTGCTAACGTGGATGAAACGATTTGCATGACCACGCCGCCACGATTAGAAAGAGCTGCAAGCCATGTCCGACAAGCCATTTTTTTATCAAGCCCCCTTCCCTCTCGGCCCCGATACCATGGAGTATGAGCAGATCAGCTCGGAATACGTTTCCATGGCTGAGTTCGAGGGCAAGCCGATGCTGAAGATCGCGCCGGAAGGTCTGACTTTGCTGGCAGCTGAGGCAATCAAGGGGATCAACTTCACACTGCGCGCTTCCCATCTCGCCCAAGTGGCCGCAATTCTCGACGACCCGGAGGCCTCTGAAAACGACCGGATGGTGGCGCTGATGTTGCTCAAGAACGCGGAGATCGCCGCGCACGGAATTCTGCCATTTTGCCAAGACACGGGCACCGCGACCATCGTTGGCAAGAAAGGCCAGCAGGTGTGGACCGGCGGCAATGATGCGGAGTTCCTGTCGAAAGGCATCTATCAGACCTACACTCGGGAAAACCTGCGCTACTCGCAGACGGCACCGCTGACGATGTACGATGAGGTCAACACCCAGACCAATCTGCCTGCACAAATCGACCTCTACGCGACGGAAGGCGACGCCTACAAATTCCTTTTTGTCAGCAAGGGCGGCGGTTCGGCCAACAAGACGTTTCTCTATCAGGAGACCAAGGCCTTGCTCAATCCGAAGCGCTTGAAGGAATTCTGCCTCGAAAAGATGGCCTCGCTGGGGACGGCGGCCTGCCCGCCCTACCACCTTGCGTTCGTGATTGGCGGCACCTCGGCGGAGAATTGCCTCAAGACGGTGAAGCTGGCCTCCACCCACTACTACGATGAACTCCCGACTTCCGGCAATGAACATGGACAAGCATTCCGTGACGTAGAGTTGGAGGAGGAGTTATTGGCACTGGCCCGCGAGGTTGGGATCGGCGCGCAGTTCGGCGGCAAGTATCTGGCACTGGACGTCCGCGTCATCCGCTTGCCACGGCATGGGGCGTCTTGCCCGGTCGGCATCGGCGTTTCCTGTTCGGCAGACCGACAAGCCAAGGCAAAGATCACCAAGGACGGGATATTCCTCGAGAAACTCGAAAAGAATCCAGGCCGTTTCATCCCGGAGAAATACCGCGACTGGAAGTTCAAGGGCGTGGCAATCGACCTCGATCTCGGGATGGAGGAGACCTTGAAGACACTCAGCAAGTATCCTGTGACCACCGCTCTGGCGCTGAGTGGTACCATCATCGTCGCCCGGGACATTGCCCATGCCAAACTGAAGGAGATTCTTGATGAAAGCGGCGAGCTTCCTGAATATTTCAAGAAGTACCCTGTCTACTACGCTGGTCCGGCGAAGACTCCTGTGGGCATGGCATCGGGATCATTCGGACCAACAACGGCAGGTCGCATGGATGGCTATGTGGATCTTTTCCAAGCGCACGGCGGTTCCATGGTCATGCTGGCCAAGGGCAATCGCTCGGCTCAAGTGACGGAGGCCTGCAAAAAGCATGGCGGATTTTACCTCGGCTCGGCCGGTGGGCCGGCGGCCTTGCTGGCGCAAGATCATATCCGCTCGCAGGAGGTCATTGCCTTCCCTGAACTGGGAATGGAAGCGGTTTGGAAAATCACGGTCGAAAACTTCCCGGCCTTCATCCTGGTCGACAACAAGGGCAACGACTTCTTCACCTCACTGAATACCTGTCCGGTTTGCCATTGAGCCTAATCGATGCGGATTTTATCTTAAATGCGTTGCAAGTGTCTTGAAGGAGACTAGAATCTTGGCAGACCTACTAATTACTACTACTATGGGACCTATCGGAATGCCAGAAATGATCGTGATTTTCGTCGTGATCCTACTACTCTTCGGAGCCAAAAAATTGCCTGAGCTCGCACGTGGACTCGGTAAAAGCATGGGTGAATTCAAGAAAGCGAAGGAAGAATTCGAAACCGAGATTCACCAAATCTCACGCACGGAAACCGATGCCCGTGTGAAAGATGTTCCCGGTAAGGAACCTCGCGAATCTTAAATCCAATGCGCAGGCGCGCGTTGATTCCCTCGTTACAAATGAAAGCTTCAAGATTTCTTGGGGCTTTTTTTTGCGTTTTTGTTCTGCTGGTTAGCTCCGGTTGCGACAAAAAAGACCAGTCACCCAACTGGATCAAGCCAGCGGCAGAGTCACTCGCTGCCGCTACGCCATCTGAATCGTTCTCCCCGCCAAGGGATAGAGTCTCAAGCGATCCAATCGCGGATTCAGGCCAGGTCCGCTTCATCACTTATAATGTGGAAAACTGGCTAACGACCGAGCGCCGCATCAATGGGAAGCCTGCCAAAGGTAAGTCCAAGCCCGAACAGCAGAAACAGGCCGTGATCCAACTTCTGACCCGCCATACGCCCGACGTTATTGGTCTCTGCGAAATCGGCAGTCCAGACGACCTCGCTGAAATCCAAGGCAGACTCAAATCCGCTGGCCTCAATCTCCCCTACTCTCACTTCACTGGAGGCATCGATCCCGTTCGTCACCTCGGGCTCTTGTCCCGCTTTCCTATCAAGGCGACCGCTATCGCGGCCGAGACTACCTTTCCACTAGCGGGTCGGACTTTTAGCATCAACCGAGGAATTTTGGATGCATCAGTCATCGCCCATCAGAAGATGTATCGCTTCGTCGGTGCCCATTTAAAATCCAAACGGGAAAGTGATCAAGGCGACCAAGAGGCCATTCGTTTCAACGAGGCCCGGCTGTTGCGCCGCCATGTGGACTCGATTCTGCAAGAAAATGCCAATGCCCGCCTGATCATTTATGGTGATTTCAATGATACACGCGCGAGCCCCAGCATCAAAACGATCGTAGGATATGCCAATCGATCAACCGACTTGACAGCCATTCGAGTCAAGGACTCGCGTCAAGAGACATGGACTCATCGTTGGGATCTCAATGACCTCTATTCGCGTATCGACTACATCATGGTGAGCGAGGCTCTCCGCAAAGAGGTCGATTTATCGAATGCGAAAATCATCGACGATGCCGGATGGGAGGACGCATCCGATCATCGGCCGGTGATGGCAGTATTTAAATGATCCGGACTGCGTTCCTCTTCCTTGCACCCATCCATCCTACCGCTTTACCTTTATATGTTACGCACTTTATTCTTTGTCGCCATCTTCGGACTCATGCCGCTGTTTGCTGCCGATTTAAAAATCGCCGTATTGCATCCACTGTTAGGTGATCTTGCCCGGCAGGTCGGTGGTGATCACGTCGAGGTCGTCGACCTCATTGGTCCGAATGGCGACCCGCACCACTTCGAACCGAAGCCAGCAGACCTCAAAAAAGCTGAGGGTGCGACGCTTTATCTGGTCGCGGGTATGGGATTGGAAAGCTACCTGCCAAAGCTCAAAGCCGTCCTCGCCAACCAAGCAAGCGTGGTGGAAGTCGGTGCCACTTTACCGAGTCTCGTCGGTATGGAGACGCCTGGCGGTCATCAGTGCGGCGAACATTGTCACGATATCGACCCTCACTGGTGGCACTCGATCGATCGCTTCCGGCGGGCTACAGGCATCGTGGCGGAAGTATTCGCCGCGGCCTCTCCCGAAAACGCCACAACTTTTCGCAGCAATGCAGCGGCTTACCGCCAAACTCTCGACGGGCTGGAATACTGGACTCGGCGCGAGATTTCCAAGATTCCGCGTGACAGGCGCCATCTCGCCACCGCGCACGCAGCATTCAATTACTTCTGCAAGGATTTTGGTTTCATTGCACACCCGGTGCAGGGTCTGAATCGCGAACAAATGCCCGACCCCAAGGAACTCGCAGCCCTCGTGGCTGATCTCAATAAGAATCAGGTCGTCGCGATTTTCCCAGAAAAGGAGTCCAATCCCAAGATTCTAAAAACGCTCACGGCTGATACGGGCATCCGCTTAGGCGCGCCCTTGATTGCCGACGGGACCGGGGGCTTTGGTTTCACCGAAATGTTTCGCCACAATGTGGCGTCCATCGTCGAAGCACTGACTAAATAGCGCCGACTTCGGTCGCCTCATTTCCCTTGCCAGTCGCCAAATCTACGGAATTTGTCGTAACGCTCGTTAAGTAACTGCTGCGTGGGAAGTGCCAGCAGTTGTTCGATGTGCGAAAGCACCGTTTCGCGAAACGCATCCGCGGCCGCCTGATGATCGTGGTGAGCGCCCTTCGTCGGTTCGGGGATGACATCGTCGATCAAGCCGAGTTCTTTCAGGTCGGGTGCCACCAGCTTCATCGCCTCAGCCGCCTCGGGGGCATGTTTGCGGTGCTTCCAGAGAATCGCCGCGCAGCCTTCTGGGCTGATGACCGAATAATAGGCGTTTTCCATCATGATGACACGGTCAGCCACACCGATGCCAAGGGCTCCGCCAGAGCCGCCTTCTCCCAAGACCACCGCGATAACAGGGACCTTGAGCAACATCATTTCACGAAGATTGTAGGCAATGGCCTCGGCGATGTTGCGCTCTTCCGCACCGATGCCGGGAAACGCCCCGGGGGTGTCGATCATCGTGATGATCGGCAAACCAAACTTTTCGGCGATTTTCATCAATCGCATCGCCTTTCGGTAGCCTTCTGGATGGGCGCTGCCAAAGTTACGCTTCAGATTTTCTTTGGTGTCGCGGCCTTTCTGGTGACCAATCACCACAACCCGACAACCACCAATGCGGGCAAAACCACCCGGCATTGAGGCATCGTCACCGATATGGCGATCTCCGTGAAGCTCGCTAAAATCGGTGAAAGCTAATGAAACGTAGTCGAGCATGAATGGGCGGTTCGTGTGACGGGCAATCTGAACACGCTGCCATGGACTCAGATTTTTATAAATCTCAGCCTGGGTTTCAGCGAGTTTTGCTTCCATGCTGGAGATTTCAGCAGACATGTCACAATTCTGAGACCCCGATTTGGTGCGGAGTTTTTCGAGTTCGCGTTCGAGGTCGGCGGCGGGTTTTTCAAATTCGAGCAACTGCATGGTAGAGCTAAAAGGTTCGATATTCAAGGAACAAGATGCAAGTCCCGATTCTGCTGACATGCGTGTTGCGTGTTTGGACTTTTCGTCGGCAGGATTTCCCGCCACACCCTTGTGCGTGCCGCTGCCTGTATTTGAAATTGCTGATGATCTCTCTACTGCCGTGGCGGCGGGTGTCCGCTCGCGGGTGCTTCTAAAAGCGCCGACGGGTTCGGGGAAGTCGACTTCGGTGCCAGGAATGCTGGCCGATACTGGGATTGCGGGGCGAATTCTGGTGATCGAACCACGGCGAATGGCGGCGCGCTTGCTCGCGGGCTGGGTCGCCAAACAACGCAAAACCCCGCTGGGTCACGCGGTGGGATACGCGGTTCGCTTCGACAGTAAGTATGGGGCGGACACGCAGATCATTTACCTAACGGACGGAGTTTTCCAACGCTGGATCCAAGACGACCCTGAACTGACGGGCGTAGGTGCGGTGGTGTTTGACGAGTTCCACGAGCGCCGTCTGGCGGTGGACATCGCACTGGCGCGCTGCCTCGATCTGCAGGAAGGCCCACGCGAGGATCTGCGAGTGATCGTGATGTCAGCGACTTTGGAAACGGCGGGCTTGGCGAATTATCTCGCGCCTGCGGTCTCGCTTGAGGCGGGTGGCCGTATCCACCCAGTTCAGGTTTTATACCGCGCGGAACGCCCGCCGGTGTACGATCGACGCGGTGGCCCACCACGCGAGACGCCAATCTGGGAAAAGATGGTGGCCGTCTGCCGCGAAGCGATGGCAATGCCAGACGCGGGAAACATCCTGATGTTTCTGCCAGGAACGCACGAGATCCGACGAACCATCGAGCTGCTAGAAGGCGGCTCAGTCGCCAAAGATTGGGATGTGTTACCGCTCTACAGCGCGCTACCACCCGCCGCGCAAGAAGCGGCAATTTCACCGGGCCCGCGGCCCAAGATCATTGTCGCCACCAACGTCGCGGAAACCTCTCTAACGATCGAAGGCGTGCGCACGGTGATCGACTCCGGGCTGGCCCGAACCGCTGCTTTCGAGCCGCGGCGCGGCATAAATACCCTGCTCATCAAAAAAATCTCCCGCGCAGCCACTGAACAACGCACCGGCCGTGCCGGACGCACCGCGCCGGGCCGCGCCTTCCGCCTGTGGAGCGAAGCCGACCACGCACGCCGCGCCGAATTTGAAGCGCCCGAGGTTCACCGGGTCGATCTGGCCGAGGCGGTGCTGCTGCTGAAAGCGGCGGGTGTGAGAGAAGTCCGCGACTTCCGCTGGTTAAACGCGCCCACCGAAGAATCGCTGTCCCGCGCCGAACGCTTGCTGCACGATCTAGGGGCACTCGACAGCGGCGGCAGTCTCACGGAAGAAGGCCGAAAGATGGCCTCCCTGCCGTTGGAACCTCGTTTTTCCCGGCTGATGTTGGCGGGCTTCGAACACGGCTGCGTCGCGGAAACAGCTTTCATTGCAGCCACCGTGCAGGGCGACGGTATTTTCACCAAATCGCGCGGCGGCGTGGGACGGAAAGATTTCCTATTTGCCGATGACGACTCAGATTTTGCCGGCGAATGGCGAGCCTTTGAATCGGCCGAGGTGATGAATTTTGATCCGCGCCGCTGCGATCAGGTCGGCGTGATGGCGCGCGCAGCCCGCGAGACAGCGCAGGGCTTCGATCGGCTGGGTGCGCTGGCAAAACGCTTCGGCTGGCCATGGCAGGCAGTCGATTTCAAAGCGAACCGCGAAGGCGTAGGCAGGGCGATTTTGGCCGCATTCAGCGACCAGTTAGCGATTCGACTCAGCCAAGGCACGCTCGCCTGTAAATTGGTGGGTAACCGCAAGGGTAAACTCGACGACGAGTCCTGCGTGCGCAATGCGCCGATCTTTGTCGCTACCGAAATCACCGAAGTCGAAGCGCGCGAAATCGTCGTTCACCTCCGCCGCGCCACCGCAATTGATCCATCTTGGTTGTCCGAACTCTTTGCCGAAGATCTCACGATCACTGACGGCGCCGCCTACGATGAAATTCGCCGCCGAGTCGTCGCACGCAAGGAAACCCGCTTCCGCGATCTGGTACTAGAGACGAAGGAGAGTGACTATGGCGTCAACCTCGACCAGGCCGCCGAACTGCTCGCGACGCGGGTGCTCTCGGGCGAACTGATTCTCAAAAACTGGGACGACTCGGTGACGCAATGGACGGCGCGGCTCGCATCGTTGGGCCACTGGATGCCCGAACTCGGGATGCCTGGCTGGACGGACGATGACCGCACGGACGCAATCGCGCAGATCTGCCACGGTGCCATCAGTTACAAAGAAATCAAAGAGGCCAATGTCTGGCGGGTGCTGCGCGAATGGCTCAGTGACGCACAGCGCGCTGCGCTGGATTGCTACTGCCCGGAACGTGTCCAACTCCCGAACGGTCAATCCGCCAAGATCACTTATCAATTCGGCATGGACCCGTTCATTTCGCTTCGCGTCTCGCATCTGTTTGGCATCTGGGAAACACCGATGGTCGCCAATGGCCGCATTCCCCTGCTGGTCCACATCCTCACTCCCGGCCAGAAGCCGTGGCAGATGACCAAAGACCTCAAGGGCTTCTGGCAATCCGGCTACGCCCAAATGAAAAAAGAAGTCGCCGGACGCTACCCGCGCCACCCGTGGCCAGACGATCCACGCGCATGGGTCAGCACTGGCAGTAAAAAATAGTTTTTCATTCCGCGCTCGAAGCGCCACATTCCGCACTCATCCATCATGTGGCGTCTCCTATTTCTATTCTCTGCCCTCCCCATCGCAGCCGCGCTTTTTTCCCGCTGGATGTTCGGCTTGCGGGTTCTTGCTGAAATTGGCGCTCGTCCGTGCCGCTGCGATCTCGACAACTGGCTACCAGCACCGGGTGACACCGCAATCATTCACCGCGCGGAGGAGTCTGCTGCGGAATTTGGCCGACAACTCCGTCTCAAGGCCTTGGCCGAATGGCGGGAGCACGACCCCAAGGCTGCCATCGCCCGTGAAAATTCACGACGCTTCGGCATCGCCGTCCCTCCGTTCAGTGGCATCGTTTCACTTTTTGCAGTGATTGTTGCTAAAATCCCCATCTTTGGGGGAATTACTGTGGTGCTTGCCGCGACTGCCCTTTCATCTGCGGTCTGCCTGCTCGCCCTACCGCCAGAACTTAAAGCGATCGCCCGCACTGCGCGCAAATCTCGCGAAGCCAAAAGCTTCCCCCGCAGCGATGACGAGGAGGCAGTGATCCGCTGCGCCGTTGCCCACGCCTGGAAATCGGCCCTGCCACCCATCCTGAGCTCGCTTCAGGGCTAAAGTGCCGCGGTCGATCCGCGCTGTCATTCGAGTTCGTCTTCACTGGATTTAACCACGGCCCTCAGTTACAGTTTTCAACAAAAAAGCCGCCGCCCCCTGCAAAAAGGACAGCGGCCAACTCATGACCTGATGCTTAAATCAATCGATCGGTTAGAACGCATAGTTCAGGCCAATCGTACCACCGTTGCTATCGACGCCATTGCTTTCGACAGACAACTCCCCGCGATAGCCGATATTCATCGCTAGCTTATCGGTAAACGCGTAGTTCGTGCCTGCGCTCAACAGGATGGCGGAACCCAACGAATCACCTGACACCGTGAAAGGATTACCGTCGAAAGTGCCACTCCCGTCGATGTTGTCATCTTGGAACTCGTGCGCATAGGCGACCGAAGCGTATGGACTGAATCTGCCATAGCTGGCATTCACACGATAACCGATCAAGCCGCGCAAGGAATCGAGATCGCCGCTGTCGAGGGTAACTGGCAACAGCCCTGGGTTGAATCGATCGACATTCACGTTCTGATATTCAAGTCCTACGAACGGGCCGTGTTTGACTTCTCTGTCTCCCATGGTGTAACCAAAGGTCCAAAGTGCTTGGAATTGGTTCGCATCTGGAGAGTTGGTTCCGAAAAAGCTGTCGGACGAATCCAAGTTATGAGTGCCGTAGCCAGCGAGGAAATCGGAGTAGATCCCCATGGATTCACCCCAGGTGCCATAGACTGCACCCTTGAATGCGTCTTGATTCGATCCCGTCGTGCCGTCGAGCACCACGCCCATCAACAGATTGGGAGCCAAACGCCAGTCAACACCAACGGTGAATGACGAAATATCGCCACTCGCGCTGTTGTTGGAATGATCTGAATTGGAGTCCAGCCAGTCATATGAATAGCCGCCCCAAGCGTTGCCGCGACCGATGCTGGTGGTCTCGGTGGTTGCCATCCCGCCCTTACCTCCGCTTGCCGCAACCGTGGTAGTCGTGGTGGCACCACGAACTTGGGCCAAGTGCTCTTGGGTCGTGCGGTGCAGGAGGTAGTTGCTAGTCACCAAGGCTTGTCCATAGCTCAGTATGCGCGCCGGGGCGTCCAGTGCTTGCTGGACGGTGGCTAAATCGGAATTATTCAAGGCCGCGATAAATTCCTGTACGGTAACATTATCGGAGTTGATCGAGCTATCGATGGCCGCGCCCACCGAGGCCTGACTCGGGGACAGACCGGGAAGCGTAGCGAAGCCATTCGCATGAACCATTTGGGTCATTGCGGGAATAATGGTGAGTGCTGGGAGGGTCTTGTGGAGGATACTTCGGAATTTAGGTTTCATGTGTTTGGGGGGATGTACTGAACTTGCAGGAATAAACGCACCCCCACAAGACAGAGGCTTACCATTACTGAAGTTCGCTGAAAGAATCAAGTGAAAACTTACTCCTCCTGCCGTTTTCCTTTTGCCTTTGCCTTGCCACGGTAATGACGTAGGAAGAGGTCTGTCACATGAGATTGTTTCGCATCCTAACCTTTAAAGAACTGAAGGGGTATTTCCTGTCCCCGTTCGGCTGGGTCATTCTGGCATTTGTCACCGTGATGCAAGGTCTCTCGCTGTCCTCGGCGATGAAAGGGTTTCGCGATACCCCGATACGGGACAGCTTGGTTTATGTGACCTTCCATACACCGCTATTTTGGTTTTATTTTCTATTTATTTTCCCGCTGATCACGATGCGCCTGTTTGCGGAGGAGGAGCGTTCAGGAACTCTAGAATCCCTGCTGACGGCGCCGGTGAAAACGTGGCAAGTGGTGCTATCCAAGTACGCCGCGGCGATGATCTTTTACACCGTGCTGTGGATTCCGGCGCTGGTTCAGTTCATGATGTTTCAATGGACCACCGAGCTGCCGCCTGCGTGGACCAGTGGCGCATTGGCCGGGGCCTTCACCGTTCTGCTGTTGATGGGGGCGGCATTCACGGCGATCGGGTGCCTCGCTTCTGCGCTGACGTCGAGTCAGATCATGGCGGGAATTTTCACGATCGGGCTGTTAGTTATTCAATACTTTCTCGGATTCATCACCGTCATTTGGGGCGAGTCGTTTGCGGGTGCAGGGCTCTTCCATTACATTTCTTCGCAACAGCATCTGCATTATTTCGCCAGTGGTCTGTTCGACACCCGGCCGATGGTTTATTTCCTCAGCCTCACGGGCTTTGTGCTTTTTCTGACCTATCAAGCGGTGGACTATCGACGCTGGCGCCATTGAGTTTCCTGCTTCCAGCCTTACCTCATGTCAAAAACTGCCACTGAAGCCAAAAGAAAGGCCGCCCCTGCGATTAACCGCTGGGGTATGGGCTCGATGTTGGTGCTGCAAATCGTTTTCCTCGCGATCATTCTGGCCGCGCTAAACTACCTGTCCGCCCACTATTACAAGCGCGTCGACATGAGCCGCGAGGCGGCCTACACGCTGTCACCCTCCACCCGGGGATACCTCAAACACAAGGCACTCGCCGAACGGGAAAAACCCATCAAGTGGATCATGGCTTTCCGCCGCAGCTCACCGTTTTACGAGCGTGTGCGAGCGATTGCGGAAGAATACGAACGGCTTTCCAAGGGCAAAATCCAGCTGGAAGTCCTCGACCCGATACGCAGCCCCGACCAAACCCAACAGGTGATGGCCACCTACGGATTGCCGCTGACGCGGGACCTGATCGTCATGGATGCCCGGATGGACAATGGCCCCGTCTCTACGGAAGACAAGGATGGCAACCGCATCCTCAACCCGAATGTTAAATTGGTTATTGCCGATGACATGGCCATCTACACCAGCGCCGACAACCAGCGAAAAGTCACTGGATTCCAGGGCGAAGAGGTGATGACGGCACGACTGGTCGAGGCCATCGAGGGCCGCGCCCGCAAAATGCTCTTCATCGCTGACAAGAGCCGCATTGATGCCGAAGGAGACTCCTCCCCCGCCCAATCGCTGATCCACACGCTGCAGTTGCAAAACGTCGACCTCCAAGGCGTCAAACTCAGTAGTCTGACTGAAATTCCAAACGACGTGGAAGGCATCGCAATTGTCGCGCCGAAGTACGATTTTACAGATAGCGAAATTGCAGTTTTGGAAAACTACTGGAATCGACCGCGCGCCGCGCTTCTGGTTCTGCTAAAACCGGGCACTGTGCCACCAACGCTGCGGACCTTCCTGCGCGGCTATGGCATCACACCACGCCGTGACCGAGTCATCGCACTGGTGGATAAGCGAATCGATACCACGGCGCGAGGGGCCTTCACCTTTGGCGTTGATTTCACCAAAGACCTCGCTGGCCAGGCAACGGTTTTTGAAGGAGCGACTTCATCGCTCGAAGTCCGTGAGAGTGCCGAAGACTTGATGACCAGACAGATCCACCCCTTCCCACTGGTCCAAGCGGCCGACGGCTTCTGGGGCGAGACCAAATTTGGAGGGAAGGACACCGCGTTCGACGAAAAGGAAGACAACAAGCCGCCGCTCTATCTCGCTGCCTGCGTTACCCGCGGTGCGATCCATGACGATCACCTAGCCGGTGAAACTTCGCGGATGGTCGTGATCGCCAACACGGACTTCCTTGATCCCAAGCAGCGGCGTGCCGAAAATGTCGACTTTCTCGCCTCGTCGGTCAATTGGCTGATGAACCGTCAGTCGCTCACAGGCATCGGCCCGCGCACGCTCGGCACCTACAAGCTGCCGCTGCTCGAAGCCCAAGTCTCGTTCATCAATCGGGTGAACCTGTTTTTCCTGCCTGCATTTTTGGTCCTGATCGGAGCGATTGTCTGGTCCTCACGCCGCGCCTAATCTGCCATGCGCTCTTTTGGATCCACTCTCATCCTCGCTTTGCTGGCCATCCTTACCCTCGGTGTGGCTACGTGGCACTGGGTGGGCGGCAATTTCGACTCGGTCTTCGGCACCCCGCCGACACCGCTCGGCCAGCTCGTTTATTCAAAATTCGATGCCGCGGCGGTCAAAAACATTCAAATCTCGCAAAACAATGCCGTTGCCAACTTCGACTTGAAAGAAAACGGCTGGCAAGCCGTCGTGCCGTGGAAGGATCGCATGGACCCCCGCGCCGCATTGGCGATCATCGACTTCACTCTCGGACTCCGGGTCGAAGACTACGCTGCGCGAGACGATATCAAGGCCCAAAAAGCCGGCCTCCGTGAAAACGTCATCGACATCCGTCTCGAGGATGCGGCGGGTCGCCCGCTGGCCAAGTATAAGGTCGGCCGTCAAACTCCATGGCTCACCTTGACTCAAGGTGCCGAACAACCCGCTCCGACTGTCTACATCCAACCGCGGGATCTGAACCGCAAGCGCTTTATCTATGCTTGCACGGGCGCCATCGCCCCGCTGTTTAAAGACGGTCTGAAACAGCTCCGCGATCACCACCCCTTTTACTTCAACCCCAACACCCTCCAAAAAGTTCGCATCTGCAATGAACAGGGCGAGTTCACCTTGGCCCGCGAGACTCCAAAAAGCCCTTGGCGCGTGATCAAGCCGCTCAACCTCGCCACCGACGTCAAGGCGGTTAAAACACTACTCGAAGGACTCTACGAACTACAGGCAAACGCGGTCTCCGACCGAGCCTCGACCAATCTGTCAGCCAGCGATGTGCGCGCGAAATCCCAACAAATCGCCATCCAATCTTTCGGCGCCACCACCGAGACCGTACTTGAGATTTATCCGCCGGAATCGCCCGCCGCCCGACATGTCATTGCCACCGTCAGTGATCGACCCGACGCGCTCTTCGAACTGCCGCTCAAGCCAGAAACAGGCATGATTTCCCTGGCCGGTCTTCCGCTCGCCATCAATGACCTGCGGGAATCCACCCTGACACGCCTCAACATCCAGTCGCTACGCGACATTTCCATCCAGCCCGCCACTGGCGCGGAAATCACCATCTCGCGCAAGCCCCCGCTGCCGTGGATGGCAACCATCGAGGGTCAAGTACAGGAAGCCAACGAAGAGCGCCTATACGCACTACTCAAAGCCGTCACCGAAAGCCGAGTAACCCACTTTGAAACCGACGCGGCAATCGATTTTGCGCCATGGGGGCTCGATCGTCCCTTCCTCAAACTTCGCTTCCTCGGTCAGGACAACCGTGCCTTGGAACTCAACTTTGGTATCGACGGGAATGGTGGTTACTTCGTCAACCGCCTTGGCAGCACCACGGTAACGCGTGTCGATCCTTTACTTGTCGCTTCCATCCCCGTTCGCCCCTACGAATGGCGGCAATCGCGCCTCTGGTCGGTCGACCGAGTCAGCCTGATGGCCATCGAGCGACAAGTTGACGGGCACCCAGCGCTGATGTTGCGCTACAATTTCAACCAAGAGGCATGGACTGCCAACTGCGAAGACCGCGACCTCAGCACATCCCTCGACGCCGCACGGGCCAATTATGTGCTGAGCACTCTGGAAGGTCTCAAGGTCACGCGCTGGCTCGCCACCGATGACGAATCTGCCATCAACGCCCTCGCCAAGCCATCGCTCACCCTCAAAATCTTCGAAAAAGCGACCAATGACCAAGGCGACTTTACGGGCCTAGTCACCCGCGAGCTCATCCTCGCCCCCGCCTCCGAAACCAGCAACCCCGGTTTCTACTACGGACGCATCAAGTTAGGTGACAATCCCTTCCTGCTCGACCGCGAGACCTACCGCAAAATCGCCACCGAAGTCTTTGACGAAAAATTAAACTGAATCCAGAGATCGCTGACATCCCAGCTTCGCGTCGGTCGGACGCACATCTCAAAAGGCCGAATGTGAATTCCTAACGGTCCGACGCATATTCCTAACGGTCCAACGCACATTCCTAACGGTCCGACGCATATTCCCAACGGTCCGACGTATATTCCCAACGGTCCGACGTATATTCCCAACGGTCCGACGCATATTCCCAACGGGCCGACGCACATTCCCATCAGTCCGACGCACTTTCCCATCGGTCGGACGCATATTCCTAACGGTCCGACGCACATTCCCAACGGTCGGCGACGTCGTGTGCACCATTGAAACGTGACACTGGAGGACTACGGCGCTGCTATTTCTTGCCGACACGGCTTGGGGACTTTAAACCGGACATCCACATGACCCACCTCGAAGCCATCGCCCGCGAAACGGGCATTTCCCTTGCCTCCGTTACGACCACCGCCAAGCTGCTCGCCGAAGGCGGTACGGTCCCTTTCCTTTCCCGCTACCGTAAGGAGCAGACCGGCTCGCTGGACGAGGTACAGATCACCACCATCCGCGACAGGATGCTGCAACTCGCCGAGTTGGACTCGCGGCGCAGCGCCGTGCTCAAGTCGTTAGAAGAGCGCTCACTGCTCACGCCCGAGCTGAAGAAAAAGTTAGAAGCCGCGCTTACTTTGGCGACGGTGGAGGACATTTTCGCGCCGTTCCGGCCGAAGCGCCAGACCCGGGCAACCAAGGCGATCGAGCGCGGATTGACCCCGCTGGCGGATTTCATCTTCGAAAACCAAGCCGCCGACCCCGACGAGGAAGCCACTAAATTCCTCAATCCAGAGATGGAAGTCCCGACGATCGTTGAAGCGCTGGCCGGTGCCCGCGACATCATTGCAGAACGGGTGGCCGACGATGCGCCTCTGCGTGGCCGTGTGCGAAAAATCTATGAGGAGGATGCCACCGTTTCTTCGAAGATCATGTACGGCAAAGAGGAAGAGGCCGACGCACAGAAATTCCGCGACTACTTCGAGTGGAGTGAGCCATTTAGCACGATCCCATCCCACCGCACGCTCGCCATCCGCCGCGGCGAAAAGGAAGGCTTCCTGCTGATGCGGGTGGAAGTTCCGTTAGACCGTGTGACGGCCACCGCCCTGCCCGACTGGGTGAAGTCGAACGGCCCCGCCGGCAAGCAAGTGGCGCAAGCGGTCGAAGACGGCTGCAAGCGCCTGCTGATGCCCTCGATGGAAACCGAGGCCCGATTGATGGCGAAAAAGCGCGCAGACGAAACGGCTATCACGGTGTTTGCCGACAATTTCCGCGAGTTGTTATTGGCCTCGCCGCTGAGCGAAAAGCGCCTGTTAGCGATCGACCCCGGCTTCCGCACCGGCTGCAAAACCGTCGTGCTCGACCGCTCCGGCAAACTGCTGCACCACACGGTGCTGCACGCCACCGCCGGTTCGCAGAACCAGGCTTACGAAGCCGCCGTCGAGGTCACGACCCTCGTCAAGAAATATGACATCGAGGCGATCGCCATCGGCAATGGTACAGCCAGCCGCGAGACCGAAGCCTTCATCAGAAAGCTCAAACTCCCCTCCTCTATTCCGGTGGTGATGGTGAATGAAAGCGGCGCTTCCATTTACTCTGCCTCTGACGTGGCACGGGAGGAATTTCCGAATGAAGACGTCACCGTTCGCGGCGCGGTTAGTATCGGTCGCCGCCTGATGGACCCGCTTGCAGAGTTGGTCAAAATCGACGCCAAGGCGATCGGCGTTGGCCAATACCAGCACGATGTCGACCAGCGCGCGCTCAAGGCCAGCCTCGATGACACTGTGGTCAGCTGCGTCAACGCCGTGGGCGTGGAGATCAACACCGCCTCCAAGCAACTGCTGTCCTACGTCTCGGGGCTCAACGCCTCGCTGGCCGAAAACATCGTTGCCTGGCGCAATGAAAACGGTGCGTTCACCTCGCGTGAGCAGTTAAAGAAAGTCCCGCGCCTCGGCGAAAAAGCGTTCGAACAAGCTGCTGGATTCCTCCGCCTCCGCGGCGGCGTGCATCCGCTCGACTCCTCTGCGGTTCATCCAGAGCGCTACCCGCTGGTCGAAAAGATGGCCACCGATGTCGGCTGCAAAGTCGAGGAACTGCTAGGCAACGAAGCCGCGCGCAAGAAGATCGATTTGCAAAAGTATGTCGACGACCAAGTCGGTCTGCCAACGCTCAAGGACATCGTCGCCGAGCTTTCAAAACCCGGCCGCGATCCGCGCAAGCAGTTCGAGCTATTCTCGTTTGTTGAAGGCGTCGAGAAGCCATCGGATTTGCAGATCGGCATGAAACTTCCCGGCATCGTCACCAATGTCACGGCGTTTGGTGCGTTTGTGGATGTCGGCGTCCATCAAGACGGCCTCGTTCACGTCAGCCAGTTGGCAGATCACTTCATCCGCGATGCCTCCGAGGTGGTGAAAGTCGGCCAGAAAGTCCAAGTCACGGTCGTCGAAGTCGATCTCAAGCGCAACCGCATCGCGCTGTCGATGAAGTCAAAGGTCGACCTCGACAACCGTCGTTCCGAATCGGGAGACCGCGATACGCGCCCCGGCGGCAACCGTCCGCAGAGTAACCGCGCCCAAGGCCAGAACGCCAATTTCAATTCAGGCGCAGCGCAGAACAACGACTGGTTCTCCCAAGCCCTGCAAAACGCGAAGAAAAAATAACGATCGAAGCGATCAGTTGATGATTTTTCGCATCGGGATCATCGTGGAATGTTCGAATCCTCGCTTCTTGAAAAACTCCTGCGACTCGGCACTGATACTGTCGGTTAGTAAGGTGATGCGCTTGAATTGTTTGCTCTTTGCGAACTCGACGACGTAATCCACCAGCATTGAGCCGAAGCCTTGACTGCGGTGGGAGGGGTGGATCACGACATCCTCCATCAGAATCACAAATCCGCCGCGGGCCGTGGAAATGGTAAACAACAAGTTGATCATGCCAAAGATCTGGTCGTCATTGCGCACCACAAAGATCCGGCCGCGGTTGGGCTGTTCGAGAATCAACTGCAAACCCCGCTCTTGAACCATCCGATCCGGCGTGAAGTCACTCGACACCGTGAAGAGATTCATCACCAACTCCGTCAGTGCCGGCAAATCCTCGATCGTGGCAGGTTCGACACGAGGTGCGTCATTACGCATAGGGGTATTTACCGAGTTCGTTCCGTTGCTCACGTGTTCCATTCTGACACGAATTTAAAATCGGCAAACGAAATTATACGAGTCCCTCAATTTTCTTCATCATCCGTCCCGGATTCCAACAGGTCCGGCCGATTGGCCCGCGTCCGAGCGAGCGCCTGTACCTTCTTCCATGCCGTGATTTTCCCATGGTGGCCGGAAACCAACACTTCTGGCACTGCCATCCCGCGAAACTCGATCGGCCGCGTGTAAGCAGGAGCTTCTAATAGATTCGGATCACTGAACGACTCGTCCAGCGGCGAACGCTCGTCGCCAAGCGCCCCGGGAAGTAGTCGGATCACCGCATCGCAAAGCACTGCCGATGCCAGCGCGCCGTTGGTGAGAATGTAATCTCCAATCGAAATTTCATCATCGACCAGAGCCTCGATCACTCGGTGATCCACCCCTTCGTAGTGGCCGCAAAGAATCAACAAATGCTCATTCGTTGCCAATTCCTGCGCCACTGCCTGCTTGAACGGTCGCCCCTGCGGCGTCATTAGAATCACCCGTGTGTCAGGGCCACGCAGTGCCTCAACCGCAGCAAACAGCGGTTCGGGCTTCAGCAACATTCCCTGCCCACCGCCGCAAAGCGAATCGTCCACCCGCCGATGTTTGTCCTCCGACCAATCGCGCAACTGGTGCCCCGTCACCTCGACGATGCCCGCCGCACGGGCCCGTTGAATGATCGAATCACTCAGTGGGGCCAGCGCCACTTCAGGAAACAGGGTCACGATATCAATCCGCATGGACGGAGTGTAGAGTCTTGAACGCCGAAGCTCAATCTCAAGAATTTCCCTCCTAATGACAGATTATGTCGTGCGCAGCACTAGAAGCGGAACACGAATCCCAGATTCGGGCCGCTGGTTTCGACATCATAGACAATGCTACCTTTTCGGTAGTCTGTGGCAATAATGCGGTAGGCCGCTGCGAACGATGCGAAATCAGTGATCCGATAGCTCACGCCAGCCAAGGCTTGCCAGTAGGAATCGGATGAGACATGAAAGCCATCATACAAAACCGTGGCGAATATGCCCCAATTAGACGTGAGCCGATGACGAATACGAATACCGACAAATGGATCCACCCAACACAAGGATCCCGAATACGACCTCTGGACGTTGCCGAAGTTTGCCATCGATAAATTGAGGTCTGCGCTGAGGTAGGTCAGTGCTCCGCCGCCCAAGATGTCGAGGGTGGTTTGTTTGTTCCCATAGAGTTCATAGCCGAGGGCCAGGGATGCCATGAGCTCCTCCTCCTTGAGGTTGACATCAGAAAGCGGTGTCGGCTCAACGGAGGCGGAAAGTTTGATCCAGATAAAGTCGCCAGTGATCGACCAGCGGCTGCGGCGGGCTTCGAACGTTCCCGTGAGACCGGCATCGAGGTTTTTCAAGATGTCGCGGAAAGGTATATCCACTTGGCTGCTGACTGGACCGATGCCGATGGTGCCATCGAGCCCCATCAGCGGAGCGTAAACAGCGCCGGTGTATTGCCAGTCGGTAGTTTCCGCAGCATGGACTTGGCAAAACCAGATGGGCGGGAGAACGAGCAAATGTTGGAGTTTCATGGGGGAAATGGACTTGAGTTAGATTAGAGAGTGCGGATTTTACTTTCCTTGAGATGAAGGCGGAGAATTCGGCGAAGCTCATCGAGCGTCTCGGGAAGCTCACACGAACCATGCGGGCCGGGGACGATCAACTCGGACTTCGCACCGCGAAGGTGAGAACTCCAGTAGTCCACCACCCCGTCGGAGCTGTTGGGGGTGTCGCCTTTGCCACGGTCGCCGATGATAGAGTGAAATGGAGCTTCGATGGGGCGAGCATCGAGTATCTTGTAAACGGGATTGGATGGCGAGAGGCCGATCACGCTGTTGGGCATCCGACTGGGATTGCCGGTGATGACGGCAATCGAACTTCCAAGAGAACTGGTGATTGTGGCTGTCAGATCGACGGGTAATGAAATAAGGCGGCGACCAATCTCGCCGAGGCTGCCGATCGCCATTTCACTGCCACGGTGGGGCGTGCAGATGAAAACGATGCGCTCCACGTTAGTATCGGCCTTAGAAAACAAGGCACGCTCAATGAGACTGCCTTTCTGTACCTTCGCTAGGAATTGTCGGGCCTTGTCCTTTCCGATCACGTCCCAGGATTCGCGGGTCACGGTGGTCGCCTGCATCCCTGCGACAAGGCCACCCATGCTGTGGCCGACGAGTAGATAGCCGAGGGACTCTGGATGAAGCAGCCGAAAATTCGCGAGTTCCTCGCGCAAGCGAAGCGCTGAGTATAGGGGCGGATTCCCCGTCGGATAGTTGAAGACCCCGTATTGGAAACGCCCGCGAAGTTGGGGGTCCATTTCCAATTCGTTGACGACATTACGCCACATTCGGGCCGTTGAAATCAGCCCGTGTACTAGGATCACCGGGATACGACTGGGGTCGTAGGGTTGCAGCATGTAGAGTCCGGTCGTCCCCGAGTATTGACTGACGCGGATCGCTCCCATCAGGCCGTTCCACCATTCGGACTTTTGCGGGTAGTAGGCTAAGGGTGCAGAGAAATCAGCATCCAAGAGACGATCAACGCCGGCGACGCGGGCCTTTGGCTTCTCGCTTGGATCGAACAGCGTGAGCGTCGCGTCGCGGCCTTTGAAGTCGAGTGTCGCCGTTACGGGTGCTGTGACCCCGACCTGCGGCGAAAAAGGCTCGAGTGGGACTTTCTTTCGGACGCCAACGAGCGCAGCGCCGATGCCGTCTTGCTGATTTTTCCGCCGGATGTTCCCCGACGCAATCTTTTCAGCGGGTGTTAAGGACGCGCGGATTCAAGTGGCTAGCGCAATCGGGAAGTTTGGTAATGGGCCAGCGACGGTGAGCCGCGAATTCCGCCGCGCAGGAATGACTTCAGGGACCTACTGTTGCGTGGCGGCCCAAGAGCACGCCTAATCCAGGGAGCGGAAGGGACGCTGCATTGATCTGGAACTCTGGAATCTCGTCGAGCTCAAGATCCGCGAGCAACCGTGGTGCCCTGAGTCGATCTACCAGCACATCTACCGTGACAACCAAGCCGGCGGCACTCTCCATCGTCATTTTCGGCACTGTTGTAAATCCTACCCCAAGCGCGGCTCCGGGAACGAACGACGCGGGAGACTGAAGGATCAGGTGAGGATCGACCCGCGTCCCAGCGTGGTGGAGTTCACGCCATGATAGAGACGCTTGTACCAACGGCCGGTTTCCGGATCGCAGTAAACGTGATGCTCTGCACCCCCGCGTTTGTCCTGTGCCTTCCAGCGATGGTGGAAGCTGGCTTCGTCGAACACTTTTTCGTGATCTTCCGCCCATTTCCTGAGGGCCTTGCGGCCAGCCCGGTCGACGTCGCCAAGTCGCGAAGGAAGACGGAGTTTCGGAGTTTCGGAGTTTCGGAGTTTCGGGGACGGATGGGAGTTAGCCGCAAGGAGGCGCAAGAAAACGCAAAAAAAGGAAGATGGAGGACTTTGGGTAGGGAAACGACTGAATCGTCCCATTTTTGCGCCTGTTTTTCGCCTTTTTGCGGCTGAAGATCTGTTGCGGCAAGTTCCTTGCTGGGTCGGGCAGGTTGCTGGGACGCGCGCTGGGGTTAATGAGACGGGTGGTGAGGTTCACGCGGCGCTTGTTCACGTTCGTTGGCCACTGGATTAGCTTCGCGAACTGGAGCGTTGGATTCGTTCGTTGCCTCGGCAACTTAAATCAACCGTGCGTCAGGTTCGCCAAGTCCTGTTCCAAGCTGGGAGGTCGATCGGCACTCTTTGCCGACGCACCGGCAAGCTTTTCTGAAGCGTCGGCAAACTTTGCGGATTCAGCTCTAAACTTTGCCGATGCGTCAGCAAAGCTTGCAGAAGCGTCGGCAAAGCTTGCGGGTTAATGCTAAAAGCTTGCCGATTTAACCGCAAAGCTTAGAGTGACATCGGCAAAGCTTGCAGCTTTACCGGCAAAGAGTGCCGACGCATCGGCACGCTTGGATCTTCACTTCACGAACCCGACCCACCACCCAACGAAATGGCACGCAGCCTTGACCACGTACTGGAACAACTTCTGGAGATCAGCGCCAGTTGGCAGCAACTTGCGCCGAGTGATTCGTTTGCTGGCATGACGCTGGCGGAGTTCCAGGCAGCGACCGCGCAATCCAAGACCCGCCGCCACGAAGTGATGGCGCTGTTTGCCGAACTGGCGGCCAAGCGCAAGGAACGCGCAGAAGCCGACGCGGCGACCAAGGTTCTGGTGGATCTGGTGATCAACTCCATCAAGGGCAGCCCGCAGCACGGTTCGGATTCGGCGTTGTACTGCAGCCTCGGCTATGTGGCGCAGAGCGAACGCAAAACCGGCATGACGCGGCGCAAGGGCAAGCCCGCGACTAAAGTCTGAGGAAATTCTCCAACAGGCTCTTGCCGTCCTGAGTCAGGATCGACTCGGGGTGGAACTGGACGCCGTGGACCGGGTGCGTTTTGTGCTGGAGGCCCATGATCTCGCCTTCTTCGGTCCAGGCCGTGATGTCCAGGCAATCAGGCAGCGTCTCGCGCTTCACGATCAGCGAGTGGTAGCGGGTCGCCTCGAAGGGGTTGGGCATGCCGGCAAAGACGTTTTTGCCAGAGTGGTCGGTAAGCGTCGAGGTTTCAATCCGCGCCCCCCGTGAAGGGGGCGACTGTGAATCTGGTCCGTGAGTCGGCAGGGGACTGCGGTCAGAACTAAAAGTATCACGACCATCCGCGCTAGCCCGCCTCAATCTCTTTGGAATCGCGGGGACTGCGGTGCAGCAGACCATGCAGGCCCAGACCGGCCGCACGCTCCGCCTCAATCTCTTTGGAATCGCGGGGACTGCGGTTTGCTTTTTCTTGTGTTGT
>JBAXLW010000018.1:0-26228 GCA_037134575.1 Verrucomicrobiota bacterium | reverse complement strand
GCCCCATGTCCTTGCCGGGCTTTCCGTCCGTGAGGTCCTCGTCGATATACAAGTGGGGGTCTTGGTCGTTTGGGAAATCATAATACAAATAGGCCTTTCCATCGACGCACTCAGCGGTCGTCATCCATCTCGACCGCTTTTCTCCAACGGGTCCGTGGTGAACCCAATTCACCATGTCGCGACTCTGCCAGGCATGGTAGCCTCCAAGGGATTTCTTCAGCCCACCCGGAGCATCGAATTGATTCGGCCATTGGGTCGTTTGGAGAGGCACATCGAATCCCTCCAACTTCGCTTCCTGGGGAGTGAAGTCTTTCGAAGCGTTCTTGTTCACGCACAGCCCGAAAATCCAATAGTCTCCGGGGCCCTTGGTCAGCAGAACCGGAGCATCGCCCAGATTCGGCGGAGCAATTTTCGGAACCGCTTGCCAGTTGTCCCACACCGGGGATTGCGACACCACGAGCGAGCGCGGGGATTGCTTTTGGTCAAATGCCTTTATCTTGCTGCGAATCGTGGCCGATGGCCCGGTCGGCACGGCCATCCCGTCTTTGAATTCAAAACCGGATTGCGACTCGGTATTGGATTCCCACTCTGACTGGGTATCGATACTCCACTTCTTCCCGGCAGGCGGCACGGCGCCATTGGCCAAGCTTTGGCGGGCATCGCGCTTTTTGGATTTCGTTTGGGGATTCGGGACATCAGCCGCATGGCAAAGGGTGGAGCCCAGCACGGTGACAGCGATCGCAATGGTCGCGGTTTTTTTCATTTGGGTGGGTTTGTGGGTCGGCAAATCGCAAACAGCAGCTCAGGAGCTGTTAGGCGTTTACTGTCTGTGGGCGAGACGCCGCGGATTTTGTTTAGACTGCCGGCATCTCGTAACCTTTGCGACGCGGACGATCTTGCATCGCCTTTGCCGCATCGTCGCCGATGATTTGTTCGGTCTTTGGATCCCACTTGAGTGCGTGTCCCAGCCGCTGGGCGATGCCGGAGAGTTGGCAGATGGTGGCCGTGCGGTGGCCAACGCTGGCCGGGCAGATCGTCGGCTTGCGACTCAGGATCGAATCGATGAAATTCTCGCGGTGGTTCTTGGATTCATACACCTGCACGTCGTTCGGACCGAACTTGTGACGGACCAGTTCCTTCGGTGAGGTTTCGATCTTGCCACGGCTGGCGAGCACCTCGCCCTTGGTGCCAATGAAGCGGATCATGGCGCCGTTGTCGGGACTCTTATCACGCCACACAGTGATGCCGTCGGCGTAGCGGTAATGATGGTGTTCGGCTCCTTCGAATCCTTTGGGGATGAATTCGACGGGACCTGTTTCGTCGCGGCCAAGGGCCCACTGGACAATGTCGAAGTGATGCGCGCCCCAATCGCCGAACTTGCGACTGCCATATTCCCAGTAGCAACGCCAGCCACCTCCATACGCTGATTTCGTACGGTTTTCCGAATACTCGAAAAACGGGGTGGGTCCGAGCCAGCGGTCATAATCAAAGCCCTCCGGAACGGGAACGATTGTCTCTTTTTCCGGCGGCTGCGGGAACTCTCCGAGTCGGCAGTAGATTTCCTTGATGTCGCCGATCATGCCGTTGCGCACCAGATTGGCCGCAATGCGGAAATAGATTTCAGAGCGTTGCTGGCTGCCGACCTGCACGATGCGTCCGTATTTTTTCTCCGCCGCCACCAAGGCCTTGCCCTCCTCGATGGTCAGGGTCATCGGTTTCTCGACATAGACATCCTTGCCCGCTTTCATGGCCGCCAGTGCGATCGCCGCGTGCCAGTGATCCGGCGTGGCCACGCACACCGCGTCCACATCGGGGTGTGCAAGCACCTCTTCAAATTTCGTCGTGCCTAGAATCCCCTCGTAGCCCTTCTGCTTGAGCGTTCCGAGGGCTTTATTCACCTGCCTGTCCCACAAGTCGCACACCGCGACCGGTTGGACGCCCTTCATGCCGGGAAACGAGCGCACATGGCCGTCGGAAATCAGGCCCACTCCGATAAACCCCATGCCAATGCGCGAGTTCGCGGCGGTCTTGGCGGTGTTGCCGAGGGTCTCCGCCTTGACGATCTGTGGAGCGATCCATGCGGTGCCTGCGGCCAGGGAGGACTTCAGGAAATGACGACGTGTAGGTTGGCTGTTCATGTTGGTAGTATGTTTTATTATCTCGCGACTGGGTCTTTTAACGGCGACTTTCAGATGATCTCCGCGCTCTTTTTTTCCGGTATCGAGCTGGACCAAGCAAGTTTAAACTCGCGGTGGTACCAGTATTCGTCCGTGGAAGCCGGGCCTTTGGGTGGACCGAGCGGGTTGTCATATTCGGGAAACCAGCGCACCCAATTCCTGGCTGCCGTCGCGTTGGTGGGTGACGCCTCCCTAGGGTAGGGCATGGCCTCGACGATGTGAAACGGTCCGCTTTCGAGTAACACATCGCGAAACCATGCGGTGCTGGCGATGTATTCGCTCCAGAATTCATAGCAATTTTGACGATGGACTGTGCGTCGAAGCGGGATGGATTGAACCGTTTCGCCAGTTCCATGTATTCTGGAACGGGCATGCCTGCTATCCGTGGTCGGGCTGGCGGGATTCGAACCCACGACCCCCTGCCCCCCAGGCAGGTGCGCTACCAGACTGCGCTACAGCCCGTCACGTGAACGGGGTGACAAATAAACAGGGGAAATGCGGATTGGCAAGCACCGAAAATCATGACATTGCAGGGGGCGTGAATCGTATCAAGACCGCCATCGTCGGAGCCAGTGGTTACACTGGGATGGAATTGCTCCGCCTGCTGCTCGTCCATCCAAACGTGGAAATTGTGGCGGCCACCTCGCGCCAAGAGGCAGGAAAAACGCTGGCCTCGGTCTTCCCGCGCTTTTCCAAAGCGGCGGGAGCGGAGCTGGCATTCATCGAGCCTGATCCCGATGCCATTGCGGCCTCAGGCGCACAGGTCGCCTTTCTCGCGCTGCCCCACGGAGTGGCTGCGGATATCGCCCGCGCCTTGTTGGAGCGCGGCATCAAGGTGATCGATCTGAGCGCGGATTTCCGCCTGCGTGATGCCGCAGTTTATCAGGAGTTTTACGATCATCCCCACCCAGCGCCCGATTTGTTGGATGAGGCGGTTTATGGCCTACCCGAGGTCCGCAGCCCGCAGATCCAAGCCGCGCGGTTGATCGCCGCGCCGGGTTGTTATCCGACAAGTATTCTCCTGCCCTTGCTGCCGCTGTTGCGTGAAAATCTGCTTGAGCTCAATACCATCGTTGCCAACTCGATGAGCGGGGTCAGCGGCGCAGGTCGCAAGGCCGACCTCAGCCTGCTCTACTGCGAGTGCAATGAAAGCGCGCGCGCCTATGGCGTGCCGAAACACCGTCACCTCTCGGAAATTGAGCAGGAACTCAGCCACTCGGCTGGCGAAAAAGTGACCATCTCCTTCATCCCGCACTTGATCCCTGTTAACTCAGGCATCGTCACCACCACCACCGCAACGCTGCGCGACGGAGTTCAGCCCGCAGCCATCGGTGCCGCGCTCGACCACGCCTATGCCGACTCTGACTTCGTGAGGCTTTTAGGCCGCGGCGGCTGTGCCGACACCAAAAACGTCACCCGTACCAACTTCATCGACATCGGCTGGCAGTACGACCCGCGTACCCACCGCGTCATTCTGATGAGTGCCGAAGACAACCTCGGTAAAGGGGCGGGCGGCCAGGCCGTTCAGTGCTTCAACCTCCTCTTCGGCCTTAGCCCGATTGCCGGGTTGCAAAATTTTTAACCGCTGCCATTCTTCGCCGCTTTGCACTGTCATGGACTTTCCAGTAACCAAAATCAAAGGCGGTGTCGGCGCGCCTAAAGGCTTTCTGACCAGTGCCGTCAGTTGCGGCATTAAAAATCCCGCCGTCGACCGCCTCGATCTCGCACTCATCTACTCGGAAAAACCCTGCAACTCGGCCGGCACTTTCACCACCAACCGTGTCAAAGCCGCGCCAGTCCGCGTTTCCCAAGCGCATCTGCGTAAGGGCGAGCTACGGGCCATCATCGCCAATTCAGGCAATGCCAATGCCTGCACCGGCGTCCAAGGGATCCGCGATGCCAATGCCATGTGCGACGCCGTCGCCAAACCCCTGCAGCTTAAACGCAGCGAAATCGGCGTCGCCTCGACTGGCGTCATCGGCCTGCCGATGCCGATGATGCGTTTCGAGCCGAAATACAGCGAACTACTCGCCGGACTCGGTCGCGCAAATGGCTCGAATGTCGCCGCAGCCATCATCACCAGTGACACCCACGCCAAGGAAGTCGCCATTTCCTTCGACCTCGGTGGCCACACGGTGCGCCTCGGCGGATGCGTTAAAGGCGCCGGCATGATTTCCCCCAGCATGGCCACCATGCTCTGCTTCATTACCACGGATGCCAACATCTCCGCCGATTCACTGCGCAAGAGCGTCTTGGAATGCGTCGAAGAAAGCTTCAACCGCATCACCATCGACGGTGATATGTCCACGAACGACACGGTCATCATGCTCGCGAATGGCGCTTCAGGAATGCCGGCGATCCGACGCAATAGCGCGATCTGCAAACAATTCCGCCAAGCCCTCAACTGGCTGATGCTGGAGCTGGCCAAGGCCGTCGTCCGCGATGGCGAGCGAGTCACCAAATTCGTCACCGTCAAGGTCGAGGGTGCCCGCACCTACCTCGACGCCAAGAAAGTCGCCGAAGCGGTTTGCAAATCCGCCTTGGTGAAGGCTTCATGGAACGGTGGTGACCCCAACTGGGGCCGCATCATCCACGCCGTCGGCTATTCCCGCGCGCGCATCCGCGAGGAGCTGGTCGACATCTACATCGGCGGCAAAGCCGCCTGCCTCGGCGGCCTGCAAGCCACCACCTCGATGGATGAGCTGCGCGAAGCGGTCTCTCACCCCGCCTTCGAAATCGTCATCAACCTCAACCAGAGCGAGGCCGGTTACACCATGTATTCGAGCGACCTCTCGCCCGAGTACATCGATTTCAACCGGTCTGAGTACGCCTACTGGAAACAGGCCCGCAAGGACGGGTTGGTCTAGGACTCGGGCGCGGCGGGGACGATCAGCGTGGGCACGGTGGATTTGCGGACCATTCCTTCTGCCACGCTGCCGATCAACAGGGCCGCGATCGCGCCATGGCCGTGCGAACCGAGGACCACCAGATCTGCGCTGCTTTCCTTGACTCGCTCGAGTAGAGTACGCAGCGGGCTGCCCTCTGTCATTTTCGAAGTGGCATTTGGCACATCCGCACGCACTTTGGTGAGCAGCTCCTCCAGTTTCTCCGCCGCACGGCGCCTCGCCTCCTCTTGGAAAGCGTACATTGCCGGGAACTCATCGGGAGTGAACCCATACGCCGTATAGCTTGGCTCGGGCTCAATGGCGTGGAACAACTCCAGATTCGCGCCGAACGCTTTCGCCAAATCCACGGCGATTTGAGTGACTCCAAGCGTGGCGTTTGAAAAATCGACTGCAACAATGATATTTTTCATGGGATCGTGCCTATATCACGGATCGGCGCCGAGTGTAAAGAAGCATCGAGCCGAGCCATGGGATTTCTCGACCTAGCTCAATCCCCGTTTGGCAAAGCCTCGCCGTTCATCCATACTCTCTCCCGCCATGATCCGCTTTCTCCACACCCGCATTCGCGTCCGCGACCTCGACCGCTCTATCGCCTTCTACCAAAGTCTGGGTTACACCCTCGGCGAGTCCAAGCGATCGCCACAGGGCAACAGCCTCGCCTTCCTAAAGCTTCCCGGAAACGACGTTTTTCTCGAGCTGTGCCATTCTCCCGAATACACCGCCACCTGCCCGGAAGACCTAATGCACACGGCACTCGGGGTGCCTGACATTGTCGCCTACTGCGCTCAACTCGAAAACGCCGGCATTGAAATCTGGCCCTCGGGCTGGCGCGAAAAATTTGCTGCAGGCAACCGCAAGATGGCCTTTGTCACCGACCCCGACGGCTACGAGGTCGAGATTCTGGAAAGCTAAACACGCCCGACCACCGGCAGGGCGTCGCAATTCCTTACTCGACCATTCCCTTTCGGTGAGCTAGGTTGGGAACCGTGAAAAATTCCATCGCCCTCCCCACCACAGCCGCGCGCCGACAGCGGTCCGTGCTCGAATTGAGCATCGTAGCCGTCTATCTGATCCTGGCCAGCGTCTGGATCGCAGGCTCTGACATGATGCTGATCCGCTACGCCATCGACCAACCACAGCCTGGGCTAATCCACGCCGTACGTGCCGTAAACTTCTTCGTCACTGCTGCGGTCCTGATCTATTTCGTGATGCGCCACTTGTACGGTGGGTGGCGTCTCGCCGAGCAACACCGCACGGCAGAAATCAATCACGCCCATGAAAAATCCCGCAACCTCTCCTCCCACGTCCAGACCCTGCGCGAAGAGGACCGCATCTGGGTAGCCCGCGAAATCCACGACGAACTCGGCCAATTGCTCACCAGCATCAAAATGCAACTGCGCCTCATCGAAAACCGCCTCAACGATCGCGAAGACCGGACCTTGAATCCCGTCATCGACAAACTCGTGGAAGCCTCCGAACTGGTCGATACCACCATCGCCTCCATCCAGCGCATCTCCGCTGGCCTACGTCCCAGCACCTTGGACAACCTCGGCCTCGCTACCGCCTTGGTGGAAGAAGCCGAACAATTCTCTCAGCGCACGGGCATCATCTGTGCGGTGAGAGTTTCCCACCTCCCGGAAACCTTGCCGCCCGAAATCACCACCACGGCCTTCCGGATTTTTCAGGAAGCCCTGACCAATGTTGCCCGCCATGCGGAGGCCAGACGGATCGATGCACATTTCACCGCCACACGGAATCTTCTCAAGCTCGTTATCCACGACGACGGCAAGGGAATCGACCCCGCCGCCATTGATGATCCAAGATCACTCGGCCTCATCGGAATGACGGAACGTGCCGAGAGCGTCGGCGGCTTCGTCGTTTTCAGCCGCAACTTGGAAAAAGGCACCGACGTGGTTCTCACGGTGCCCCTACCCATGGCCACACCCAAACCTCGGCCATGAAAGTGCTGATCGTCGACGACCACTTTCTCGTCAGGCAGGGGATGATTTCCTTGTTGAAGGAGCATTTTAAGGATGTGGAAATCGGCGAAGCCAGCGATGCGAAAACCGGTCTTATCGCCGCGACCCAATCCCCTTGGGATCTTGTCGTGGTGGACATCTCCATGCCCGGGCGCAACGGCTTGGGCCTGCTTCAGGACATCAAACGCGAAAAGCCCAGCCAACCCGTCCTCATCATCAGCGCCCATGTGGAAAAAGACTACGCCCTGCGCGCCCTGAAGCTCGGCGCTTCCGGCTACATCTCTAAACAAAGCGCTGCAGATGCCCTCGTCGCCGCGGTTGAGCGCGTCCTTTCCGGCCGCCGCTACATCAGCCCCGCGCTCGCCGAGCAACTGGCAGGCGCCATCGCTGGCGAGTCGCCCGGCGCCTCCCACGAAACCCTTTCCAATCGCGAACTCCAAGTCTTCCGTCTCATCGCCGTGGGCAAAACCATCAAGGAGATCAGCGCCGACCTCGCTCTCAGCGCGAAGACTGTGGCCACCTATCGTAGCCGCATCGCTGAAAAAATGGGCCTCGTCTCCAACGTCGAGCTCACCCGCTACGCCATGCAGCACCACCTCGTGGATTGACTCGCCGCTCGCCACGTTGGCTCGGGTAGGGATAACTACTGACATCCTGAGCCGCCTGCAGACCGACGAAAAAAAAGTCATTACGCGATCTATTGATTTTTGGGAAATCGCGCACATTAACCATGTGGACCATGTCCGACCTGCTAAGTTCAAACTTCGTGAACCGAAGTGACGACTGGGCAAAAAAGGGGCGCCGTCTTTCCGGGGGGGGAGGCGGCGCTCTGGCCTTTATGAGGCATGCCCGGCAGAGCTGGCGTGGAGGCTGCGCCACTTTCCCTCGTCGTTTGTCCCGCCACAGGGCACTTGTCGATGAATCGTGATTTCTGTTTCTTGCCGGACGGCGCAAAAGGGGGTAGATTCCATGTCCGATGTTTCAAAAAACCTCCCCTGACTCGGCGCAAGAGATGCCAAATCGACTAGTGGAACTGTGGCACAACGAGCCGCTGCGGCGGGCATCACTGGGGGTATCGTTTTTCTGGGTTCTCACGGGATTTGTGGGCTACTGGTCGACCCGATGGGCGCAGGCGACGCCCACAAGGATCGAAGACAGTGGCGTGCGGTTAATGATTCTCATCGCGGCAGCGGCCATTGGGCTCGCGGCCGGTTTCGGATTTGCGGCGCTTTTGCCGCGACAGCGGACGATGCTGGCGCGGGTGCCTGTCGCGGGGCTGGGGATGACCGGCACGACGTTGGCGCTGGCTTTTTTAACGCCCGAAGGGTTGGGATTTACGGCCACTCTGGGTTTTCTGACTTTTTCGGCGGCGGTGTTTTTTTCATCTTTGTGCGTGTGGTTGAAAAGCCGCGAGGCCGAGCCGATTCGAGGACGTTTGCAGGGCGCGATGCACTTGCAGCATGGTGCGGTGGCGATTGTAGCGCTAGTCGCGATCGGAATCTTTGAATACGGCACACAGGCGCTAGGTCTGCCAGTGGCGAGAGGACTGAAACTTGAAATCGCCCTCGTGAGCGTGGTCTGCGGCTTGATCAGCGCCTCATGGATCGCCCGCCAACCGGGCGACTTTGTGCGCTTGGTCGGCGGGGGGGCGATTCGCTGGATCTATCGGATTGAATTGGTGCACCCCGAGCGGATTCCCAAGGAGGGGGGTGCGCTGCTACTGCCCAACCATGTTACGTATCTGGACGCATTTTTCATCACTGCAGCCTGCTCGCGACCAGTCCGGTTTGTGATGGACGAGACCTTCATGGCCAGCCGAATCATCCGGGTATTTGTGAGCATCTTCGACACCCTGACGATCCGCACCAGCCAACCGCGGGAGGCGATCCGACTCACCGTCGACGCATTGAAAAGCGGCGAACTGGTGTGTTTATTTCCCGAAGGCCAACTGACGCGCACCGGCACGCTCAATGAGCTGCGGCGCGGCTGCGAAATGATCGCCAAGAAATCAGGTTATCCGCTCATCCCACTGTGGTGTGACGGCGGTTGGGGATCGATCTTTTCATTCGAAGGCGGAAAATTTTTCCGCAAGTGGCCATCCCGGGCACCCGGGCGCATGATCCTCGCGGCAGGGCAGAGGATCACGGCAGAGGGGGCGGATTTGGCCACGATCCGACAAGGCATGTTCATGGCATCAGCTGAAGCGATCAGCAAACGATTCGAGTCGGCCGATTGGGGAAAGCGACGGCCCACAGGCAAGATGGCCGAACCGCTGTGGGCAGGTGGCGAAACCGCGCGACGTTGGATGTGGATCAATGGCCACCAGATCGGCCAAGTCTCCGCGCTGCCGTGGCGGCGCGCGTTTTCCCTCTTGGCGGGCGACCCGCTACCGGCCAGCCTGCCGGGGCTACTCTTGGCCTTCCCCGAGCTATTTGGCACGGAAGCGGAGACCCAGACAGCGGTGAACGAAGAATTGAGCGCCTCATGGGTCGGTGGAGATCAGTTGCGGCAGGTGCTCAGTTCGGCGCGGCTATCAGCGGAGATCGTGTTCTATGATTTTGGCCGAGACGCATTGGATCCGATTTACCGTGCCGGCGTGCTGCACTGCCCTTGTTTGGCGGCCGAAGGCAGAGTCATTGCGATGTCGATGGCCAATCCAGGGTTGCCGTGGTCAGACAGCATCCCGCAGCGGGGCCACAAACTGGGTACTTGGGGAAAGCTTTTACCCGGATGGTTCTTGCTGCCGGGCGGCGATGGCCAACTCCGTGCACACGGCCCAGCAGCCCCACTGGAAGGTCTGGCCCTGCCCAAAGGCTGCTTTCTCGATGCGGAAGGGTTTCTCGTTGGTACACCGGCTGAAAAAGCCAAGTGACGTCGGTCAGACGTCAGACGTCAGACGGATGCCGTTGCTCTCGATCGTAATCTGCCCCCTTTTCCAGAGGGCGCCCGTCGCCTGTTTAAAGGTGCGCTTGCTGACGCCGAGCTCCGCGTTGATTTCATCGGCGGGGCTGTGATCGCTGAGCGCCCAGAAGCCGCCACGGGCTTTGAGTTCGGCGAGGATCTGGCCCTCGAGGCCTTCAACCTTTGCACGGCCTGCAGCGTGCAGGCTAAGATTGATTTTCCCGTCCGGGCGCAAGGCGGTGATGTAGCCTTTCAGCGCTTCCCCCGGTTGGAGATCTTGGAAAACCTCATTGGCAAAGATCAAGCCGCTGTGCGTGCCGTTGATAATCGCTTTGTAACCCAAATCCGTTTTGCCAAAAATGATCAGATCCACTTCCTGCTCCAAGTGGAAGTCGGGCGGCGTCAAGTCCATGTGCCGCGCGATGCGGGTGGAGGCGATGATGCGGCCCGTTTGCTCGTCAAGGTGGACGTGAACAAGGTAGTTTTTGCCGATCTCCATGCGGACTTTCTGCTCGCGGAATGGCACCATTAGGTCTTTCGGTAATCCCCAGTCAAGGAACGCACCAACCCCAGTGACGGCGACGCACTTCAGCCGTGCAAACTGCCCCGGCATGACCTTGGGTGCCTTGAGGGTGGCGACTTGGCGGTCCTCCGAATCAAGGTAGAGGAAGACATCGACCAAATCACCGAGGTTCCAGCGGACCGGCATCTCACGGCGTGGCAGCAGGATCTCTCCCAATTCCCCACCATCGAGAAACAGCCCGAAGGCTTTTTCGTGAAGGATTTGCAGAGATGCGCGCTCGCCGATGTTTGCCATGGCTGGAGAATGAACCGCCACCGGCCCCCGCGTCGATGGCGATCTGCAATCGTCGCTGGATTCGCCACTTGTTTCTCATTCCCGCCCACGCCAGTCTCCAGCCATGGAGAGTCATGAATGGTTTGAAAATACGGATGAAGGGAAAGTCTTTTACCGGGCAAACTACATTGGTCGCAGATGGACGATCATGACGACCCAGCAAAAACGCGACCCCACTTGGACTGACATCAAGCCCGTGACTGAGCCGATCTGGCGCGAACTGCGCGACGTGGTGTGGAAAAAATACCAGCGCAAACGCTGCCCGTGGGAACGCGTGGCGGATCTCGACAAAATCCTCGGCGACGAGCCGCTGCCTAAGCCCTAAGGCGATCCACGATGCCAGTTGGCGATTATTTTGTATTTTCACGCTGAATTTCTTGACAGCGGTCTTAAAAATAGGCTTCTTTCCGGCCCGCGCTTGCCGCAAGGCACCCGTAGCTCAATTGGATAGAGCGTCTGACTACGAATCAGAAGGTTAGGGGTTCGAGTCCCTTCGGGTGTACCACTCTCAGACTGCTTTGAATTAAGCAGTTGAGTGTGCTTTCAAAGACCTCACGCGACGCATTTTGCGCGCTTTTCAGCGCGTGCGCCACAACCACCGCCAAGGCGGCTCCCCGCTTCAACTCAGGCGTGGTACTCCTGGATGCTCTTCACCGTGAATTCGCGCTCCTTAAGTGAGCGGATCGCTTTGACCGAAGCTTCAGCCGCGGAAAGGTTGGTGGCGTGGGAAATCTTCTGGGCGATGGCGGTCGAGCGGATCTGGACCTCGTCGGCGCGGGCTTCGTGGCCACTGGGGGTGTTGATGACAAAGTGAATCTCGCGATTCTTCATCATGTCGATCACGTTCGGGCGGGCTTGTTCGGCCAGCTTGAAGAGGCGGTGGCACGGAATTCCTTCGGCCATCAGTCGAGCATGGGTGCCGCCAGTGGAGTAGATATTGAAGCCCAGATCGGCAAGATCGCGGGCAACGGCCACGGCGCGTTTCTTGTCCATGTCTGCAACCGAAAGGAAAACATTGCCTTCGGTCGGCAGTGGATTGAAGGCGCTGATCTGCGACTTGGCGTAAGCCATGCCCCAATCGGCGTCGATGCCCATGACTTCGCCGGTGGATTTCATTTCAGGGCCAAGCACGATGTCGATGCCGGGGAAACGATTCCATGGAAAGACGGCTTCTTTCACCGAGAAGTGCGGCGGGACGATGGTCTGGGTGTAGCCCATGTCTGCGAGTTTCTCACCGACCATCACCTTGGCTGCGAGTTTGGCGAGGGAAACGCCCGTCGCCTTGCTGACAAACGGCACGGTGCGCGAGGCACGCGGGTTGACTTCGATGACGTAAAGCTGCTCGTCCTTGACGGCGAACTGGATATTCATCAATCCCTTAACCTTGAGCTCGCGGGCGAGATCGAGGGCCGCGCGGTTGATTTCCGCTTTGATCGCTTCGGAAAGCGAGAACGACGGAATGACGCAAGCCGAGTCGCCCGAGTGGATTCCCGCCTGTTCGATGTGTTCCATGATCGCGCCGACCACGGAGGTTTCGCCATCACTGATGCAATCGACGTCCACTTCGGTCGCGTTGTCGAGGAAGCGGTCGACGAGGACCGGGCGCTCGGGCGAGGCGATGACGGCTTCGCGCATGTAGCGGGTGAGTTCCTCGTCGCAATAAACGATCATCATCCCGCGGCCACCGAGCACGAAGGACGGGCGGACCAGAACGGGGTAGCTGATGCGGTTGGCGATGACCAAGGCCTCCGCCTCGTTGGTGGCGGTGCCGGCGTCGGCTTGCTTGAGCTTAAGTTTGTCGAGCAGGGCGGAGAAGAACTTGCGGTCTTCCGCTTGTTCGATCGACTTTGGTGAGGTGCCGATGATCGGCACGCCGTGGCGTTCGAGATCCGCCGCGAGGTTGAGCGGCGTCTGGCCGCCGAACTGGACGATCACGCCATACGGCTTTTCTTGATCGCAGATGTTGAGCACGTCTTCGAGGGTCAACGGCTCGAAAAAGAGTTTGTCCGAGGTGTCGTAGTCAGTCGAAACCGTCTCGGGGTTGGAGTTGACCATGATGGTCTCGTAGCCCAGCTCCTTGAGCGCGAAGGCGGCGTGGACGCAGCAATAATCGAACTCGATGCCTTGGCCGATCCGGTTAGGACCGCCGCCGAGGATGATGATCTTCTTTTTGTCCGACTGGCGGGCTTCGTTTTCGTCGCCGTAGGTGGAGTAGAAATACGGGGTGTAAGCCTCAAATTCCGCGGCGCAGGTATCGACGAGGCGATAGGTCGGGATGATGCCCTTGGCCTTGCGCTCGGCGCGGACGTCGTCTTCGTGAGTACCCTTGGCGAGCGCGATCTGGCGGTCGGAGAAACCGAGCTTCTTCGCGCGTTTCAGGTCGAGCTCGGCCAGTTGCGAACCTTCAGCGGCGATTTGCTGAAGATGGCCGAGGAACCACGGGTCGATCGCGGTGGCGGAGTGGATTTCCTCCAGCGTCCAGCCGTTGACGAAGGCAGTTTGCAGCCAGAAAATGCGCTCGGCATTCGGGATCTGCAGCTTGCGGGTGATCTCGTCGCGCGTCGGGTTTTGGGGATCCTTTTTGTCGAAGCCAAAACCCCAGCGGCCAGTTTCCAACGAGCGCAGGCACTTCTGCATGCTCTCTTTGAAGGTGCGGCCGATCGACATCGCTTCGCCCACGGATTTCATCGAGGTGGTCAGCACCGCATTGGCGGTGGGAAACTTTTCGAAGGTGAAACGCGGGATTTTAGTGACCACATAGTCGATCGTCGGCTCGAACGAAGCAGGCGTGACGCGGGTGATGTCGTTCGGCAGCTCGTCGAGGGTGTACCCGACAGCAAGTTTGGCCGCGATCTTGGCAATCGGGAAACCCGTGGCTTTCGAAGCCAGTGCTGACGAGCGGGAAACGCGCGGGTTCATCTCGATGACGATCATGCGGCCAGTCTTCGGGTCGGTGGCAAATTGGATGTTCGAGCCACCCGTCTCCACCCCAATCTCGCGGATCACCGCGAAGGAGGCATCCCGCATGATCTGATACTCGCGGTCGGTGAGGGTCTGGATCGGTGCGACGGTGATCGAATCGCCCGTATGGACCCCCATTGGGTCGATGTTTTCAATGGAGCAAATAACCACGCAGTTGTCAGCGCAGTCACGCATGACCTCCATTTCAAATTCCTTCCAGCCGAGCAGGGATTCGTCGATGAGCACTTCGGAAACCGGCGAAAGATCGAGCCCGCGGGTGATGATTTCCTCATACTCCTCGCGGTTGTAAGCGATCCCGCCACCTTGACCACCGAGGGTGAATGCTGGGCGCACGATCAGCGGGAAAGTCCCGATTTCCTCGGCGACCTTGCGCGCCTCATCCATCGTGTGGGCGATGCCAGAACGCGGCATATCGAGGCCGATCTTGATCATCGCTTCCTTGAAGAGTTGACGGTCCTCGCCTTTATCGATGGCCTCGGCATTGGCACCGATCATGCGGACACCATGCTTGGCCAAGGTGCCAGCTTTGAACAGCGACATCGACGTATTCAACGCCGTCTGGCCACCCAAGGTTGGCAACAGCGCGTCGGGCTTTTCGCGGATGATGATCTTTTCCACCACCTCGGGCGTGATCGGCTCGATGTAGGTGCGGTGCGCAAACTCCGGATCCGTCATGATCGTCGCCGGGTTCGAGTTCACGAGGATCACCTCATAACCCTCCTCCTTGAGGGCTTTACACGCTTGGACCCCCGAATAATCAAACTCGCAGCCCTGGCCGATGACGATTGGGCCTGAGCCAATGACAAGAATTTTCCGGATCGAGGTGTCTTTGGGCATGGTAGTAAGATGGTTCGAAAAAGATCGCCGGGCGGCTAAATTTCGAGGTGTGTGGCAGGGATCGCCCCGCTTGTAAAGAGTCGGATGCAGGAAGATTCATACTTCCTGCCCCATGCAGAGCCAGTGCCACCTTCATCATCCCGACAACGCTCGGCAAAACAGGGCGATGTCAGGCAAAGCCCGCGATCCAAGTCGCCGGAAAAACCGCGTCCTTCGTCAGAAGCCAAAGCGTTGGCGGAACGCCTGTGACTGGCGGCGCGAGAACTCGATCATCCCGTGGCCCTCCAATTCTGACTCGAAATTGCCACTGCCTTCCCGGCGACCAATCATTTTCAAACAATGCAACTGGACGATCTGGCTGCGATTGACCCGCACAAATTGCCTAGGATTAAGCGATTGCTCGATTTCCTTCAAACCCCGTGGGATCAAAACGGGACTGCGATCCTTCAGATAAAACCTGGACTGAGTGCCTTCCGTCTCGATCAGGATAATTTCATCCATGTGCATCGGCCAGCAGCTGCTCTGATCACCCAGAACGAGCAGCTTTCGGTCGTGATTTTCTTCGGGTTGGCTCATGCGCGCCAACGCTCTTGCCAGACGGAGGCGCTCTATCGGTTTGAGCAGATAGTCGCAGACATCACTATCATAGGCCTCGATAGCATAGCGATCATGGGCGGTCACCAATACGACAGGCACGTTCATCGCCTTGAGTTCCGGGAGAAAACTCATGCCGTGGCCACCGGGCATCTCCAGATCCAGAAACACTCCATTGACGCACTTGCCGAGTAGCTGCTCCCTGGCCTCCTGAAGGTTGCTCGCTTCGAGACAGGTGAACGCGGGGATCAACTTAGCCAGCTGACGCTGGAGCTCCACGCGTGCGAGTTCTTCATCATCTACAATAAGAAAGGTGGTCGTAGGGAGGTTCATGATATCAGGGCGTCTTCTGGGAGATGTTGTTGTGGGAGATAAATTTCGACGATTACATTTTCGGCGTCTCGCTGAGAAATGGCAAAGCTTGCCCGCTGGCCAAATAGCAGCTCCAGCCGCTGTCGCGCTTCCCGTGTGCCAATGCCATCCTTGTAATCCTGGGCCAAGGTCCCGGAGCTTCGAATCGACAGGCAAACCTGGTCGTCAAGTGCTTTGCCCGTGATGTGGATCATTCCGCCTTGTTCTAGGCTGGCAATCCCATGGGTGATCGCATTTTCCACCAAATTGAGTAGCATCATCGGCGGAACGGGTGCTTTTAGCAAATCCCTGTCGACTCGCACACGGCTTCTCAGGCGCTTGCCAAAGCGCAAGCGGGCCAGATGCAGCAACTCGCGAATGTGCCCCAATTCCTCACCCAGATCGATCAGCTCAGCATCCGAGGTTGTCAGGCGACTGCGCATCAGGCCCGCCAGCGAGCCAATCGCTTCGTCCGCCTTCTTTTGATCGATGTAGACCAAGGCGCGGATGACATTGAGCGAATTGAAAAGAAAGTGCGGGTTCAGTTTTGCCTGCAAATTTTGCAGCTTTGCTTTTTTAGCCGTCAGCTGAATCTGCGCCGTTTCCGCTTGATCGGAGGCCGAAACGTCTTGCAATAAAACGATCGCCTGCCTGGCACAGCCGTCCCTGCTGCGTTTCAAAATCCGTCCCGCCGACAGCAGCGTCGAGGGAGAAAGCCCCTTGTGTTGAATCCGCTCATTCCAAGTGTCGGCGGCCTGGTCGCCGCCTTGCAGCCGAACCAACGCCTCTCGATCTTCCAAATCGACAATCACGTCCCGCAGATATCCGCCTGCGGACAGGCCGCGAACACCGGTAAAGCCGCGACGCCTATCCCATTCCCAAAGTTCGATCCCAGAGGCTGACAAGACGATCTCGTTGAGCTTGATCTGCCGCTTCAACCCTGACGATGCCCTGGAGATGAAATAGACGCATGCGGCGATCACCACCGGACCGAAAACTAGCTCGGTGACACCAATTGTCTGGCTGGCACTGCCCAGTACGCTTGGTCCAGGGCCATAGAGCTTCAAAATCGTGGTTAACAAGCACCACGATCCCGCCAAGGACCATGCCCACGCGGGCGATAAACGGCATGCTGCCAACGCCAATACCGGCAGCGACAAAAAGTATGCGGTACCGACGGGCTCCTGATTCTTCAGCAATCGACTAAAAACGACATCTAGCAGGAGGCTGACGCTCACTGCCGACAGAAGTCCGCCGAGGAGAGCCCATGGCCTTCCCAACAAATTCCGCAGTGCTTGTCTGTTATTTAAAATTCTCCCTCCCATCACAAATTCAAAATCCTCATTTATTCAAAAACTCGACCCCTCAAAGGCATTCATCTTTCACTTATTTAACAAAACAACCTTGCAGCGAGAATGGTAACCCAAAGATTCTATGATTTGACCAAATAAGCGCTTGAAGCCTTGTTATCTCAATGATTTACGGCCCTCTTCCTGTCTCAAATGGCGGTGATATTCAAGCAAGATTGATAGGCAATCTTTCCTGAAAATACTGCTCAACCCTGAAAATGCCATTTAGGCGAATATAAATCCACTCAGCCCATGATTCGACCATTGGGTCGCTGAAAAAAAAAATGTGGGTATCCCGAAAAATATCTCGTGCTTTTTCGAGCGGGACGCATCCAAGAGACTCTCAATTCACCACCCGCCGCCAAGTGCCTTGTAAAGGCTCACCGAATTGACGGCCTGGGCCAAGCGGAGCTGGATCAAATTCTGACGGGACGAATAAAGATCCAGCGTGGCGGTCAGGACTTCGAAATAACTGTCCACCCCTTGGTTGTAGCGGGCATTAGCGAGTTCGGCACGCTTCTGTTGGGCCGCGACCAGGCCCTCTGTCGCGGTGATCTGCTCAGCCAGACCACTGCGAGCGGCGAGACCGTCTGCCACCTCGCGAAAGCCGTTCTGGATGGCCCTTTCATAGCGGGCGATCTCGATGTTCTTGCCGATTTTTGAGGCATCGAGATTGGCCTTATTGCGGCCCCCCGTGAAAATCGGCAGGTTCATATTGGGCGCAAACAACCAAGTGCCCGTGCCGTTGCTGAACAGGTTGGAGAAGCTATGGCTGGCCGTGCCGCTGTTAGCCGTGAGTGTCACACTGGGGAAAAACGCTGCGCGAGCCGCACCGATGTCGGCATTGGCGGCACGGAGCTGGTGCTCCGCTTCGCGAATGTCGGGGCGACGACGCAACAGATCCGATGAAACCCCGGCTTTGACATCCGCCACGATGACTTGATCCAGCGATCGACCCGGCGGCAAGCCCGCTGGCAAGTTGCCACCAGCTAGAAAGGTCAGCGAGTTGTTGATCAGCGCGATGCGCTGTTGGAAGGCGGCCAAGTCCGCCTTGGCCGTCTGCCGCTGAACCTCCGTCGAACTGAGGTCGAGCTCCGAGACGGTGCCTGCGTCGAAGCGCTGTTTCATCAGACCATAGGCCGCGTTCATCCCTTCGAGCGTTTGCTGGGAAAGCGCCACTTGCTGCTGCAGGGCCCGCTCGACGAGGTATTGGTTGGCGACCTCTGCCACCAGTGAGATCTGCGCCCCGACACGCGCCTCATCGCTCGCGAAGTATTTTTCGAGGGCCGAGTCGTTCAGGCTGCGGACGCGACCAAACAAATCGAGTTCGTAGGAGGAAAATCCGGCCGTCAGCGCGTACGGGTTGGATGTCGTCGTCACCACTGCAGAACTGCCGGAACCGAGACTGCGCTGGCGATTGCTGGAGGCCGTGCCGGAGATGGAAGGGAACAACTCGCTGCGGGAAATGCCGTACTGGGCGCGGGACTGCTCGACGTTGAGAACCGCGACGCGCAGGTCGCGATTGTTCGCCAGCGCGGCCTCGACGAGCTTCTTCAGCCGTGGGTCGGTGAAAAACTTCTGCCAGGCAATATCCGCAGGGACAGCGCCCTCGCCAGCCCCTGGAAAAGTCGCGGCGACGGGAGGCGTCAGCCGATCCAGCACCGGCTTGAACGAACAAGCAGTCGTCACCAGAGCGAGCGCGAGCGTGGAAATGGATGACTTACGCATGATGAATTTATCCTTCTTTAGATTCACGAACCGCCGGAATTGCGCCGCGAGAAAAGCGGGCGACGATTTGGCTCACCACCACAAAAAATACCGGAACGAGGAAGACGGCCAGAACCGTACCCGTGATCATCCCACCTGCGACACCCGTGCCGATCGCGTTCTGACTGGCGGAACCTGCACCGGTACTGATTACCAAGGGCACAACCCCTAGCACAAAGGCCATCGAGGTCATCAGAATCGGCCGCAAGCGGAGCTTGACCGCGGTGAGAATCGCCTCGATCAGGCCCTTGCCTTCCTTCTGAAGATCGAGCGCAAACTCGATGATCAGAATGGCATTTTTCGTCGAAAGACCGACCGTAGTCAGCAAGCCGACTTTGAAATATACATCGTTGGGCAAGTCGCGGAGCGAAACCGCCGCGAGCGCCCCCAGAATCCCTAACGGAACTACCGTGATCACCGCGATCGGGATCGACCAGCTTTCATAAAGCGCAGCGAGGCAAAGGAACACAATTATCAGCGAAATGCCATAGAGCATTGGCGCTTGATTGCCCGAAATCCGTTCTTCCAACGACTGGCCGCTCCACGAATAACCGATTCCCGGTGGCAATTTAGCCGCCATCTGTTCCATCTCGACCATCGCTTGGCCCGAGCTGAGTCCCGGCGCCGCCGAGCCGACAATATTCACGGCTGGAATACCGTTGTAGCCCTGGAGTTGTGGCGAACCCATTGTCCAACGCGTGCTGCTGAAGGCGGACAGGGGCACCATCCCGCCACTCTTGTTTCGGACGTAAACTCTGCCGAGATCTTCAGGAGTCATGCGGAACTGTGCATCAAGTTGTACGATCACCCGCTGAACGCGCGAGCCGCTGACAAAATTATTCACATAGGCCGAGCCAAAAGCCGTCTGCATGGTGGTGTTGATGTCAGCGAGCGAGACACCCAGCGCGCTAGCCTTGGCGGGATCGAGGTCGATTTTCAGCTGCGCCGCATCATTGAGCCCCTGCGGCCGCACTTGCATTAACGCGGGATTCTGAGCCGCCATATCTATGAGTTGGTTGCGTGCGGCAATGAGCTTTTCATGTCCCACCCCACCCACATCCTGGAGCCAAAAGTCGAAGCCTGAAGAAGTCCCCAACTCGGGAATCGCCGGCGGATTAAGCGGAAACACAACCGCGTCCTTGATATCACCGAGTCCCGCCAAGGCGCGCTCAATGATGGCCTGCACATGGTGCTCTTTGCCCTTGCGCTCTTCCCACGGCTTCAGGCGCAGGAAGGCGAGCGCCGAATTTTGCGCCTTACCCGCAAAGCTGAAACCCGCCACCGTGAAGTAGTGATCAATCTCCGGCTGCTTGGAAAAGTACTCTTCCACTTTGAGCAGCGCCTCACCCGTGCGCGCATCCGTCGCGCCGACTGGCAGTGAAATTAGGGTGATAAAATACCCTTGGTCCTCTTCTGGCAGGAAGGCGGATGGCATTTTCTGATAGAGCACGGCGACCATAACGATCACCCCGACAAGGGCAATCATGCCCGTGTACGAACGCTTCACCAGTACCGCGACCCAACCTTGATAGCGCTCAGCGAGCGCATCAAAGCCGCGGTTGAAGCTGCCAAAAAATCCAGTCTTGCCGTGATTGTGGCCCGCATCGACCTGTTTTAAAAGTGAGGCACAAAGCGCAGGCGTCAGCGAAAGGGCGAGGAATACCGAAAACAGCATGCACGACACCATCGACATCGTGAACTGGCGGTAAATCGTGCCCACCGAGCCACCGAAAAACGCCATCGGAATGAAGACTGCCGTCAGGACCAAGGTAATCCCGATTAAGGCGCTCGTGATCTGACCCATCGCTTTGCGCGTCGCCTCCTTCGCGGATAGGCCTTCTTCACTCATGATACGCTCAACGTTTTCGACGACGACAATCGCATCATCCACCAGAATACCGATGGCCAGCACCATGCCAAACATGGTCAGAACATTGATCGAAAAACCAAAGGCCGCCATGAGGCCGCAGGTTCCTAACAAGGCAACTGGCACCACCAGCGTGGGAATCAAGGTGGCGCGGATGTTTTGCAGGAACAAATACATCACCAAGAAAACAAGGATGATCGCCTCGACCAGAGTCTTGAGCACTTCTTCAACCGAAATTTTGACGAAGGCCGACGTGTCGAGCGGGTAGGTCACCTTTACCCCGCGTGGGAAAAACTCTTTGAGCCGATCAATCTCCTTACGCACCGATTCCGCCGTGTCGAGGGCATTGGCCGTGGGCGAAAGTTTGATCGCCGCAGCTGTTGCAGGCCTTCCATCGATCCGCGCTTTGGTCGAATAATCCTGACCACCCAACTCGACGCGGGCGACATCCTGAAGATACACCCGCGAGCCATCCGGATTGACCCTCAGGATTATGTTTTTGAATTCCTCGACATCCTTGAGGGTCGCTCGCGCCTGCAAAATCACATTGAGCTGCTGGCCTTCCACCGCGGGCAGAGAACCAAGCTGGCCGACTGGCACCTGCGTGTTCTGTGCCTGAATCGCCGTGGAGACATCGCCAGGTGCCAGGTTATAACTGATCAGTTTTTCCGGGTCTAACCAAATGCGCATGGCGTACTGGGTTCCGAATTGAATCACCTCTCCCACCCCAGCGACACGGCGGATCGGGTCGAGCACATTCGACGCGAGATAATTTCCTAAAGCAATGGCATCCATGCTGCCGTCTTCCGACGAAAGCGTGATGAACATCATGAAGTTGCGCGTCGCTTTTGCCACCACCACTCCTTGTTGCTGAACGGTTTGCGGTAGACTCGGCGTCGCCAGCTGGACCTTGTTCTGCACCTGCACCTGAGCCACGTCCGAATCCGTCCCAGGCTTGAAATAAAGCGTGATCGTCGCAGTGCCGTTCGCATCACTCGCCGACGACATGTAGAGGAGATTGTCGATGCCATTGAGCTGTTGTTCGATAACCGATGTCACCGTATCGCTCAGCGTTTCTGAAGAGGCACCGGCATAGTTCGCGGTGATCGAGATCGAAGGCGGAGCGACGCTCGGGTATTGGGCAACGGGTAGCTGCGTAATCGCGATACCTCCCAACATGCTGATGAGGATAGAAATCACCCAAGCGAAAACCGGGCGATCAATGAAGAAGCGGGCCATGATGGAGATCGTTGAAGTTAGTGAGCATCAGGCTGCTGGCTGGCTGCCACAAAGGGCGCGGGAGCCACCAGCGAACCAGCCTTGGCCTTCAAATGACCTTCCATGATCACCCGTTCATCTGCTTTGAGACCCGAAGTGATGACCCACCGATCCCTAATCGCCTCGCCGGTCTGAACGGTCCGAACTTGCGCGTGATTGGAATCGTCAACCAACAACAGACTGCCCATGCCGCCTGCCGCACGGGTGACGGCGCGCTGCGGAACCGTCACGGCATTTTCCTGGATCGCCTGAACCACCCGCACCCGCGCAAACATGCCGGGCAGCAGCTCATGCTGCGGATTGGGAAACGCCGCGCGCAGGGTAACCATGCCCGTCGTGGCGTCTACCGAGGCCTCCGAAAACAGAACCCGCCCCGCACTGGCATATGCCGTGCCATCGTCTAACAAGAGCGTCGCCGGCTTTTGGGCGGTGCCCGCTTTTTTGAGAGCCAGCAGATCGCCGCTGGTCTGGGTGAAGTCGCAATAGATCGGGTCGAGCTGTTGGACGACTGCCAACAAGGTGGCGTTGCCTTGGCCGACCAGGGCACCTTCCGTCACCTGCGCCTTGCCGATGTGGCCGGAAATGGGGGCCGTGACCGTGGCGTATCCAAGATTGAGCTCGGCTGTTGTTAGCGCAGCTTTGGCCACTAACACCTCGGCATTCGCCACCGCCAATGCGGACTCGGAGTTATCCGCATCTTGTTTGCTCACCGCATTACTTGCCACCAGTAGGCGCTGGCGATTGACCTGCTGATCAGCCCGTTTGGCGCTGGCCTCGGCTCGCGCTAGGTTTGCCAGCGCGCTGTCGCGGATGGCTTCCAGCGGGGCGGGATCAATCTGAAAGAGCACATCGCCCGCCTTCACATCGGCCCCTTCTTCAAAAACCTTCTTCAGCAAAATCCCCGACACTCGCGCCCGAATTTCCGCCACGCGAATGGCATCGATCCGGCCCGGCAAATCACGGGTGATCGTCACCGTTTCCATCGCTGCGGGTACGAACGTCACGGCAGGGGGTGGCAGCGGCGGCATCCCCGCCGCACTTTTTTTGCCACAAGCAGGGAGCAGCAGCCAAATCGCGGAGATGGGTAAAAATAGAATCGGGCGCATGGGAGCAGGATCAAGAGGCTTTTGTGCCAACTTTCGTTGGGCGACAAGGGGATCTTAGCTAGATTTACGCCAGCGCAAGCTTTTCCCCTCAGGGCGCATGCCTTTTTCCCATCGCCAAATTGCGATCAATTTGCTGGGAAGACGAGCTTTTGGCGCGCCGCTGGAGAGTGGCCGAAGTTATCGCCAATGTCCTTGCTGGTGACAAAAAGCATCAGGCCGATCAGCACAATGGCACAGAGGGTTTGGAGGATTTCCAACGGCCTTGCTTTGACGGGGCGGCCAAAGATTTTTTCCAGAATGGCCAGGGTGATGTGGCCGCCATCCAGCACGGGAAATGGCATCATGTTGAGCACGGCCAGATTGACATTGAACAAGACCATGAACGCGAGAATGCGGCGCCAGCCATCCTCCATTTGCAGGAGTTGATACTGCAACGTCGCGATCCCCACCGGGCCGCTGAGGTGACCCACGCCGATGCTTGAATCGCTGGCCACCACGCTGGTGATCGTGGTCCACATCATCCGCAGGCTATCCGAAACCTGCTTGAGCGGCTTGGGGTGAACGATGCCTTGGTTCTGATAGGGCACCCCGGAGAACGCGAGACCTAACATCGGCCCCTTGCCTTCTGGGGATAGCGGAACCCTCGGCGTCGCGGTGAGCAGGACGGTTTGTCCGCCGCGCGCGATTTCGAATGTGATCGGGCTTTCGCCGATGGATTTGACGAAATCGACCGCTGCCTGATCCTCCTTAAATTTCTGGCCATTCATCGCAACGAGGACGTCACCGTCCTTGAATCCTGCTTTTGCGGCGGGGCTACCCTCGGCGATATTGCTCAACACGATGTGGTCGATCTCCGGCCCGATGCCGATCTGGCGCAACCCGCCGCGCTGGAACCATTGGGTTTTTTCCGTCTTGAACTTGGAGATGAGTTTGAGCGGCGCTGGCGATCCTGTGCGCTCGATGGTGAGCTCGATTTGGTTGCCTTTACTCAGGATGATACCCTCGGTGATGCTGTCGAGCGACCCCGCGAAGCCATCGACCGGATTGCCGTTGATGTGGGTGATCTTGTCGCCGGGCATGATACCAGCCTCCGCCGCCGGGCTATTTTCCAACACCCGGCCGACGACTTGGGTGGGGATGAAATCCTTGGGCTTGCCGACTTGATAGACGATCCCGGCTGCAAGCAAGGCGAGCAGCATCGAAAACAAGGGGCCCGCAATCGCGACGATGATTTTATCAAGCGGCGTGATCGGTGGCAGCGGCTGGCTAGTTTGGCCGCCCCCCTCGATGGCCTCCATCGGTGCCATCTGGGGCAATGCGACAAAGCCACCGGCAGGAATCCACCCGAGCCCGTATTGCACCCCATTGATTTCCTTTTTCCAAATCGGTGTGCCGAACCAGATCTGGAATCGCTCGATGCGCAAGCCTCGCCACTTGGCGGCCAAGAAGTGACCCAGCTCATGGACAAAAATGATGACGTTGAAAATCATCAGAACAACGGCAATCAGTAGGATCACTTGGAGGATGTTAGAAATAGCAGACATGAATGAGTCGAATTCCCGCAACCCTAGCGCGGTTCACTCCGGCGGCAAGTTCATTAAAATCGCAACACATACTCACGGGTGAATCGAGAACCTTGCACATCGCTCGACAAATGCCCGAGCCTGCGCGAAAGTCTGTCACTGCCGGATGTTTTTGAAAGCTCCCCATCGATCGCCGCTGTGCAACTCCCACCGTGAAGAAGTGGCGAGTTTGCTGACCCATGCGCTGGGGGTCGTGCTTGGCCTAGCAGCCTTGGTGGTGATGCTCGTCCTGTCGGCGGGCCAGCCCTTGAAGTTGATCTCAGCAACGGTTTTCGGCGTTTCGCTGGTGCTGCTCTACCTGTCATCCACGCTCTATCACTGCTTCACCTCGCCGCGATGGAAGGCGCATTTCCAGTCACTCGACCACGCCTGTATCTACCTACTCATCGCCGGCTCCTACACACCCATCACTCTCATCAGCCTGCGCGGCACCTTGGGCTGGTGGTTGTTTGGCATCATCTGGGCGATGGCCCTTGCGGGCGTCTTGATCAAGCTACTGTGGAACGGAAAAAAGGACCACTGGATTTCCACCGCGCTCTACCTCGTGATGGGCTGGCTGGTGGTGTTTGCCATCGGCCCGCTCATCCGGGGATTGCCGCCGGCCGGGCTTTACTGGCTGGTTGCGGGCGGCCTGTCCTACACCTCGGGGATCCTCTTTTACGCGTGGCATCGGCTGCCCTTCAACCACGCGATCTGGCACCTGTTTGTGCTTGGCGGCAGTGTCTGTCATGTGGTGGCCATCGCTGGCTACGTTCTCCGTTAAATCCTGATTATGCCCGAACTTCCTGAAGTAGAAACCACCCGCCGCGGCATCGAGCCGCACGTCGCAGGTGTCAAAATCACCGAACTCATCATCCGCCGCTACGATCTGCGCCAGCCGATTTCCCCGGACATCGCAGAGCTCGACGGCCGCACGATCCTCGGCGTGACCCGCCGCTCGAAGTACCTGCTGTTCGCCATTGACGACGCCTCCACGCTGCTCGTCCACCTCGGCATGTCCGGCAGCCTGCGGGTGATCGATCCCGCGGAGGCCTGGAAAAAGCACGACCACGTCGGCATCACCTTGGCCAATGGCAAGCAGCTGCGCTTTCACGACCCGCGCCGCTTCGGCCTCGTGCTGCGACTGACCGAGACCGACCCGCTGTCGCACGCCCTACTCAAAAACCTCGGCCCCGAGCCACTGGAGGACGGCTTCACCGTCGCCCTCCTCAAAGCCGCCTGCGCCAAACGCTCCGCCGCGATCAAACTCGTCATCATGGACGCCAAAGTGGTCGTCGGCGTTGGCAACATCTACGCCTCCGAAGCCCTGTTCCGTGCGCGCATCGGCCCGGAAACCCCAGCCAACCAGCTCACCCCACCGCGCCTGCGCAAACTCGTCGCCGCCATTCGCGAAGTCCTCGCCGCATCCATCGAGGAAGGTGGCACCACCCTGCGGGATTTCCTCAATTCCGACGGCAAGCCCGGCTACTTCAAACAGCGCCTGTTCGTCTACGACCGCAAAGGCCAACCCTGCCGCAGTTGCCAAACCGCCATCCACCACGCCGTCCTCGGCCAGCGCGCCACCTACTGGTGCCCGCGCTGTCAAAGATAACAGAGAAAGAAAAACCACTGATTTCACGGATTCCACAGATTGAAGACTGAGAAAGGAGCTCTTCATCTTCTGTCTTCATCCGTAAATCAGTGAAATCAGTGGTC
>JBAXLW010000017.1:0-26951 GCA_037134575.1 Verrucomicrobiota bacterium | reverse complement strand
AACACCAGTCCGCTTCTGTCGACAGAATCATCCCGCCTATGGGATGCCTGTGAATTTTAACTATTTGCCTTGTTCTCTGGCGGGGCAGCACGGTTTCTGCTTCATTGGTTGCAGATGAATCGCGAAAAGGAACGACTCGCTGACGATGAGGCGGGTAATGAGAAATGGAGGCGGTGGGGGCCTTTCCTCAGCGAACGCCAGTGGGGAACTGTGCGTGAGGATTATTCGGACCATGGCAATAGCTGGGCGAGCTTCCCGCACGATCATGCGCGTCGCCGTGCCTACCGCTGGGGTGAAGATGGACTGCAGGGCTGGACTGACCGACAGTGCCGGATGTGTTTTGCTCCTGCATTATGGAATGGTCATGACACGATCTTAAAAGAGCGGCTTTTCGGCTTGGGCGGCAATGAGGGCAACCACGGTGAGGACGTGAAGGAGTGCTACTACTATCTCGACTCCTCGCCCACGCATTCCTACACCAAAGCGCTTTATAAATACCCGCAGGACGCTTTCCCCTACACGGCAATCCGCGAGGAAAACCAGCGCCTCGGCCGCATGGGCCCTGAGTTGGAGTTGGCTGACATGGGTTTGTTCGACAAGGGGCGATATTTTGACGTGACGCAGGAGGTGGCAAAGCGCAGCCCAGAAGATATGCTGTGGCGGATTACGGTGACCAACCATGGCCCGCGAGCCGCACCGATCCATGTGCTGCCAACGCTCTGGTTTCGCAACAGTTGGAGCTGGGGCAAAAATCGTGAGTCGCCCATCAATAAGCCTAGAATCACAGCCGACGGCGCGGCGGTCTTCGCAAAGCATGAATCCTTAGGCCAGTATCGATTTTTGGTTGAATCTCCAGACTTTGAAAAACGCGTTCCTTGGCTGTTCACCGAAAATGAGACGAATTCTGAAAGTCTCTTCGGCACTGAAAACTCGAGCCCCCACGTCAAAGATGCCTTTCATCGCTACCTGATCCACGGAGAAAAGGCCGCCGTTTCTCTGGATCACTCAGGAACCAAGGCTGCCGCGCATTTAAAGTTCATGGTCCCCGCGGGAAAGTCGATCACGGTGCGTTGCCGTCTGCACTCGATCAAGGATACGAATGGCTTTGCAGCGTTTGAAGAATTTGATGAAACCTTCACTCAACGGATCGAGGAGTGTGATGCGTTTTATGATGATGTCATCAGTAAAGCCATCTCCCGCGATGAACGCCTCATCTGTCGTCAGGGCTACGCGGGTCTGCTTTGGACGAAGCAGTTTTTCTACTACGTTGTGGAAGACTGGTTGAAGGGGGATAATCGTGATGCGGCCTCTGAAACGCGCCTCAAAGGTCGCAATGCTGACTGGAATAATTTTTTCGCCCGCGACATTCTCTCAATGCCCGATAAGTGGGAGTATCCGTGGTTTGCAGCGTGGGACACTGCATTTCACATGATTCCGTTCTCAGCGGTCGATCCGGGTTTCGCCAAGCAGCAGTTGCTCTTGCTACTACGTGAGTGGTACATGCACCCCAACGGCCAGCTCCCCGCGTATGAGTGGAATTTCTCTGATGTCAATCCCCCGGTCCACGCATGGGCGGTCTGGCGCGTTTATAAAATCTCCGATCAAAAAGGCAGTCGCGACCTTTTGTTCCTTGAGCGCGCATTCCAGAAACTGCTGCTCAACTTCACTTGGTGGGTCAACCGTAAGGATGTTGAAGGTCGCCACGTTTTCGGTGGCGGCTTTCTCGGGTTGGATAATATCGGGGTCTTCGATCGCTCCTATTCACTGCCTGGCGGCGGTCGCCTCAATCAGGCGGATGGTACGGCGTGGATGGCTTCCTATTGTCTAACCATGCTTTCGATCGCACTCGAACTGGCGCTGGTCAAGCCCGCCTACGAGGACATCGCGTCGAAATTTTTTGAGCACTTCGTCAATATCTGCGATGCGATCAACTCGCTGGGCGGCACGGGGCTCTGGGACAAGGATGACGGTTTTTACTACGACCAGCTTATCATCAACCATCGCGAACCCATTCCCTTGCGCATACGCTCTCTGGTCGGCTTGCTGCCGATGTGTGCGGTCACCGTGCTCAAGCAAACGACGATTGATGCCCTGCCGAGTTTCCGCAAGCGCATGGACTGGTTCCTCGTCAATCGACCTGACTTGCTGAAATACATCACGGTTCGCCGCGTTGCTGGACACAAGAATCCGGGTCGTTGTTTGTTGGCCATTCCGTCGGAATCTCGACTCCGGAAGTGTCTGGCCTACATGCTCGGTCCCAAGGAGTTTTTGTCCAATTTCGGCATCCGTTCGCTCAGTAAGGCCCACGGCGAAAAACCTTTCATCTTTGAGCACGAGGGGCAGCGCCATGAAGTTCCCTACACGCCGGGCGAGGCGACGACTGACATGTTCGGCGGTAATTCCAATTGGCGCGGACCGATCTGGTTCCCGATCAACTTTCTCATCATCGAAGCGCTGGAGCGTTATGACTACTTCTACGGCGATTCCTTCAAGATCGAATATCCCACTGGCTCTGGACACGAGGCCACGCTCAGAGAGATTGCCATCGATCTGTGCGATCGCTTGATTTCGCTTTTTCTGCCTGACGATGAAGGCTATCGCCCGTGCTTTGGTGGGGCGAAGCGCTACAGCGACGTCACGCATTGGCAGGATCTGCTCTTGTTTCACGAATACTTCCACGCCGAAACAGGCGAGGGCCTGGGTGCCTCCCATCAAACGGGTTGGACCGCGCTGGTCGTCCGCCTCGTCCGCGAGCGCCGCGAAAAACTCATGCATCGCCAAGGTGAGACTGCAGCAGTTGCGGCGATGACACCCTGACCCACCTATCCGGACGCTTCCTCCACCTTCATCGACTTTTGAAAGAGAGAGGGCGCAACGTGGTGGACTGACTTGAAGACCCGGGAAAAGTGAAAGGGGTCTTTGAAAGCGAGAGTGGCGGCGACTGACTTCACGTTGGCGCCACTCTCTAACAGCATTCTGGATGCATGCTGCATTCTCAGGCGTGTTAGAAATTGATAGGGGCTTTCGTCGTGATAGCGAGCGAAGAGGCGGCAGAGGTAAGGGGCGTCGATCCGGCAGGCTTTTGCGATCGCATCCAAGGTGGTGAATTCGATAAAATTCCGCTCGATGAAATCCTTAGCTCGCCCATACGTCGCGTAGGCTGGCGTGTCCGTATTGCCCAGATCTGCGGCGTCGTCCCGACACATGAGCAGGAGTTGGCGCGTGATCGCGGCACAAAGTGGGCGCGTGAATTGAGACTTGCGGACTCCGCGGTCGATGAGGCTGTCGAAAGCGCGGCGGATCGGTTCGCTTTTCAGGCAACGTGAGAAGAAGCCCGGCTCCATCTCATACTGCTTGAGAAAGTCCGCCACGCCATTGCCCGTGAAGCCGACGAAGTATTTCCCCAATGGCTGATCGGGTGAGCTTACAATCTGGTGAGGCAGCGACGGGCCATAGGTGAAAAAGCTGCCTGGAGAAATCTCCACCTGCTGGTCGCCGATTCGGAGCACTCCCGCACCGTGACTCACAAACTCTAGGCAGTACCATGGGAAACGATTGCGATCGATTTGGTAGTCGGCCTCGCATCGCTCAAAGCCGCCGAAGACGACGGCGAAATCTTCACCATCGGTCTGGTCCAGAAAGAACAAGCGCGACGACTCCACCTCGCGGGAGATGAACGATGTGGGAGTGTGTCTCTCTTGCACGGCGGGATTGGATGGCCGCAGGTCATTCAAATCAAGACAATATCATCTATGTTGTTTTAGAATCTTCATGTTGGCTAACTCTAAATCAAACTGTATGTGAGCCACAAAACTTGGCATAAAAAGCTCATTTTATGGATGACAAGCTCTGTCAAACTGCCATATCTCGTATCTCTCACCCTGTTAAACCAATTCCATGAAACAATCGAAGTATCCAAAAATCGGCATTCGTCCAGCCATCGATGGTCGCTTGGGCGGCGTTCGCGAATCGCTTGAAGAGCGCACCATGCTGCAGGCCCATGCAGTCGCCGCACTGATCGCCGCAGAACTCCGTTATCCAGACGGTAGCCCTGTCGAATGTGTGATCGCTGATACCTGTATCGGCGGGGTCAAAGAGGCCGCGGATTGCGCGGACAAATTCAAGAGCGCCAACGTCGGCGTCTCACTGACGGTCACGCCTTGCTGGTGCTATGGTTCCGAGACGATGGATATGGATCCACATTTGCCCAAAGCGATCTGGGGCTTCAACGGCACCGAGCGTCCCGGCGCGGTCTATCTGGCCGCTGTGCTGGCCGGTCACACGCAGAAAGGTCTGCCTGCCTTTGGGATTTATGGCAAGGACGTGCAATCCGCCACCGATACAGAGATCCCGGTAGACGTCCGGGGCAAGCTACTCTCCTTCGTCCGCTGTGGACTGGCCGTCGCGTTGATGCGCGGCAAGAGCTACCTCTCCATGGGCGGCACTTCCATGGGCATCGCCGGCTCGGTCGTAGATCCCGCGATGTGGGAGAAATGGCTCGGAATGCGCGTTGAGGCAATCGATATGACCGAATTCGTCGGTCGCATGGCAAAGGGCCAATACGACCAGGACGAGTACGAAAAAGCCCTCGCATGGGTCAAGGCAAACTGCCCGGAAGGAAAAGACTACAACTCGCCAAGCACCACCCGCAGCCGCGAGCAAATTGACCTCGAGTGGGAGGACAGCGTCAAGATGGCGCTCATCGCCCGCGATTTGATGGTGGGTAATCCCAAACTCGCCGAGATGGGTCTCGGGGAACAATCCCAAGGCCACAACGCCATCGCAGCTGGGTTCCAAGGCCAGCGTCAATGGACCGACCATTTCCCGAACGGAGATTTCCTTGAGGCGATCCTTAACTCTTCGTTCGACTGGAATGGCAAGCGCGCCCCTTACATCGTCGCCACGGAAAATGATGCGCTCAACGGAGCGGGAATGCTTTTCGGCCATTTGCTGACGAACACCGCACAAATCTTCGCAGACCTCAGAACCTATTGGAGTCTCGATGCGATCCAGACCGCGAGCGGCAAATCATTCACTCACCCGCTCGTGGGCGACGGCATTTTGCACTTGATCAATTCCGGTCCAGCAGCGTTGGACGGCACGGGCGAACAGGAAATGAATGGCCAACCCACCATGAAGCCGTTCTGGGACATTTCCGACGAAGAAGTTGCAAAGTGCCTCAAAGCAACCACTTGGCATCCGTCTATCACCGAATATTTCCCCGGCGGTGGTCTCAGCACCCGCTACAGCACTCGCGGTGGAATGCCTGCGACGATGATTCGTCTCAACCTCGTCGATGGTCTGGGACCCGCCCTTCAAGTGGCGGAAGGCTACACCGTCGACCTACCGGAAGACGTGCACAACGCCCTTGATCAGCGCACCAATCCTACTTGGCCGACGACGTGGTTTGCGCCGATCCTCACAGGTAAGGGTGCCTTCACCAGTGCCTACGAAGTGATGAATCATTGGGGTGCCAACCACTGCGTAATGACTTGCGGTCATGTCGGCCATCTTTACCTCACGCTGGCCTCGATGCTGCGCATTCCAGTTTACATGCACAACGTCGGCGAGGACCGTGTCTTCCGCCCTAGCGCTTGGACGGCCTTCGGCACGGCCGATCTAGAAGGGGCAGACTTTCGTGCTTGTGCGAACTACGGCCCGCTTTACGGCAAGGTCTGAGATTAGAGTTGGGTCTCTCTGACCATGGATCATCGCTGGTCCATGTGCTCAGGGTGAAAACATCCAACCATTCAAATAGTCCGGCGGCTTCAACCGCCGGACTTTTTTGTGGTCTGCCAAATAATGGGAATTGTACTAAGGCAGTAGATATCCTGCCATTCCATTCACTCCGTTCCCTCAAGCACATAAAACCCGAATTTTCGGCGTGACCGGATGGGATCGATGAGACACTTTACGCACCGAGAACCAAAAAAATGATGGGTAATTTTACGGCCTTTGAATCAAAGATGACCTCTGAGGGAATGGGGGATGCCGCGATCCGCGCATTTCATCGCAATTATGAGGCGCTGCTGCGCAACGAGTCGGGGATGATTTCCGAGGAGTCGATTGAGCCAGTGGCGGGCTTGGACTCGTTTGAGCAGATCCGCTCGGGTGGGGTCGGAAATGCGGCGCTGCTATCGCAGGTAGTGGTCATCAAACTTAATGGCGGGCTGGGAACGGGGATGGGCTTGCAGGGGCCGAAGAGCTTGTTGGCCGTGCGTGAGGGGGTGAATTTTCTCGATTTGATGGTGCGACAGATTTTGGATCTGCGCCAAAGCAGTGGTACTGAGGTGCGGCTGTTATTGATGAATAGCTTTAGCACTAGCGAGGAGACGTTGGCCCATTTGAAGGCCTACCAGAAAGATGGCTTGGCCGATGCAGGGGAGGTTGAGCTGATGCAAAACCAGATCCCCAAGATCGATGCGCAGACTCTTGATCCCGTGCAATGGCCGGCCGACCCGGATCTGGAATGGTGCCCACCGGGTCATGGCGATCTCTATCCGGCACTGGTCGGCAGCGGTTGGCTCGATCGTTTACTGGCGGAAGGGGTGAAGTATGCGTTTGTGTCTAACTCCGACAACTTGGGCGCGATTCTTGACCCATTGATTTTGAATTATTTTACCGAGTCGGGTGCCCCGTTTTTAATGGAGGTGACGCGGCGCACGGCGGCAGACCGCAAGGGCGGTCATTTGGCCTTACGCAAGGCGGACGGGCGCTTGTTATTGCGCGAAGTGGCGCAGTGCCCGGACGAGGATTTAGACGCTTTTCAAGACATTGACCGCCACCGTTACTTCAACACCAATAGCCTCTGGTTGCGCTTGGATTTGTTGAAGGATCAGCTCGCGGCGGATTCGGGCGTCCTGCCCCTGCCGATGATCCGCAACAACAAGACCGTCGACCCGCGGGATAAAAAGTCGCCCGCGGTCGTGCAGTTGGAAATCGCGATGGGCGCAGCGATCGAGTGTTTCGAAGGTGCTCTCGCCATCGAGGTGCCGCGCAGCCGCTTTGCACCAGTGAAGACTACGGGGGATTTGCTTGCGCTACGCTCCGACGCGTACCAGGTGCTGGGCGATGGCCAAGTCCGCCTGGCCGAATCGCGCGAGGGTGTGCCGCCGACCATTTCGCTGTCCGACGAGTACAAGCTCGTCGATCAGCTCGAGCCGCTTGGCGTGCCTAGTTTGCTGTGCTGTCGTTCATTGAAGGTGACCGGCTTGGTGCATTTTTCCGAGGGCGTGGTGATTAAAGGCGACGTGATTGTTGTCAACGTCGCCGCAGAGCGCAAGTCGCTGCCAGCAGGTGTTTACAAGGATCAGCTCGTGGAGCTGTAAACATAGGTTGATTTTTTTCTTAGGCGCAGGCCTCGCGATACGCTACATCCTGCGCATGGATGAACTGACACGCGATCACGGACCGCAGCCACTTGATGGCTTGATGGTCCGCTGGAATTTGGCCAATCATGAATTGGTGGAAGTCTCGACCGAACAATTGAACCACAAGCAGGTGCAAAAGGCGCGCAGAGGCCGTCAGCTCACGCTGTCGCTGATGCAAAAGCTGATGCGCACCGCCAACGAGGCGATCGTCGCGAAACTCCCCAAAGAGCAGCGGCCGAACTTCGTGCCCTACTTGCACAAGCACTTGTTCAATTACGCCAAGGGCTACGATGCGGCCTGGGTGGACCCGAATGAAGAATTGATGCCGAAGTGAACGGCGCAGCCGCCAAGTGGACCATCGTCGGACAAGGCCTCGCGGGGACTTGTCTCGCTTGGGCGCTGTGGAGGCGTGGCGTGAAGTTCACGCTAGTCGACCGCGGTGCGGGCGGTAGCTCGCGCGTCGCTGCTGGCATGGTCAATCCGGTGACCGGTAAAAACTTCGAACCAAGCTGGCGGATCGCCGCGTTCCTGCCGGAGGCGTTAGAATTTTACGCCCAGATCGAGGCGTGCATCGGGCGGCAGGTCTGGTATCCTTTGCCGGTGCTGCGGCTCGCCGGATCCGACAAGGAGTGGCGGAAGATTTTCAACAAACTCACCGAGCCACACGTCGCGCCGTGGGTCGGTGGTCAAGTCGTTCCGCCAATGGGCTGGAGTGGCGCGGTGGCGGTACGCGGTGGCGGCCGCTTGGACACGCGGTCCTTCATGGATGGTTCGCGCGATTTTTTCCAGCAGCTCGGCTGTTATCAGTTAGGCGATGTTCCGTACGCCGATAACCGCGACGGAGTCATCTGGTGCGAGGGCGCAGTCGGTTTGTTAGCCGGCCGCTATGGCCCGCAGCGCTGCGCGAAAGGGGAAATTCTAACATTGCGCGCCAAAGGCTGGGACGAAAGCCAGATCCGCATCGGCGCGGGCGGCTGGCTGGTGCCGCAGGGTGGGGGGCTTTTCAAAGTCGGCTCTACTTATGAATGGAACGAACTCGACGAAATCCCGACGGCGCTGGGCTGCGCGCGGGTCGAGGAAATCGCCAGTCGCTTGGGCGGCTCGGAGTTCGAAGTGATCGGCCACGAGGCCGGGGTGCGGCCGATTTTGCGCCGTAGCGAACCCCTGATCGGGCCGCTGGCGGAGGGCGGCTGGATGTTCAACGCTCTTGGCTCGAAAGGATCGCTCTACGCCCCGGGTATGGCGGCGCGCTTGGCCTGCTGGCTGTTGGATGGCGTCGAGCCGGAGCCAGAAGTCGACTTCCGCGTTTTCCTCCAACAGACTCGCGCCGATGAATCGCTCTGAATCCGATCCGCTGTTTCCGCCGCGGCCCACGGCCTTGGCGCAGGAAATCCTCAAGCCGGTGATCCGCAAAGGTGATCTCGCCATCGACGCCACGACCGGCAATGGCCACGATACCCTTTTTCTAGCAGACTGTGTCGGTGCCGCGGGGAAGGTAATAGCCTTCGACGTTCAGGCCGCCGCGCTGGCTTCCGCCCGCGCGCGGTTAGAGGCTGCTAACCTAAGCGAACACGTGGAGTTTTTTCTCGAATCGCACGCCGCCATGGGCCGCCACGCCGCCGCCGGATCGGTCGCGGTGGTCATGTTCAATCTTGGTTACCTGCCCGGCGAAAACCACGACCTCACCACTGAATCTAACGAAACGCTAAATGCCCTCGCCGTTGCGGTCGATCTCCTCAAGCCCGGCGGCGTGCTCAGCGTCGTCTGTTATCCCGGCCACCCCACCGGCGCGGCAGAGGCTGTGGCGGTGGAATCCTGGATGGCTGCGCTCGCTGCCCACGGCTGGCGAATCGCCAAGTATGGCGCTGTCGGCACCCGCCGCCCCGCGCCATTTTTACTATTGGCAGCAAAGGTCGGATGAGCTAAGATCGCAATCGAACCACTTGATACCTCAACACCATGTTTAAAGAATTTAAGGAATTTGCGCTCAAAGGAAACCTGATCGACATGGCTGTGGCCTTTGTGATGGGAGGCGCGTTTACGAAGCTATCCACGGCTTTCATCGAGGATCTGATCATGCCGTTGATCGGGCGGATCTCTGGCGGCATGGACTACACCAACAAGTTCTTCGCACTCTCTGACAAGGTGACCGCCACCAACTTGGTGGAAGCGAAAAAGCAGGGAGCTGTCCTCGCCTACGGCGACTTCATCACCATTGGCATTAACTTTGTCATCGTCGCTTTCGTGATGTTTCTGGTGGTGAAATCGATCAATAAGGCGAAAACGCTCACCGCCAAGGAGGCTGCCGCCGTCCCACCCGAGCCGAGCGCCCAGGAAAAACTCCTCGTCGAGATCCGCGATCTGCTCAAGCAGAAGGCGTGAAGGTCGGCGGTTTTTGATGGGATGAAGAGTTAGCCGCAAAAAGGCTAAAAAATGTCACAAAAAACCAATGAGTTCAAAGGCTTGAGGGTTTCAAGCCCGACTGCATGCGTTCCGCAGGCGGCATACGATCCACCTGGTCAAGATGATCCTGTCTCCGCAAATATCCTTATCGGTTGGGGGACTTGAAGTGTTGGGGATTTACGCAAATGGGCTACCGATTATCCATTTGACGCTGTGGAGTCCGGGGGGCACGTTGCGCTCGATGAATGTTGAAATGATAGCGCTTTGCCGACAGCCTGATGCGCGGATGCCGGAGGGTCCGGGGGGAAGCCACTGATGGAATCGGGCGGCCGCGACATGAAGTGGAATTATCCCAAGGAACTGCCGGTGGTCGAACACCGGGAGGAGATCCTTGCCGCCGTGCGGGCGCATCCGGTGGTGGTCGTCGTCAGCGAAACGGGATCGGGCAAAACCACCCAGCTGCCGAAGATGGTGGCCGAGGCACTGGGCATCGATGGCGGGCGGATCGGCTGCACCCAGCCGCGGCGGATCGCCGCCGCCAGCGTGGCCAAGCGCGTGGCGGAGGAGCTGCAAGTGCCGCTCGGCGATTACGTCGGTTATCAGGTGCGCTTCGAGGACCGGACTTCGCGCGAAACGCGGATCAAGTTCATGACCGACGGCATCCTGCTGGCGGAAACCCAGGGCGATCGCGACCTGCGCCAGTACGAGGCGCTGATCCTCGACGAGGCGCACGAGCGCTCGCTCAATATCGATTTTCTACTTGGCTATGTGAAGCGGCTGTTAGAGCGGCGCAAGGATCTGAAGCTGGTTATTTCGTCGGCGACTTTGGACGCGGGGGCCTTCGCCGAGTTCTTCTCGTTCGACGGTGTGTCCGCGCCGGTGATCGTCGCGCCGGGGCGGATGTTTCCCGTCGCTGAGTTTTTCCTACCGCCTTACGAAGACGAAGACATCTCGCAACACGTTGCGCGCGCCGTGGACTACCTCGGTGACATCGAGCCGAATGGCGACGTCCTGATCTTCCTGCCTGGCGAGCGCGAAATCCGCGAATGCGCCGATATGCTCGAAGGCCGCAACTACCGCGGCACGGAAGTCCTGCCATTGTTCGCGCGGCTCGGTCTCGGCGACCAACAGCGTGTTTTCAACCCCGGCCACCAGCGCCGCCTGATCCTCGCCACCAATGTCGCGGAAACCTCGCTGACCATTCCGCGGATCGCCTGCGTGGTGGACACCGGTGTCGCGCGCGTCAGCCGATGGAATCCGGCGAAAGGCATCCAGCGGCTGCAGGTCGAGCCCGTCAGCCAAGCCAGCGCCCGCCAACGCAAGGGCCGTTGCGGCCGCGTGCGCGACGGCGTTTGCGTCCGGCTTTACGATGAAACCGAACTCACCGAGCGCCCCGAATTCACCGACCCCGAAATCCGCCGCAGCTCGCTGGCGGGCGTGATTCTGCGGATGAAAGCGCTGGGGCTGCCCGAGATCGACGAGTTTCCGTTCCTCGATCCACCGTCGCCCAAAGCCGTGTCCGAAGGCTACCGCACCCTGCGCGAAGTCGGCGCGCTGGATCGGGAAAAACGCCTCACCGAATCGGGCCGTCAGATCGCGCGCCTGCCGGTCGATCCGCGGCTCGGCCGCATGCTGATCGAAGCGCGCAAGGAACATTGCCTCGCCGAAGTTTTGCCGATCGTCGCCGCTCTGGAATCCAGCGACCCGCGCGAACGCCCGGCCGAAAAAGCGCGCGAAGCCGACGCCGCCCACGCGAAGTGGAAAGACGCCGACAGCGACTTTATCTCGCTGCTGCGGCTTTGGCAGGATCTCGCCCGCTTCCGCGACGAACGTGGCCGCTGGAAACGCAACGCCCTGCGCAAGTACTGCGGCCCCGCCTTCCTTAATGCGCGCCGCGTCATGGAGTGGGCCAACGTCCGCGACGAACTCGCCGACTTGCTGGAGCGCGAGTGGAAACTCAAACTCGGCGGAATTAGCAACGATCTCTCCGGCGCGGGCGCGTACAGCACCATCCACAAGGCCCTGCTCGCCGGGGTTCCGCGCCAGTTCGGCCTGTGGGATCGCGAATCGAAATCCTACCGCAGCGCCAACGGCGGATTCTTCGCGGTGTTCCCCGGCTCCGGCCTGTTTTCTCTGCCGAAGCGCTTCGAGTGGGTGATGGGCATGGAGCTTGTCGAAACCTCGCGGCTGTGGGCGCGTCGCGTCGCCCGCATCGATCCGCTGTGGGTCGAGCAGGTCGCGCCACACCTGTGCAAAAGCAAATACGGCGAGGCGCATTGGGACGAAGTCCAGGGCGCGGTCTACGGCAAGGAAACCGTGATCTGCGGCGGCCTGCCAGTCGTCGCCGGGCGGCGCATCCACTATGGCCGCGTCGACCCCAAGGCCGCGCGCAACATCTTCCTGCGCGAAGGCGTCATTGGCAACGGCTTGCGCCAGCAGTGCGATTTCCTTGACCACGTCGCCGACATGCGCGGCGAAATCGAGGCGATCGAACAAAAGCTGCGCCGACCCGGCGGCTTGTGGAGCGACGAGGCGGTGCTGCGTTTTTACGAGGCGCGCATCCCCGAAGACATCCACACCGCCGCCGCCTTCTACAAGTGGCTGGAGCAGCATGAGGAAATCCTGATGCTCGGCGTCGCCGACGTGGTGGACGAAGATCTAACCGACCTCGGACTCGACGGTTTCCCCGACAACATTCAGCACCGCGGCGACGAATACTCATTCTATTACCACACGATGCAGGGAGAACGCGACGACGGCGTCACGCTGGGCGTGCACGTCGATCAGCTGCCCAAACTTCCCGACTGGCTGCCAGGCTGGGGCGTCGATGGCAACCTGCGCCAGCGCGCGGAAATCTTGCTGCGTTCACTGCCCAAGGACTACCGCCGCATCTGCCAGCCGATCGGTCCCGTCGCCGAAGGCTTCGCCGACTTGTGGAGCTTCGCGCCCAAGGATCGGCCGATTTTCCTCGCCCTCTCCGAGTACGCCCGCGAGCGCACCGGTGCCCACGTCCCCGTCGGCGAATACGACGTCAGCAAACTGCCGCCCGAACTCGTCACCAAAATCTGGGTCTGCGACGACGAAGGCGAAGAACTCGCGCTGGGCGAAAACGTCGCGGCCCTCAAGCTCAAGCTCGCCGACCGCATGCGCGTGCGCTTCGAAGCTGCCGCCAACGCCGACGTCGAGCGCAAGGGTATCAGCACCTGGGAAGGGGAGAGTCTGCCCGAGCGAGTCGAAACTCCCGGTGGCGCGGCCTATCCCGCATTGGTCGACGAGGGTAAATCCGTCGGCATCCGCGCCTTCACCTGTCCTGCTGAGGCCGCGGAATCCCACCGCGCAGGCGGCGCGCGCCTGCTCTGGCTCGCCCATCCCGACTCCGTTGCCCACCTCAAGAAAAAGTTCCCGCTCGGCCTGATGGCCCGGGTCGAGCTGCCGCGCCTCGGTGTCGGCGGCACCTCACTGGACGCCTTGATCCTGCTCGCTGCCGAAGGTGCGGCCGGCGGGGTGTTCCCGCGCGATCCCGACGAATTCAGCCTCGTCACCGAAAAAGCCCGCGCCCGCTGGCACGAAGCCGCCACCCACCTCGGCCAGTCAGTCGACGAGATTTTCGAAATCCTTCCCGAAATCCAGGCTTGGATCATCGCCAACCGCAAAGACCGCAACCTCGGTGAAATCGCTGCCGACCTCGAACAACAACTCGCCTGGCTGTTCCGCCAAAGCTTCGCCTGGCGCGCCGGTTTTGGCGGCCTGCGCGACTACCCGCGCCGACTGCGGGCCATTCGCTCGCGCCTCGGCCGCCTCTCCTCGCTGCCCATCGTCAAGGACCTTGAAAAACTCGATCGCCTTCACCGACTCTGGCAGCCGTGGTTCCAGCGCTGGGTCAACAACCTCGATGCTCCCGTCCACTGGTCCCACGGCTGGGCGCTCGAAGAATACCGCGTCTCCCTCTTCGCGCCCGACGTCCCGCTCATCGGCAAAGTCTCCGAAAAGCGGCTCGAAGAGATGATCCTCGGTTAGGCTAATAATCCATCCGCCTTGCAGGCCTCCTATAGCACACTAAGGCTTTCGGTGCGCCCACTTCACACCGGCGCTTGCGCCGCGCGGATCGATCGGTCATCCTGCGGTATGAACGACGTGATGATTGAAACGGTGAATCTCCACCGTAGCTACCAAATCGGACGCAAATCCATCGAAGTACTGCACGGGATTGATCTGCAAATCCGGCGGGGCGAACGCGTCTTTCTCTGTGGCCCGAGCGGGGCGGGCAAGACGACGCTACTCTACACCTTGGCCGGGCTGGAGCGTCCGGAACAAGGCGTAGTTCACATCGATGGGGTGGATCTGTACGCGATGGGGCGCAGCGAGCAGGCCCGCTTCCGCAATCAGCGGATCGGTTACGTTTTTCAAAACTATCATTTGCTGCCGGAACTGACCGCATTGGAAAACGTCGCTGTGCCTGGGGCGATTGCGGGAAATGACACCACAGAGCTGGCCCTCAAGGCACTGGCCCGCGTCGGTCTGAGTGAACGGGCGGACCATTTACCTGCCGAGCTTTCGGGTGGTGAGCAACAGCGTGTGGCCATTGCCCGAGCCATTGTCAACGAGCCAAAAGTGCTTTTTGCCGACGAACCGACAGGTAACCTCGACTCAAAGAACAGTGCTGAAATCATGGGCATCCTGCTGGATCTCGCCACGGAACACCAGGTCACCTTGGTGGTCGTGACCCACGATCAAAATCTCGCCAAAGTCGGCGACCGTGTCCTGATCATCAAGGACGGCAGTATTCACTCGCCGCAGGTTGACTGCTAAGAATTTGCGTTTGATTATAGCGATCCGAGCCAAAATGGTCGCTTGTATTCATTCGCGAGCGAATGAAAATCGCCTGCAATCGAATTTAAAGCCGTTTGGATTAGCCAGACTCCCCGCGCAGGGATTCGAGCCCAACGATTTCTAGGCCGTGTTCCAAGAGGATTCGATCTTTGCCTCGGCAGATAATGAATAGCTCATCAAGATCGAGTTCTTGAATCGCAATGCGCATGGATTTCGTGACCGAGGGTTGTTCCAAATATTTGAATTCGTAGCCGATGCGGCGACCATTGCGGAAAAGCAGTAGGTCCAGTTCTGCTCCACTTTGGGTGGCCCAAAAATACGCGTCTGGGGCGTCGGAAAGGCGGAGCACTTGTTCGAGCGCAAAGCCTTCCCACGAAGCCCCGACTTTGGGGTGTGATTCCAAGCCGGTCGAGTCTTCAATTCCTAAAAGGCTGTGAAGGATCCCGCTGTCGCGCAGGTAAATTTTAGGGGGTTTTACCTGGCGTTTACTGATGTTGGCGAAACAAGGTTGGACTTGCCGTACCATGTAGGTCTGGGTGAGTACATCAAGATTAGATCGCACGGTTTTGTCGCTTAACGCCATCGACCTTCCGATTTCGGAAGCATTCCAGTTTTGGCTGTGTCCGTGGGCTAGCATAGTCCAAAATCGGCGCATGGCGGGGGAGGCAACGCGCACGCCGAATAGGGGTAAATCGCGCTCAAGAAATGTTCGGATAAATCCATCGCGCCACGCGATGCTGTCGCCAGTATTTGCCGCAAGATAAGAGCGAGGGAAACCACCCCGTTCCCAAAGCGTGGCCCATGAGTCTGGTCCTGTTTCGCTTAGGTTGAATCCGTGCAGATCAACGAATTCAACTCTGCCCGCTAACGATTCAGACGAGCGCGCAACCAATTCGGGGGAGGCACTGCCCAGAACCAGAAACACCGCTTTTCTGTCTGGACGATCGGCGAGGACTCGTAAAATCGGGAACAATTCTGGCTTCGTCTGGATCTCATCGATCACCACCAATCCACTGAGATTCTGCAGAGCCAGCTCTGGATTTTGAAGTCGCAGCAGGTCCCGTGGCGATTCCAGATCGAAAAAATGCGACGATCGTTACTGTGCAATTGATCTCGCCAGGGTGGTTTTCCCGCATTGCCGTGGACCTAGAAGCGCACAAATCGGTGCCCGATTGAGGGCTTTTCGGACTTTTTCAGTGGCTGTCGGTCTTAAAATATTTTTTGTAAATTCGGATATCTATTCCGAATTTACAAGGAAATATTTCATGGAAGAACAAAGTTCGGGCGCCGTATTCGTTGCGCGTAGTCGTTCTTATTGCCTCAGCCGAGATTTTCGATTCGGAGGACGACGGGCGCGCTGTCGAAGCATTCGAGCGCTTCGGTCTCGGCGAGGGCCGCATAAAGTTCGCCGAAGGGGCTGGTGTGATGGCGATTTGGAAATTAGCGGCTGTGTGACCTCCTACATCGCGCGGATCATTCCTCGCGGGCAGGGGGCAGGATAGTGCTGTTAGGACTCGATTGTTTTTAATTTCTAACATTTGATTTCAGATGATTGACGCATTAGTCATTGTGTGGAGAATGCCGCCGTCGCGCGTAAGTGCCGCATCGACACCCCTATAAAGTCATGACCACCATTGCCATCAACGGATTCGGCCGCATCGGCCGTCTTGTTTTCCGTGCCCTCGTCGAACAAGGCCATCTTGGAACCACCTTCAACGTTGTCGCCGTGGGTGACATCGTTCCTGCAGATAACCTCGCCTACCTCCTGAATTACGATTCCACTCAGGGTCGCTTCGCAGGTACCGTTTCCTCCAAGAAGTCCTCGCCTGAGCTTGAGGAAGACGACATCATCATCGTCAACGGCCATGAGATCAAGGTGGTCAGCGCTCGTTCTCCGGAAGGTCTGCCATGGAAAGAGCTCGGTGTCGAAGTCGTCATCGAGTCCACTGGCCTGTTCACCGAAGCAGACAAGGCCAAAGGCCACATCACGGCCGGTGCCAAGAAGGTCATCATCTCAGCACCTGCCAAGGGTGAGGACGCGACTTTTGTGGTTGGCGTCAACGATAACCTCTACGATCCAGCGATTCACCACATCATCTCCAACGCGAGTTGCACCACCAACTGCCTTGCGCCGCTGGTCCACGTCCTGCTCAAGGAAGGTTTCGGCATTGCTGAAGGCCTGATGACTACGGTTCACTCCTACACCGCCACGCAAAAAACCGTGGACGGCCCGTCGAAGAAAGACTGGAAGGGTGGCCGCAGTGCTGCGATCAACATCATCCCGTCCACCACGGGTGCCGCCAAGGCAGTCGCTTTGGTCTGCCCCGAAGTGGCTGGCAAGCTCACCGGCATGTCGTTCCGTGTGCCAACGCCAACCGTCTCTGCAGTCGATTTGACCGTCAAGACCGTCAAGGAAACCTCGCTCGCGGAAATCAAGGCAGCCCTCAAAAAAGCTTCCGAGACCTACCTGAAGGGCATCCTCGCCTACACCGAAGACGAAGTGGTTTCCACCGACTTTATCCACGATAAGAGCTCGTCGATCTTCGATGCCGGTTCGTCGATCGAGCTCAACTCCACGTTCTTCAAGCTCATCAGCTGGTATGACAACGAGTGGGGCTACTCCAACCGCGTTATCGACCTCCTCACGGATGTTGTGAAAAAGGGAATCTGATTCCTCGAAATAGCGATTTAATAAAAAACGGCAACTCGCGAGAGTTGCCGTTTTTTTGGGTCGTCGTAAGCTAGGCGTTCTTCTGCTCGAACTCGGCCTTGGCGGCTTTTCGGCACTCGGCGACGAAGTGGTTGCACGCTTCGCGGCAGAGCAGGGGAATCGCCTCGGATTGTGGTAGGTCGCTAGGAATGCCGTTGAATCGACTTGCCTCGCTATCATCCAGCGGCGTGTCCGCGTCGAGTTTCCAGAGGATTTTTTTCGCGCATTGGTGGGCGGGGCCGCAGACTTGCTGGACGAGTTTTTGTGCTCCTGTGTCGCTGATGCTGCGAGCGAAACGATACATTCCGGTTTGGCGGTTGAGTTTGTCGCGCAGCGTTTCGATTTCCAAGGTGCCTCCCTGTTGGGCCAGAAAGAGACCCACGCAGGCGGGGTAAAATTGGTCCAAGGCGAGGCGCAGACCCTCCTCGTTATCCAACACCACTACCCAGCCGCGCTCGAGGTTGGTCTGGCCCTTGGTGAAGCGGTAGGTTCCGTCAGAAGCGTAAGTGGATAAGTCGCGAGCATCGGCCGGGCCTTCGTGGATTTCCAGTCCGCCGAATGCGGGCTCTTTGGAGAGTTCTGCATCCGCGCTGTGGCAAAGCACATACGGGTAGCCGCAGAGATTTTGCTGAATTTCGATTTGGCCGATGCGATGAATTCCCGAGCGCAGGAGATCGCGAAGCTTGAGGGCGGTAGACATTTTTTTAAACGGATTGGGAGTTTGGAAGTCGGGGCGTGTTAGATGCCGCGGTGCGCCAGGTCAAAGTCGGCGATTTGATCGAGGATGACATCGGCCAGCAGTCGCTCGGTACCGATCGCGGAGCTGTAGTAAAGCGTTTTGCCGCGCAGCTGGTGGGGGTTTTGGCGGAAGACTTCGCGCTGGCTGGCTGCCGCGCCGACCTCGCTATCGATTCCTAACATCACAGGGATGTCCTGATAGGAATGCAAGCCATCGGAGATGAAGAACGGCACGACCACCACATGGGGTGTCGTTGCCAGTTGGTCCCACTCGGCAATGAAGGGTGCCTCTTCCATGTAGGCATCCATCACCGCGGCATAACCTGCACCGGCGGCGATGATCCGGTCGACCTGATCGCGGATCGCCTTGGTCGAGTTTTGATTGAGCCCCGTGCCATGCCCCGTGATGATCAGCGTGGTGGCTGCGGGGTCAACCCCTGGCGCCACTTCCTTGGCTCGTTTCAAGATTAGATCGGTCATCGAGTGATGGACACCGACTGGCAAGCAATAGTGGAAGGCCTTGCCGCGCACCTCGGTCGTCGGCCCGTTGAGTTGCAGCTCCCGCGGGATGACGTCCTGCGTGAAGTAGCCCTCGCTGATGAAGTCGGGTACGACGTACACCTCCTTCGCATCAATCAGATAAAAGGCTTCGCGCAGAGAAGGTTCTTCTTTCCAGAAGCAGCAGTGGACTTCGCTAAACAAGTGGCGTCGGCGGATCTCATCGGCGTGATCGAAATATGGCGTCGAGGAATCCGGGTTCTCCGTGGAACCATGACCGACGATGAGGAGGGCGCTGTTAGGCTTGGGCGCGATGGACATGCCCCCAAGGTGGCGTGACATCGCCAGAATGCAAGACGCGGAAAGTTTTCGGTTTCCTGTTTTCGGATTTTCGTCAGAGAATCGCTGCGGATGGAGGTTTTTCAAACATTGCGCCTATGGGTCGATCCGCTGCGGCGGTCGGGCCCGGAGTCGATGGCGGTGGATGAATGGTTGTTAGAAACCGCAACGGCACCGCTGCTGCGCGTCTATCGCTGGCAGGGGGACTGGGCGAGTGTTGGATATTTCGGGAAAATCGCTGAGGCGCAGGCCGCGATTCCCCGCGTATCATGGGTGCGCCGCTGGACGGGCGGGGGGATCGTGGATCATCGTGCCGACTGGACTTACACCTTGGTGGTACCCCAAGCAGAGCCTTTGGCCTCTTGGCGCGGGGCGGAAATTTATCGGGCGATCCATGCCGCATTGGCGGACGCCTTGGTGGCTGAAGGAATTGCTGCTCGCCTCTGTGGGGGGGGCGAGGAGACCGGAGCTGCGCTGTGTTTTGAGAATCCCGTGAACCACGATTTGTTAGGTCCTGACGGCCGGAAGCTTTCGGGTGCCGGACAACGCAGATCGCGGCAAGGGTTGCTGCATCAAGGATCAGTTTTAGCCGCCTGTGGGGAGTTGGATTCCCAGCAACGGGCAGAGGCCTTGGCCGGGCGCTTGGCTCGTTGCTGGCAGCCGTTTCACGCCCAGCCCGAACCGCTGGATCTTGCTCAGCGGGTGACAGCCCGCTATGCGCGGGATGGCTGGAGCTGTCGCCGGTGAGTGGCGGAAATCGCTCCATCTGCCTATACTACAGGCGGCAGCAAAGCGGGGCGCTCTGCAGGAGAGTATTCAAATCACGCGCGACCAGAGCACCTTGAGGTAGCGGGACTCTGGGTAGTTCGAGAGGGTGGGGTGGTCGGCGCCAGCACCGGTGCGGTCGAGCATTTGCAGGCGCTTGTTGCGGCGGTGGGCGGAGGTGATGACGATTTGCTCGAACTCGCCGACACCGAGGTGGCCGGAGCAGGAACAGGTGACGTAAAGACCCTCGGGAGCAACGAGTTGCAGCGCGAGTTTGTTGAGGTCGGCGTATTTGGCAGTGCCGAGGTCGTCCTCGCGGCCGTGGATGAACTTCGGCGGGTCGGCAATGACGAGATCCCAGGTGCGGCCGTTTTCGATCATCGTGCGGGCCCAGGTGAAGGCGTCAGCGTGGGTGAATTTGACCTTGGCGTTGTTCAGGTTGGCGTTGCGCTTGGCCATCGCGATCGCGGTTTCATCCAGATCGACGCCAGTCACATCGGTCGCCCCGGCGAGTGCGGCGGATATGCTGAAGCCGCCTGTGTAGCAGCAGAGGTCGAGTACGGTGCGTCCTTCGGCGAGTGCGGCGAATTGCTGGCGGTTGTCGCGCTGGTCGCAGAAGAAGCCGGTTTTGTGGCCGTCGCTAAAGTCGACTTCGTAGCGCACGCCGTTTTCGCGGATTTTCACGGAGCGCACGTTGTCGGATTCGACGCCGCCAAAGCGCGGAATTCCTTCGATGCGGCCTAATTCCATGTCCACGCCGACGACCACGCGCTGGGTGTCGAAGCATTCGTGGAGCAGCGGCAGCCACTTGGGCAGGCGCTGCCAGGCGGCGAGGTTGGTGATTTCGACGGAGAGCACGTCAGCAAATTTATCGGCGACGATGCCCGGCATGAAGTCAGCGTCGCCGTGAATGGCGCGGTAGCTGTCAGTGTGCGCGTCGAGTTTGAGGACCTTGCGGCGGAGGTGGGCGGCGCGGCGGATGGCGTTTTCGAAAAACGTCTCGTCGTCCAGAGGTTCCAGCGAATGGCTGACGACCCGCAGCGGCATGCGCGACTTCGGATTCCACAAGCCCCAGCCGAAAGGCGTGCCTTCTTTGCCTAACACGAGCACGAAGGAACCCGGCATCGCGTCGCGGGAAACTTCGCCAATCATCTTTGGCCAGATTGAGGGGTGGAACGTTTGGTACTTAAGTTGGACAGTCGGCACGGCGGGAATACGAAGCAGTCGAGGGGAAATGTCGAATGATTTCAGTGCGGGGCCGCACGCGGCCGATCAGGCCTCCTCTTCCCATGCGCGTTTGAGGGCGGGTCCCAGGGCGCTGTCGAGGGCTTCTTGCCAATGGTCGCCGGTGCGGACGACGGCGAGTTCGGGGAGTTGTTGGAGGGGGAGATCGGCGGGAGCATCGCTGGCGTGGGCGCGCAGGTATTCCCCTCCGCCGATGGCGGGGCCGACGATGCGGTGGCTGCGGCGATCGAGTCCTAATAGCGCGGCGTGGACCCAGCGGGCACCGAGGTAGGGGCAGAGGATTTCGCCGTGGGCGTGGACGGTGAATTCGTCAGCGCTTCCCCCAAAGTCGATTTCCCATCCTTCGCTGCGAAACACATGGTCGTGGGTTTGCCAACTTTCGGAGAGGCGGGGCAGCAGCCAGAAGCGAACGGTTTCGTCGGCATCGGCGGGCGCGATGCTGAGCCTCAGCCGGGCCTTGGCGAGTCCACGGAGCTGGCGCAGGGTGGTGACGACGAGGGCTCGGTAGCGGCGCGCGGCCTCGTCGGGTCCGTGTTCAGCCATCATTTCCGGCATGACGAGGCCGGGCAGGGGTTCTTGGATGTGAAGCGTCAGCAGTCGCACGCCGACAGTTTAGCCCAGCCTATAGATCCGACCAAGTGCGGATTATCGAGGACTCGCCGGATTTTCGAGTTCTGAAAACGATCTTGCGGCCGGGGGCGAGTCGGGGAATGATTTGGGCACAGCGAAAGTCATGGCAGCCAAGGATAATAAAAAACGAGGAGAAATTCCCGAGCCGACGCGGTGGACGAATGAAATCACAGGGATTCTTTGGATCGTGGGAGGATTATTGCTATTGCTGTCGCTGGTGAAATACAGCCCGGCGGATTTACCGCGGTGGGGGATGTTTGAGGCATTCGCTGGCAAGTCGGGTGCGAAGGGCGAGAATTTGATCGGCCCGGTGGGCGGGATTCTCGGGTTTTTACAGGTTTTGTTATTCGGCGCGGCGGGTGTGTTGCTGCCGGTGGGATTCATTTGGTTTGGCATCATCAAGCTGGCCTTTGATGCGCGGATCTGGCCGCGGGCAGTGCTGGGCTTTTGCATGTTGCTGCTGTCGGCGGCCGCTTGGCTGCACGCCTCTGACTTTTTTTTCAAGGAGTGGGCGTTCAACTGTGATCTGCCCAGCCCCGGCGGAGTGATTGGCGAAGGGCTGGGTGGCTTTGTGCTGACGCGGCTGATCGGTCGCGCGGGAACGCTCATTCTCACCAGCGGTGCCTATCTGATTGCGATGATCCTGCTCACCGGCCAGCAGCCGGTGCGATTCTGTAAGGCCTGCTTTCAATTGGCGCGCGAGCAGTTTCAAGCGTGGCAAGCTAGCCGCAGCGCCGCCGGCAAAGTGGCCGCGCGTGAAGCGGAGATGCAGGCTGAGCGCGACCGCCAACGCGAGCAACGACGCAAAGACCGCGATGCGACCAAATCCGCCAGCGCCAAGGCAGTTGAGGACGAACCGCAGATCATGCTGTCGCTGCGCGAAATTCCCACGCCGCAGATCATCGACGCCTCGCAGCGGCGGGCGAACGACCCGGAGATGGTGGGCGGCAAGCCATTCGAGCGCAAGAAGCCGAGCGGTCACCAGTTTCTTTCCGTCACGGGCTTCGAGAACTACGAACTGCCGGGCTTTGATCTCTTGGACATCGACGAATCCGTCGAGGCGCCGGAAGCCAACCGCGAAGAACTGCTGGCCACCCAGCGTACGATCATCGACACCCTGCAGGCCTTCGGCATCGAAGTAACGGCCGGAGACATTACCCGCGGGCCAACGATCACCCGCTACGAAATCTATCCGTCCACGGGCCTGCGGGTTTCGCGCATTTCGCAGTTGGAAGCTGACCTCGCCCGCGCCACCTGCGCAGAGCGCATCAACATCCTCGCGCCGATTCCCGGTAAGGACACCGTCGGTATCGAGATCGCGAACTTGCAGAAAGTCGCCGTGCCGCTGCACGAGCTACTGCACGACCCCGAGTTTCGCTCGGCCAAGAAGAAGATCCCGCTCGCGCTGGGCAAGGACGTGTATGGCAAGACGGTCATCGGTGATCTCGCGGCGATGCCACACTGCTTAGTGGCGGGTGCCACGGGCTCAGGGAAGTCGGTTTGTATCAACTCGATCATCGCTTCGATGCTGTTCAAGTTCGGTCCCGACGAACTGCGTTTCATCATGGTCGACCCCAAGGTGGTGGAAATGCAGATGTACAATCGCCTGCCGCACTTGGTCGTGCCCGTTGTCACCGATCCGAAAAAGACGGTGGCTGCCCTCAAGTGGGTGGTCAACGAAATGGAGAAGCGCTACCGTATCTTCGCCAAGGAAGGCGTGCGCAATTTCGACAGCTTTAACAGCCGCCCGCGCCCCGATAAAGCCGAGCCGGTGGTTGAAGAGTTCGCCCCCGAACTGGAAGATCCCGCGGACGACGAGACCATCGAGTCGATCGCCCTCGCGCTTGAATCCGGAGAACTCGGCCCGCAAGACGATTTGGACGATATCGAGATGTTCGAGGAAAAGATCCCGGATCGATTCCCCTACATCGTCGTGCTGATCGACGAGCTTGCCGACCTGATGCAGACCGCCCCGGCGGATGTGGAAATGTGCATCGCCCGGATCGCGCAGAAGGCACGGGCTGCCGGCATTCACTTGATCATCGCCACCCAGACCCCTCGCGCCGACGTGGTGACAGGTATCATCAAGGCCAACATCCCATGCCGGATCGCCTTCCAAGTTTCCTCGGCGCTCGATTCTCGCGTTATTCTCGACACCAAGGGGGCTGACAAACTGGTCGGAAAGGGCGATATGCTCTACCTGCCACCTGGTTCGGCCAAGCTCGAACGCGCACAGGGGGCCTACGTCACCGACGCTGAAATCGAGCGCATCATCGACCACTGCGCCGCGCAGGGATCGCCCAAGTTCGAGACCGACATCCATGCCTCGATTCACAGCGACAGCGATGACGAGGAGGACGATGTTTCCCAAGCCGACGAAGATCTGATCATGAAGTGCATCGAAGTGGTGCGCCAGGAGCAGAAGGCCAGCACCTCGCTGCTGCAGCGCCGCCTGCGCCTTGGCTATACCCGCGCGGCGCGGATGGTCGATATTCTCGAGCAACGCGGCATTGTCGGCCCCGGCGAAGGCGCGAAGGCGCGCGAAGTCTTCCTCAAGTAAGGCTGAAGCGTAGCTGGAGCATCCTGCTCCAGACCGTTGCAGAGGCGTCCCGCCTCCTGCCTGAATCCCTTTGGGCGAGACGCCCAAACAACGGTCTGGAGCGAGACGCTCCAGCCACTTTGGCAAAACTGTTGGAAAAAAGACAATTAAAGTCATTTTCCGATTGTCAAATCGTCACCAGCGATTCTTACTGCGCGCTCCACCCGCAAAGGTGGTTGTGTTAATGGCCCGATAGCTCAGTCGGTAGAGCAGTGGATTGAAAATTCACGTGTCGGCGGTTCGAATCCGTCTCGGGCCACTTTGCTCACTCAAGCAGTTTTTTGAGTGGCAATTGAGCCGTATTCTCGAGTGCTTGGCCGTTGAGGAGTGTGGTGTAGTCGAGGAGGATTCTTTGCGCTTCGGAAAGCACGATGTCCTCGGTGGCTGCGGTTTCGGACCCTAACTCGGCATCGTCGTCGAGATCTGCGGTGGGAGTTTTCTGTTTCACGGGGTCGCCGAGGCCGGGAAGAAAGGCGTTTTTAAGCGTCACTTCATAGGCGGGCGGTGGGGTGATGCCACGGGCCAGGCGGGCCTTTTTCAAGGCGTCGGCCCGGGCGGCGAGATCGGCTTTTTCCTTTTTACGGCGGACTTCGTTGAGCGAAGCGGACTTGTCGTCGCGGATTTTTCGGTAGTACTCGATGTCGGTTTTCAATTCCGCGAAGTCCGGGTCCTTGGTGATGCGCTGGTCTGAACGCACGCGGAGCGTTGCGAGTGAAGCGCTGACGCGATTGGACTGAGTGTATTTCACCGGGGCGATCGTGTCCCATGGCAGCGGGTTGCCGAGATCGGACTCGCCGATTTCAGGCTGATCGGTCAGTGATGGGACGACGATGTCGGCCTTAACGCCTTCGAGTTGGGTCGACTTGCCGCTGGGTCGGTAGAATTTGCTGATGGTGACTTTTAAAGCGCCAGGGTCGGAGCCGGGGATCAGGCCGTGGTCATGCATGACCTTAGTCAGCGGGACGATGGTTTGTACCGTTCCTTTGCCGAAGGTGCAGGTATCGCCCACCACGATTGCGCGGCCATAGTCCTGGAGGGCACCGGCAACGATTTCCGATGCGGAGGCGCTGAAGCGGCTGGTCAGGACGACGAGAGGGCCGTCATAGGTCACCTTGCCGTCGAAGTCCTTGCCGACTTCCAAGTGGCCTTCGAGGTCGCGTGTTTGCACGACCGGACCGGATGGGATAAACAAACCCGTGAGGCTGATGGCTTCTTGAAGAGAGCCGCCGCCGTTGCGGCGCAGGTCGAGGATGATGCCCGTGACTTTTTCCTGTTGGAGCTTGGCGATGATTTTCGAAACGTCCTCGGTGGCTGAGGCGGGGTTGCTTTTACCATCCTCCTCGCCGGCGTAGAAGGCGGTGAGGTCGATGACGCCGATGCGCTGGGTGTGGTCGCCCGTGGGCAGATCAATGATTTTGGCTTTGGCCTGCTGGTCTTCCAGTTTGATTTCTTCGCGTACGATGGTGACGGTTTTGCGGGCACTGTCGTCGGAGCTATTCGCTGGGATGAGGTTGAGGTAGACAGAGCTACCCTTCTTGCCGCGGATCAGATCGACGGCTTGGGACAGGGGTAGATCGACAATGTCGGTGAACTCGCCACCCGCTTGCTGCGCGACGCCGACGATGCGGTCGCCATTCTTGAGGAGTCCGCTGCGCGCGGCGGGCCCACCTGGAACCAGATCCATAATTTTGCAATAGCCGTCCTGGGATTGCAGCGTGGCTCCGATTCCGATGAGCGAGAGATTCATGCCGATTTGGAAGCTCTTGAGCTGCTCGGCCCCCATGTAATCGGAATGCGGGTCGTAGGACTGGGCGAGTGACTCCAGGTAGTATTCCAGCACGGCCTTGCTGTCGGACTTACGCATCGTCTCCGCCGTGCGGGCGCTGCGGCGGCTGAGAGTCTTGACGATCTCGGCTTCCTTCTTGCCTGCGAGTTTTTCCTGCAGGTACTCGTAGCGGAGTTGTTGTCGCCAGAGGCTTTGGGCGGCGTTGATATCGGTAGGGTGGGGGGCGTTTTTGCGATCGTAGGCGAAGGTCTCATCGCTGCTGAAATCAAAACTTCCAAACTTGAGCAGGTCGGTGACGAAGGCGACGCGTTGATCGAGACGTTTGAGGAAACGCGCGAAGATCGTGTGCGCGAGAGCGGAGTCGCCCCGGTCGCGTGTGGCCTCGGCCAGAGTCGGTCGCGCCTGCGCAAATTCGTCCAGATCGCTTTGGAGAAAGAGCATGTGGCCGCCGTCGAGCGTGTCGAGGTAGTGCTCAAGAAACTTGGCGGCCAGGGTGTCGTCGAGTCGTTGGTGGGCGATTTGCGAGCCTTCCAGAATTTTGGTGGTGATGACTGTCACCGCCGCGTTGGTTTCCTCCGCACTCATGGGACTGCCATCTCGAAAGCCGAACGCGTGGGCCGCTGCGAGTATGGCCACGCTGAGTGTAGCGGCGGGAATGATGGACCGGTATGAAAGTTTCATGGGAGTCGAAAGGGACGGGGCTAAAATAACGCGGACAGCTGATTCGCTGTTTGTTCAAGGATCCGGCAAGTGATCCCAAGATTCCAGCTCAAACATAGCGAAGCCATGACGCTTGGCTGTTTGAGATCTTGGTTTTTCCCTCAGGGGGGCGGTTGCGAGCGCGAAAATACCCCAGCGACTGACGCCTAAAAAACCCCTCATCTGCCGTCGCATGTGTCGAAGAAAAGCTACGCGGTGATGAAGAAAATCGCCGCGGAGCCGAAGACTCGTTTTGTGAAGATGAGGACTAGCGTCATTTCTAAAAGGCGGATTCAAGCTGCTAGCGCAATCAGGGGTGGCGCTGTGAAAATGTCATGC
>JBAXLW010000016.1:0-28453 GCA_037134575.1 Verrucomicrobiota bacterium | reverse complement strand
CCTCAGCTGTCTGCCCAGCCTTGTCTTTTTCAGCCTTGGAATCCTTGCCGTCCTTGGGTTTTTCGCCCTCCTTAGCATCTTTCTGGTCTGGGGCATCTTTTCCGTCCTTCGGATCCTTGCCGTCTTGAGCATCCTTCTGCTCCATGGAGTCCTTGCCTTCTTTTGAATCCTTGCTGTCCTTAGGGTCCTTACCGTCCTTGGAATCTTTATCGTTCTTTGGGTCCTTCCCATCCTTAGACTCCTTGGAATCATTCTGATCTTTGTCGTCTTTTTTGTCCTTATCGTCCTTCGAATCCTTATCGTCTTTTTTGTCGTCCTTCTTTTGCTGCTGTTTTAGCACTTCGAGTTTCTTCTCCACGAGTTCCTTGTTATATTGGGCATCTTCGTCGGCGCTGTTGAGAGCGAGCGCATCCTGATAGGCTTTGAGAGATTCCGCCCATGTTTTCATCGTCGCCTCGGGGGCTTTTTCCAAAGTGCCTTGGCCGGTGCGATAAAGCGTGTTTCCGAGATTGTAATAGGAACGCTGCTGGAGCGTTAGATCTGGGGTTTTCAGCGAGGCGCGCAGCGACTCCGCAGCTTTGGGGAAATCCCCCTTGGTATAGGCTTCCGTTCCCTGGTTGTAGATCTGCCGTGGATCAACCTTCGCGGAGGGCACTTCGGCGGCGCGGGCTTTGGACATGCTGACTGCCATCAGGCTCAGCACAAGCAAGGCCGCGGCTGACGGACGAGCCCGCTTCGTGCGCAGGCGATCCTTGATGAAAAATTCCAGTAACAACAAAGCAACCGCAAACCCGAGCGGCCACTCAAATCGCTCGAGTGGGATGCGCTCCATGCGCTGACTCAACTCGCTTTTCGGCACGAGGCGGAGCTTTTCCTGATAGATAGTATTGAGCCCTTCCGCGCCACGACCGAGCGCGACGTAGAGGCCATTTGTCTCCTCGGCGATTTTCTTCAAGGTCGTTTCATCCAAGGTCGTGCGCACGACCTTGCCGTTCTCATCGCGGACAAAATCCGTGCGCCCATAGCGATCCTGAACCGGGATCTTCGCCCCAACAGGACTGCCGACGCCGACGGTATAAATCGCCATCCCTTTTTTGGCGGCAGCCTTCGCTGCATCGATGACCGAACCCTGGAGATCCTCGCCATCGGTCAGGAGAACTAATACTCGGTGATTGTTGCCATTCTCATCAAACAGCCGCTCGGCCTCCTTGATGGCACTCGCCAGATCCGTGCCTTGACGCGGAATGAGATCGGTATCGAGCGCGTTCAATGACTCGCGGAAAGCATCGTAGTCGAGCGTCAGCGGGCACAGCGCAAAGGCACTTCCCGCGAAGGGGATCAGGCCGACGCGGTCGCCTTCCAATCGGGCCACAAAGTCGATGATGCCGAGGCGCGCGCGTTCGAGGCGGCTGGGCGTTAGATCCTCCGCCAACATACTGCGCGAGGTGTCGACAGCGAAGAGAATGTCGATGCCCTTGCGCTTCACTTCGTGCCATTCATAACCCATCTGCGGGCGGGCGATTGCGCCGAAAAGCAGCATCACCGCGAGCAGCCACAATCCGCGCTTAAGGTTCCGCAACCGCGACGAAAAGCCTTCGGTCAGCCGCTGGCGGAAGCGCGGATGGATCAGTTTCGAGAGGTCGGATTCGCGGCGACGGTCGAAACGAATGAACAAACCGACGATGCTAATGCAGACGATGAGGCCGACAACCATCCAGATCGGCTGAGCAAAGTGCAGAGAAGAGTCGTCCATGATTCGTTAGAAATTCGAGGCGGTGTTAGCGATCAGGGCAGGCGGCGGAAACGGGTTTGGCTGAGAACTAACTCCAACAAGAGCAGCCCAAGTCCGGGAACGAGGAAGTAGAGGAAGAGTTCGTCATAGTGTTGATATTTCTTGAGCTTCTGAGTGGTCTTTTCTAGCTGGTTGATCACGTCGTAGATTTTTGCAAGCGAGTCCGTGTCGGTGGCGCGGAAGGACTGGCCACCCGTGGCGGATGAAACTTTACCGAGCATTTCCTCGTCTACATCCACCTTCATCATTTGAAGTTGGCTGCGACCGAAAGCGTCGTGAACTGGCACGGGAACCTCGCCGCGAATCCCAGCGCCGATGGTGTATATCTTGATACCCAGTGCTTTTGCCGCCTCTGCAGCGGTGACTGGATTGACCGCGCCCGCGTTGTTGACCCCGTCGGTTAGAAGGATGACGATGCGAGATTTTGCCGTCGAGTTGTGGAGGTGCCCCACGGAAGAAGCGATAGCGGAACCAATGGCGGTGCCGTCTTCGACCTGACCCAGCTTCACATCGCGCAGCCGCTTGCTGAGAAACTCGTGATCCAGTGTGAGAGGACTCACCAGATAGGGCCTTCCCGCAAAGGCTAACATACCGAGCCGATCATTCGGGCGCTGCTCGACGAACTTTCCGACCACGTCCTTCACCACCTCGATCCGACTCTGCGGCTTGCCATTGAGCTTGAAATCGAGGGCTTCCATTGAGCCAGAAACGTCGAGGGCTAACAGAATGTCGATCCCGCTGGCCTCGACTTCGGTGGAGCCTTTGCCGTGGCGAGGCCGCGCGAGGGCGAGGATCAACAGCGCAAACGAAAGCAGGCCGAGGAATGCCATAAACCTGCCGACCGAAGAGCGGGGGCGCGCACCCACATTCCGAGCGTCGTCGGTGGACGGCATCTTCACCGCGACCGGGCTGCCCCAGCGGCCTTTCCAATATGCCAGCAGCGGCAGAAATAACAGAAGGAACAGAAATTCCGGATGAAGGAACTGGAAGCTATCGGTCACGGCGCGATGGCTGGGGGCTTGATGTTAGTGACCGGCGCGACGGCAACGAAGTTCCGCGCGGACTGGAGAAGATCCTCGCGCTGGGCGGTGCTGAGGTTCGATCCCGCGAACTTCGCGAGGTCGCAGGATTTTAAAAACGCCTTTAAGTAATCGCTTTCGCCGATGAGCGACAGGCCGTCTTGTTTGGCCAAATCGCGGAGAAACTCCTCGGTCGTGCGGCGCGGTGCGGCGAGACCGAAGCGCGCGGAAATGTATGAACGAACCGTCTGCGCGGCGCGATTGGCAAATACCTCCGCCGTGACGAGGTCGTAACTGGCTGCGATTTTTTTGAGATCGGCGAGGGCGATTTCGGTCGGACTCGTAACGGGAGTCTTGCGCTGCCGCCGATGCCAAAAGATCGCGGCAGCGGACAGAACTAATACGCCTCCAACAATGCTCGCCCAAAGCATGATCGGTGTCTTTTGGGGCTGCTGGATTTCCACCAATGCCTTGGGCCCGCGGATGTCTTCTTCCGCGGCGGGAGCTTGGGCGGACAGATGGCCCGACAGTCCAAGACAAAGCGAAAAGGCCGCGATCAAGAGACCGCGTTTAAACTCGAGAAGTCGCATGGAGCGGGAATAAAGCATCGTGAAAATTAGATCATCCGGAACGTTGGCGGCGACTTTGGAAAAAGCTCATCAGCTCGGGCATCCAGTTTTCGCCATTGATGAATTGAAGCAAATCAACACCGAGCGAACGGATGCGCTTGGCAGTGAGTTCGCGGCGCTCGCGGGATTGCCGTTCAAAGGCCTCGCGGACCTTGGCGCTGCCCGTGTTGATTTCCACGACGTGGCCGCTTTCCGCGTCTTCGATGCAGATCCGCCCGACGTCGGGCAGTGACTCTTCGCGGGGATCGGTCACCGAAACGGCGATCACATCGTGGCGGCGGTTGGTCACTTGAAGTTTGTTGCAAAGTATCGCCAAGCGCTCTTCAAACGGCGCGCCGAGGCAGAAGTCGGAAACGAGAAAGATCACCGACTTGCGGTGCACGACCTGGTTGGCAAAGTCCAAGGCCTTGGCGATGTCGGTACCGTTGCGCTCGGGTTTGAAAAACAAGGTCTCGCGGATCAGGCGCATGATGTGCATCCGCCCCTTGCCCGGCGGAATGTACAACTCGACCGCATCACTAAAAAGAATCAGCCCGACTTTATCGCGGTTGCGGATCGCCGAGGCTGCCAGAACGCCCGCTGCTTCGGCGGCAAGTTCGCGCTTGGAATCCACCACCGAACCAAAGTCCGATGAGGCGCTAACATCGATCATCAGCAAGATCGTCAGCTCGCGCTCCTCGGTGAAAAGCTTCACATGCGGATCCCCGGTGCGGGCGGTGACGTTCCAGTCGATGGTGCGCACGTCATCGCCGGGCACATAGTTCCGCACCCGGTCGAAATCCATCCCGCGGCCTTTGAAGACGCTGGCGTAGCGACCTGCGAGAGCATCGTCGACGAGGCGATTGGTACGGACTTCCATCCGCCGCACGCGGCCGAGAATTTCCGCCGCGCGGGCCTCGTCTTGCAGGCTGATCGGTGTGCTGGCTTTCGGCTGAATCATGGCACCGGCAACTCGTCGAGGATCCGCGTGATGATTTGCTCGCTATTGAGGCCTTCAGCTTCCGCCTCGTAGGTGACGGTGACACGGTGGCGTAGCACATCCATGGCGACATTTTTCACATCGTGTGGCGTGACATAGGCGCGGCCGTTGAGGAAGGCATGAGCGCGGCTGGCGAGCGCAAGATTGATGGTGGCGCGCGGCGAGGCACCGACACGAATCAGCGGCGCAATGTGCACGCCGTACTCATCGGGGCGGCGCGTCGCATGGACGAACCGCACGATGTAGCGTTTCACCTTTTCGTCGAGATAGAGATTGTTAACCACCGACCGCGATTGCTGGATGGCATCTAGGCTGACCATCGGCTGCGGCACCGGCATGTCCTCGGTGGTGCCTGCTAGATCGAGCACGCGCAGCTCTTCCTCCTCCGTCGGATAGTCCATGACCACCTTCATCATGAAGCGGTCTAACTGCGCCTCGGGCAGCGGATAGGTTCCCTCTTGCTCCAGTGGGTTCTGGGTCGCTAACACAAAAAACGGCGACGGCAGCGCGAAGGTCTGCTCACCGATGGTGACCTGCTTTTCCTGCATCGCCTCTAACAACGCGCTCTGCACCTTGGCGGGCGCGCGGTTGATTTCGTCGGCGAGGATGAAGTTTGCAAAAACGGGGCCGTGTTTGACGCGGAAGCGCGCCTCCTTCGGATCGTAAATTTCCGTGCCCACAATGTCGGCCGGCAGCATATCGGGCGTGAACTGGATGCGGTTAAACTTGGCGTTCACCAGCGAGGCCAGCGTTTTAAGCGCAAGCGTTTTGGCCAGGCCGGGAACGCCTTCGAGCAAAATGTGGCCCTTCACCATCAGCGAAATCAGCAAGCGGTCGACCAAGTCGTTCTGGCCGATCAGATAGCGGCCGATCTCGCTGCGTAGCGGCTGGATCCAGTGCGATGCCTCGCGCACCAGTGCCTCAGCTTCCGCCGGATTGAAGATCGGCGCGGGTTGTTTGTCCGTGTCAAATGTCATGATTCGATATCGTTGATTCTATAATTTTTTACTAAAGAAGCGGCGAGGCGGCATTGATCATCAAGCGACGTCACGCGCAGTAATCGTCTATAAACTCGTAAGGCGAATGATTTTTTCACGATGATCCTCATGGGGCGATACGATAGGCTGGGTCATAGGGCTTACGACGCAGATCCTGTGAAATATTTACGAATGTTTCCATGCGCACTTGAGAAAAAAACCATCAAACCCGAAGGAATGATGGTTTGTTAAATGCTGTGCCCTAGTGCGCGATCAACCGTTGGCTTTGACGCGGGCGAGGACTTCCTGATAGGCCTCCATGACATTGCCGAGATCGCGACGGAAGCGGTCTTTGTCCATTTTTTCGCCAGTTTTGAGATCCCAGAGGCGGCAGCCGTCGGGACTAATTTCATCAGCTAGGACAATGACGGATGGATCGGAAACGAGGCGGCCGAATTCGAGTTTAAAGTCCACAAGCTTGAGACCGCACTTGGCGAAGAAGTCGGTAAGGATCGAGTTGACCTGGAGGGCAGATTTGCGCAGATGGGCGAGGTCTTCGGGGGTGGCGAGACCCATTTCGCGGATGTAATCGTCGTTGATGAGTGGGTCGCCGAGTTCGTCGCTTTTGTAGGAAAACTCGATGATCGGTTGGGAGAAGGGGCGACCTTCTTCGATGCCAGTGCGCTTGCAGTAGCTACCAGCAGAGAGATTGCGGACGATCACCTCAACCATGAGGATGGTGACTTTTTTAACCTCCACGTTGGTGTCATCGATACGGCGGACGAAGTGGGTGGGAACTCCAGCCTTTTCGAGAAAACCGTAAATGAGGGTGCTGATCTCGTTGTTCAGGCGGCCCTTTTGGTCGAAGCTAGCCTTTTTTTCACCGTTGAAGGCGGTGGCATCGTTCTTAAACTCCATGCGCAGAGTTTGCGGATTTTCGGTAGCCCAGAGGCGCTTGGCTTTGCCTTCGTAGAGTAGTGTCATGGACCATTGGTAAAACCCCATTCTGCCTCGGTCAAGAGCACTTAAGGCAGAAGTGCAAAAAGCAAGCCGAATAGCGCTTTAGGACAGCATGCGCTGGGCGACGCGGCAGGCCAGTGTCCATGCAGCTTCGGGAACGAGTTGCTGCCAGCGCGATTCGCCGGCATGGATCATTTTACAGACATCGCGGGCGGTGGAGGCGAGCAATTGCTCGTCGGTGCAGGGAACGCCTAGAATCCTATGGTTGACTATGAAGTGCTGATAGAGGTGGGTGCAGTCATCGGGTGCGCGGAAATTTTCCGCAGTCACCCGTTCACCCGAGCGGCGATTTTCCCAGGGGAAGACGTAGAGCGTGACGCCTTGTTTAAAAAGTCGGCCGAAGGATTCCAATAAGCCACCGGCGAGATTTTCTGACCATTTCGATTTAAACAACTCGTTAAGTAAGCCGATGCTCAGGACGATTCCGATAGGTTTTTTGGTGTATCGATGGAGGAATGCAGTGATGCGATGAAACTCGGCGCAGCGGGATAACAGAACGGTCTTGCCTAGTGCTTGGAGCGCATCGGCCCGGTCGAGAAAGTCCGCAGGGTCGACGCTGCGGCCGTGGAGGAGATTTTGCATGGACATCTCGCAGAGTTCGATGGCGGAGAATCGATCTGTTTCGTCCAGCGATTGGCCGAAGCCCTGACGCGCTTGTTCTAACATTTCGAGATGCACCTTCATTACCGGAGCAAAGCTGCCGCGCAAGAGCAGCACTGGCTTACCATGGAGTGCCTCTGCCGGTTGGACAACTTCGCCGTCGGGCAGAAACATCGTCGCATCGGTCAAGCCACTTTCGACGAGTTGCAGAGCGCAGAGCCGGTTATCAAAGAATCCGTATCCGTGGCCGGTGAATTTAAGGAGATCCACTTCGACTCTTCCGGGGGAGAGGTTGTCGAGCAACGACTCGACGAATTTCTTCAAATGACCACGGTGGCGGAATGCGGAGTGGATGAGATTGACGCCGACAGTGCCGAGCGCATCCATTTGGTCGGTTGAACGTATATCGAGCAAGCGGACATGTAGAATGATGTCCGAGGGAGGATCACCTGGCTTCATTTGAAAGCGCAGGCCGAGCCAGCCATGGCACTCGCCTTGGTCATTCCAGCCGCGTGCACGCACGGTGTTGCAAAACGAGAAAAAGGTACTCTGTCTGCCGCGTTTGGGGGCGAGGCGATCGAGCAGAATTTCGTATTCGTGATCAAGCATCGACTCGAGCCGGGCAGCGGAAACATAGCGCTCGGTGCGACCATAGATCGCATCGCTCATGGTCATATCATATGCGGAAATGGTCTTGGCCACCAGCCCGGCGCTGCCTGATGCGCGGAAGAAACAGTTAGCTGTCTCTTGGCCCGCACCGATCTCAGCAAAGGTGCCGTAAACGAGTGGGTCCAGATTAAGTTCGAGAGCCTTATCGTAAGTCGTTGGTGTCATAGTCAATCCTCTTCTACCCATCCCTTAGCGATGACTCGCTCGATTTCCACCTGATTCTTCGAGTTGCCAGCGGTTGGAAATTTCAGAGAAAGAATGACATTGATCTTATTTGAATCGGCTGAGAGATCCAATTGTTGATTCAAGGCGGAGAACTTTGGGAGATAGCCGAAAATAACGTGTTCGCGATCGGGCGACACCAGCGAGTAAGACTTCCAATTCAAATCATCGGCAAATTCGAAATTATAGTAATCGACGGGTTCTAGAATCACGCGGAAGAGATGTCCCACGGTAGGACGAGTTGTAATGAAGGTTTCCCAAGGCATGTCGGACCAGCCAACCCAGCTCTCCCAGTCAACCTTCATCCCCTGCGCCGTCTCCACAAAGGCGATGGATTTTTTTTTCTGATCCCCAGTGAGTATGGAGAGTGCGCGATGCTTGCCATTGACTGAAAAGCCGCCATCTGAGCCGAACTTCGAAATTCCAAGAGCTGGGATGTGGCCATCAGGGTAAAAAGCCCGCATGCGGCCTTCTGCCACGGTGGGGTTTCGTACCAGCGGCAGCATTTCAGCCACGGTGGTCGCCTGCATGAATTTGCGTGTCAGCGGCTCAGCCTCAGCAAGGTAGGAGGCATCGCTGCGCTCGGCGGGAGGTGCAGTGGCAGCTATCGGCTTCTTGGTGGCCTTCACCACATGGGCCGATTGCTCGGCAGCCTTACCCCCAAAATACATCGAAACGAAAACACCCGACAAGATCAGCGCGAATAAGGCTGCGCCGCCGACGAGCATCAGCCGTAGCGGCTTATTCTCACGACCATCGTGACGGGACGTCGCCTTCTGCTGTTCCCATGTGATGGCCTTATCAGCACGTGACTTGCCGCTGCGTCGCCGCTTTTTCTCTTGGGGATCCTTGATGCCCGCATCTTTTGGAAGCAGCAAGGGTGGCTGTGTGTCAGCGGATATCGGGATTTTTAAAACATGCTGACAGCCGGGACAGCGGATTGGGGCCGGATCGTGATCCATCGCGACACGAAAAATAGACCGACATTGTGGGCACACGTAGCCGCTCCAACGGCGGTGAATGTCATTCGTTTGTGGCACGTCATGATCCTGAACTAATCAAGGCACAGGCTGCAAGCTTGGCCTTTTCTAGATTGAATTCTTGTCCTTGGAAAATTTCAAGGTCACGCCGAGTCCCTCCTCAAGAGTGTGGCGAGGGACCCAACCGGCCGTACGGAGTTTGTCGGCGCTAGCGCGGGAATGCCTGACGTCACCAGCGCGCTCGGGGGCATGGAGGATCTTTGATGCAGAATCCGCAGCGGAGACCAGTCCATTAGCCAAGTCCTCAATCGTAATTTGCCCGCCATAGCCCGCATTAAAAACTCCGGTGACGCCGGGTGTCTCGACCGCAAAGGCAAGCGCACCGGCGATGTCTTTGACGTAGATGAAATCGCGTGTCTGGCCGCCATCGCCGAAAACTGTGATATCCTCGCTATTCACGGCTTTCTCGATAAAAATGGGCACGGCGGCGGCGTAGGCACCTTTCGGGTCTTGGCGGGGACCGAAAACATTGAAGAAACGAATCGCAGCGGTCTCCAGCTTGCCCTCGTTCTGAAACATACCGAGGTAGTATTCACCGTCGAGCTTGGTGATGGCGTATGGGCTCTTCGGTTCGGGGATCATAGTTTCGACCTTCGGCACGGTCGGGTTATCACCATAGATTGCGGCAGACGACGCAAAAACAAGCTTTTTGACCCCAGCGGCGGCAGCTTCTTCCAGTACGTTGAGTAAGCCATGGACGTTGATGTCCACGCACTCTCCGGGTTTGGCCATCGACTCGGGGACACTCACCAGAGCGGCGAGGTGAAAGATATAGTCCACGCCTTGGACGGCTTTCTTTACCAACTCGCGATCAGTAATCGAACCCTCGATGAAGGTGTGGCGGAGACCATCGAGATTGTGGCGGTAGCCGGTACGAAGATTATCCAGGACGCGGATTTCTTCGGCCTTGTCCTGATAGAGTTCGACAATATGGGAGCCGATGAATCCGGATCCGCCGGTGATAAGAATTTTCATGATGGAATACAGAGATGTTTAGCCGGCGGAAGAGAAATTAGCGAGGCGCGATTTCCTCAAATGGGACCGATGCCTATCAGGTCGCGGTCTTGGCGGGCAGATTCGAGGAAAGCCTCATCCATCGAGATTGCCTGTTTGAGATGGCTTCGGGCGCGTGGCCCCTCGCCCAAGGTCCATAAATAGCAGGCGAGATTGTAATGAAAAATCGGCATTTCAAACAAGCGCTTCGGACCGCGCAGAAGATGATTGCAGGCCGCCAGTGTGTCGCCCGTCTCGTGTAGACAGTAGGCTGCGCGCAGGAAAAACTCAGGCACGTTCTCCGCCTTTAGGCAAAGCAATCGGGCGGTTTCAGAGGCCATGTTCCATAGTTGGCACTCCATTTGCGCCACTAGCATGAGCTCCAGAGATTCGCGCTGCGTTTGAGCAACAGTCGGTAGCGACTGAAGTTCGAATAAAGCCTCGTTGGCGAGACCTAGCTCCAGCCATCCCGAAGCTGCTTGTAACGTTCGTCCAACCCGCATGCGCGCTCAGATTAGAACGATCAAGATCACTTAGTAAACCTTCTGCTTGCGAAAATTTCCCAGCGGATTGCCGCACAAAAAACTTTCACGGCGGGTTATACAGTCGATGATAGCGAAGTGATTCACAAAACAGCGCCACCCGCTACAGGCCGTACCGCTAATCCGAGCAACACTGCGGGTCGCTGCTACCTGGTACTCCTCGGCCTCACAATCGCTCTGCTGGGTGGAGTATTTGTGGCCTTAATGGCGCGAAGCTTTTTGCGAGCCAAAGCCATGCACCAATGGCCGGAGGTCGCCTGTGTCATTCTGACATCCGAAGTCGAAGAACGACGACACGATGAAAACTCCGCCACCGAGTATCGCCACGATCTAAGCTACGGTTACGAGTGGCAGGGCGTTGCGCACACCAGCGACCGCTTGTCCTTGCGCGGCAGTCCTTGGTCGTCCCGGCGGGCATTGGTCGAAGAACGAGTCGCCTCCTATCCGATCGGAAAAAGAACGACCTGCTGGGTCAATCCGGCGGATGCGAATTTTGCGACACTCAAGCCGGACTCATTGGCACCGGGCTACTCGATTTGGTTTCCTGCTCTATTCGTCGTCGGTGGACTGGGAATCACATTTCGGGCGATTTTCTTGAAAAAGATCTAGCCGCCATAGACCGAACGGCAGATCATCTTGTTATTTGCCGCCGCTGACTTCTAGCGGTTCATGAAGTGCCAGAAGAGGTCGAAAATCGACAGATGGAAGGTTTTTATTGCCTACTCTCGATTTCGTAGATTAAGCTACCACCCCGAAGTTGCGAGGCTTAGCGCGATGCTTGGCTCGACGATTTTCAGCAATTTTCCAACCTCAGACGCGATGAATCCAGACCGAGCGACCCTCAATTTTCTCAACAGTTTCCCCGAGGATGCCAGAAAACGGGGAGAAATGCTACAGAAAGACGGAGCCGTGACTCAAATCTTCGGCAATCACTTGTTCATCCAAGGCCGCGTCGAGGATGAATCGGGAACCTTCCGCACCAGTCTTCGCCTCCAAGGGAATCGCTGGTTTGGCTCCTGCACGGCTGAAGACGAGCTGATTTCCAGCGCCTGTCAGTACGCGACGATGATGGAGCGCATGCACCGTGGCGAGGACCTCCCGGAATCGCCCAACGAATTCGATGACACGCCCGTCCTCGACATCATCGAAGAAAAGCTCGGTCGCGAATTGGACGACAAGGAAGCTGATTTCGTCACCAAGATCGAAAAGCGCTATCGCCGCTACGTGATCGAGGGTGAACTCCATGACCACGACATGGTCCGCATTACCCCGCGTTGGGAGATCACCACCTACGAGCCGCTGGAACTCTGGCCCATGCCGCCCGGCGACATCCTCGAATTCTGGAACTACATCGCCTACGCCTTCTTTAAGAAGAAGCTCCCCTACCCCGAGTTCATGAACGTGATCACCGATCTCGGTCACGTGCAGAAAAAAATGGCGGACTGGGAGCAAGAGCGTGAAGTCGCCTCCTGGTACGAGCGCATCGAACAAGTCAACGAACGCCCGCCCCAAGACGCACCACTCAACGTCGCCTTCCGTCTCGTCGCGACCATCAATGAAGCCCGTATCGAAGTAAGGGAAGAAAAGGCCGGCGTCTGGGTCCAACTCCGCGAAAAGAACGAAATCGAAAACTACGTCAATCTCCACCACGAGGCAGCCTTATTGATGGATGCCTCCAGCCAGACGCTGTGGGAACACTACCTCGCCTTCTTCCGCAAGTACGGCGACACCACCCTCGACTTCGACCAAGAAGAATCCTGCCGGTTCATGAACCGCGTCTTCCGCCAGCCAGCGCTAAAGGGCTACATCGTCAACCTCGATGAACGGGAGTTTAAAGTCGTCGAAGATCGTCTCTCTTGGGTCTGCGAAGACAGCCCCTACGACAACAGCACCTTCGCTCTGCAGCTCGTCACTGCCACAGGTGAGCATGTCTCCCACTCGGTCCGCTTACTACCCGGCCGCAAGGAATTCTATCAGTCTGACGAAACCGTCTTCCCCGGCCCGCCACGTTGGCTGGAAGAAACGGATGTCATGCCCCGCTACAACATTCCTTCGCGCGTCATCGACTCGCTTGAGGGCGTGGAGTTCCTCCGCAAGATCGGCGCCTCGCTGCCAGAATCGCTCAAAAAGCGTGTCGTCGATCTGGAACTGAAGCCGAAGTTCGAGATGAAGCTCATCGCCGGCCTCACTGCGGCCGAGACCGAACACTTGGTCATCGATGTCAATGCCATCGAGACCAAAGGCCGCCGCACCGAGCGCCTCACCAAGGAGGGCTGGGAACTCGTCGAGCAACAGCCAGTCAAAGGCAAACAACTCCTGCGCTTCGCTCGCGAAGACCTCTATCCCGTTCCTGCCATCCTCGATGAAATGGGGCTTAGCTACGACGAGAAGCTACTTTCCTTCAAATCCCGCATCACCAAGCAGTTCCCCGAGAAGTTTTCAGAATGGATCAAGGCGATGCCCGAGAACATCGAACTCGACATCGACCTGCGCCTCAAATCGATCCTTGCCGACCCTGTCACCGCCGCCGTTCGCTTTGAAGTCGTCGGCCAAGACATCGACTGGTTCGACCTGCGCATCGTCATCGACGTGCAAGGAGCCAACCTCTCGAAAACGCAGATTCGCCAACTGGTCGCCGCTCGCGGTGGCTACGTCCGCATGGACGACGGCACCTGGATGCGCCTCGAAATCAAACTCGACGCCGACCAGCGCGAAGCCGTCACCCGCCTCGGTCTCGACCCCTTCGATCTCTCTGGGGAAACACACCGCATGCACGCCCTCCAGTTGGCCGATCCTAAAGCCGCTGAGGTCTTCGACCCAAAAGCCTGGGAGCGCATCAAGAACCGCGCTGGCGACATTCAAATCGAGGTCACCCCCGATGTCCCAGCGGCACTCAATGCCACCCTACGACCTTATCAGGTCGATGGCTTCCACTTCCTCGCCTATCTCGCTGTCAATAACTTCGGCGGCATTCTGGCCGACGACATGGGTCTTGGAAAAACCATCCAGTCCCTCACCTACCTGCTCTGGCTGTTCGATGAACACGCCAAAACGGGCGGCATCAAAAAGCCAGCACTCGTCGTCTGCCCGAAATCCGTGCTCGACGTCTGGTACAGCGAAGCCGGCAAGTTCGCTCCAAACCTCAAGGTCAAAATCCTTAAGAACCGCGACGACATCAATGTCGAACACATCCAGAACAACATCGACATTCTGGTTCTCAACTACGCCCAACTCCGCGTCTGCGGCGAAGAGCTCAATGGCATCAAATGGCTCACCACCATTCTCGACGAAGGCCAGCAAATCAAGAATCCCGACTCCAAGGCCGCCAAGTGCGCCCGCGAGCTCGATTCCCAAAACCGCTTGGTCCTCACTGGTACGCCGATCGAAAACCGCTTGCTCGACATGTGGTCGCTGATGGCCTTCGCCATGCCGGGTGTGCTCGGTTCCCGCGCCTATTTCAAAAAGCGCTTCGACAAACGTAAGGATCCGCTCAGCCAGAACCGCCTCGCCTCGCGCCTCCGTCCCTTCCTCATTCGCCGCACCAAGCTGCAGGTCGCCCAAGACTTGCCGCCGCGGACCGAAGAAGAAGTTTACTCGAAGATGGAAGGCATCCAGCTCGAACTCTACAAAAACGAACTCAAGCGCATCCAGAAAGCCTTGCTCGGCCTCGATTCCGACGAAGCGGTGAAGAAAAACTCCTTCGCCATTCTCCAAGGCCTCATGCGTCTGCGTCAGATCTGCTGCCACCCCGGCCTCATCGATCCGAAGTACCTCAAGGAAGAATCTGCGAAGATGGAATCGCTGTTCTACCTGCTCGATCAGCTGCACGAAGAAGGCCACAAGGTGCTCGTCTTCTCGCAGTTCGTCTCGATGCTCGATCTCATCAAGGCCCGTCTCGAACTGGAAAACCGCCCGTACAACTACCTCACCGGCCAAACCAAGGACCGCAAAGGCGAAATCGAGCGCTTCCAGACGACCAAAGACCCATCGGTCTTCATGCTTTCGCTCAAAGCAGGTGGTGCCGGCCTCAACCTCACTTCGGCCTCCTACGTCATCCTGTATGACCCATGGTGGAACCCTGCGGTGGAAAACCAGGCCATCGACCGTACCCACCGCATCGGCCAGAAGAACAAGGTTATCGCCTACCGTTTGCTCACCCGCGACACGGTCGAAGAAAAGATCCGCATCCTTCAGCACCAAAAAACCCAGCTTGTCACCAATGTGCTCGGCGACGAAGGATTCGCCTCCAACCTCGGTCTCGACGATCTCCAGTTCATCCTGACTCACACCATCGAGGAGGACGACGAGATCAAATGATCCTGAGTCGCTGACCCGCGTCAGCGCATTCATCGGATTTCAAAAAGCCGGCTTCCCACCACGGGAGGCCGGTTTTTTTTCGGGGAAAGAGGTGGCTTACAAGCGGCTTCAGCCCCATGGCGCGATCCGCTAAGGCAGAGTCGTCCACTGAGCCGAAGTGCCAAGTAGCTGGAGCGTCTCGCTCCAGACCGTTGGGGGAGGCGTCTCGCCTCCCGCCAGATTTCCTTTGGGCGGAACGCCCAAACAACGGTCTGGGGCCGGAGGACCCAGCCACTTGGCGCAGCCCTGCTCGGTGCTGATTGAAGTTTTCGAAGCCACCGGCTTTGGCCATTGCCTGATTCTCTTTTCCTGCTAAATTGGAATCAATGAAAACGACCATTGATATTCCCGAGGACTTGCTGACAGACGCCATGCGCTTCACCGGAGCCAAGACCAAGCGAGAGGCGGTAGTGCAGGCCATTCAGGCGTTCAACCGCCAGCAACTGGTCAAGGAAGTGGTGGCAAGTTTTGGCACCTGGAACATGGCGACGAATGATGAGATCGAAGCCGGCGATCTGGAGGAGATCGCGCGGCGCGAACAAAAAACCCTGAGCCACGCTTCACGATGAAAAGTCTGGTGCTGATCGATAGCTCCGCGTGGGTCGAGGCGGGTCGCCCGAGTGGCGAACCAAGCATCGTTGCGAGAGTGGAATGGCTGATCCGTTCTGGATTTGCCGCCATGACAGAGCCCATTTGGATGGAGCTTTTTCAGGGCATCCGGGGCAAGCGCGAGGAAGCCCGTTTGGTAAAGACGCGCAGTTTGTGTGTCTGGCTAAGTTTTGATGCGGCCTGTTGGCAGCAAACGGCAAAGAGTGCACGGACTTGTCTGCGCAGCGGAGTGAATGTGCCCTTTGGCGATGTGTTAGTCGATGCCTGCGCCCGCCGCTATGGCGTCGAATTATTAGAGCGCGACCGGCATTTTGCGATGATCGCCCACGCCATCAAGGGCTGAGCTCGTCGAGTGAGCGCTACCCGAATAAAAGAATAGCCCCCAAACCCCGCCAGATCGGCGATCCATAGCAGCGCGTGGGAATAAAGTGGCTGGAGCGTCTCGCTCCAGACCGTTGTAGGAGGCGTCTCGCCTCCCGCCAGATTTCCTTTGGGCGGGACGCCCAAACAACGGTCTGGGGCCGGAGGACCCAGCCACTTGCCGCGGACTTCTCTTGATCTGCCCGCCGCGATCGGGCTACCATGCATCGTGGAAAACTCCGATGACAGCCTGATGCCCGCGGGTTTCCCCAACGACGCGTTTTTCAAAGAGATGTTCTCCGATCCGCCGCATGCTGCTCTACGCGATCCACAGCGACAGCGACCTTGACGTGGAGCAGATCTACCGTAGTCTGACTTCAAACCCCGAACTGCAAAAAAGCACCATGTCAGTCGCCGAAAAACTACTCGCCAAGGGCCGTTCCGAAGGGCTTGAGAGAGGCCTTGAAAAAGGCTATTGGCTCGGGCGGATCCAGTCGCTGGAAGAGTTTCTAAAGGAAACGAAGAGCCCGCGGGAAACCCTCGAGCTCATGACGGTCGCCGAGCTGGAGGCCCGCCACCAGCAGCTGCACCGCGAATACCAGCGGCGCTTCAAGTAAGGAGCAACGACCTTACTGTCGTTTCTTCCTCTGCTCTGCGATCAAGACGGGACAAGAGTGTCCCGACTCCTTAGCTATTCTGCCTGCTGCTTGGCTCGTGCAATGCCCCGTAAACCAAAGAGGCGACGCCTTGCAGCGTCGCCTCGCGATCAAATCCGATCGTTTAAGAATCAAGCCGTGCGGCGGCGGCGGGCGACGAGGCCCACGGCGCCAAGGCCCAGCAGCGCCAGTGCCGATGGCTCGGGCACTAAGGCCGCCGTGAAGGTGGCATTGCCCGAAGCGCTCGACACCATCAAATCGCCCGAGGTCGTGCTGAAGAGCGCATTGGCGTACGCCGGAGCTCCCGTGAACGTCTGTGCGGTGGCGAGGGCATAATTGAGCTCCGTCGTTTGGAAAGTGCCTAAAATTCCATTCAAATTCGTGAGATCAGCGAAGCCCACAGCCGCAGTGCCGGGTGAAAAATCGGAATAATTTATGCTAAATACCCCAAACGTATTCGATCCATTGAAGGTCGCAGTCTCAAAACCGGCAATGTCGATGGTGGTCGGTCCCGCGTTGCTCCAGAAGGGCGCAATATCTTCTATTAGAATATATTGCACATTGGCCGTGTCAGCAGTCGTGCGGAGCGTGACGGCCGCATTGGTGAAGGACGTACCGTCCAGCGAGCCGGACAAAAAGCCCGTTTGGGTGTAGGTCATGAGCGCCGCGGAAGCGGTGGCGGAAAGCGCGGCAAAGGCGGCGCAGGACAACAGGATGTTTGTGATTTTCATATACGCGGCGTAAATTTACCCCCCCCGCAACCTTGCCAAGCTGAATTTTAAAAAATTTTAAATGTCGAGGAACGTATGCCGCGTGTAGATTCATCGCCGCCCGCGCTGCATCACCGCGCCAAAACCACCTTATCTGAAGATGGAGTGGTCACTTTGCAGAGAACCCCGTTTCTGCGAGGCGAGGCCATCGGATGATCATCGTCGATACACACATCTGGATAGTGTGGGTGCACGGGGATTGAATTCGCAGATCTCGCCTTGTCACGGCGGCGGTCAATCGTTCACTAACCCATCTGATCCAACCGGATCAGGACGAAGCCGAGATCAATCGAGCGTTCGCCAGGAACGAGGAAGCGCGGGTCGATGTTGTAAAGCCCGCCGTAGCTGCGGTAGACGATGCCGCTATTGAGCAGGACGCTGCAATGTTTGGAAATGGCGGTGCGCGTGGAGCGCAGGCGGCGCGCGATTTCAGTGACAGGTAGCGGTTCGCCCATGCTCAACTCGCGCAGAATGTGCCAACGGGGGATGCTCGAGACGACCGCCATCGCTTTGACGATGGGCAGGCGGGGGATGTCCCGTGTGACGGAGTGGGGAGTGGAGTTGCTCATGAGGATAGTTCAACCCAATGAATAGACGTTTAGCTTCTCTTGGCAAGCTTGACTCTATTTCGAGGAGTAAGTCAGCTTGTGTGGGGAGTAAGTTAGCTCGTGTGGGGAGTAAGTCAGCTCGTGTGGGGAGTAAGTTAGCTCGTGTGGAGAGTAAGTCAGCTTGTGTGGGGAGTAAGTCAGCTTGTGTGGGGAGTAAGTCAGCTCGTGTGGGGAGTAAGTCAGCTTGTGTGGGGAGTAAGTCAGCTCGTGTGGGGAGTAAATTAGCTCGCGTGGGGAGTAAGTCAGCTCGTTTTGCCAGTTGAAGAGACTGTTTTGCCAGTTGAAGAGACTGTTTTGGCGGTTGAAGAGAGTGTCCATGAATTTCGAGATTTACGCGGCCCGCTAATCTGACAAGATGACAGGCGTGTTTGTCCCCCATCAACGCTTGGCTGGAATCCTGATTCCGGCGTTCACCCCGCGCCGCGAGGGGGATCTCGGGATCGGCGACACGCTGGCCCTGCGCGAGTGGATCGACTGGGCGGCTGAGTATCACGTCGGGTTCATCCAGCTCTTGCCCGTCCATGAGAACGGGTTGGAAGAAAGTCCGTACAGTGGCATTTCGTCCACGGCCTTCGACCCGATCTACCTCGCCTTCGAAGTCTCTGAAATTCCGGGCCTCGAGGAGGCGGATCTCGATGCCGCCCGTGCTCAGCTCCAGTCCGCGCTGACCTCTCCGCTGGTGAATTACCCTGCCGTGCGCCGGGTCAAACGCATGCTGTTAGATCGCGTGTGGGCGCGGTTTGACCATGCCGAACCCGCACTGGTCGGGGAGTTCAAAGCCTTCAAGAAACATGAGGCAGATTGGCTCAAGGACTACGGCCTATTCCGTTTCTTGATGGAACATCACGGCGAGTCGCTGACCTGGGATCGATGGCCGGTGGACTGTCGCACGCCCGAGCAGGCACGCCATTTCGTGGCCCAACTGCGGCAGCAGGATCGGGAGGGAGTGGACAAGCGGCTCGACTATTTCGCCTTTGTGCAGTGGCTCTGTCACCGCCAATGGCTGGCCCTGCGCGATTACGCGGAGCTGCGCGGCGTCAGGCTGATGGGCGACGTGCCGATCGGGGTGAGCTGGCATTCGTGCGATGCGTTTTTCGAACAAGAGGAATTCCACCTCGATTGGTACGGCGGCTCGCCGCCCGAGGGCATGAGCCAGGATGATCCTTTCTTCCAGCAATGGGGACAAAACTGGGGCATTCCGCTCTATCGTTGGGATCACATGCAGGCCAATGGGTTCATCTGGTGGCGCAAGCGCATCGCGCGATTGATGAAGGTTTTCCACATGTTCCGGCTCGATCACATTCTCGGATTTTATCGGATCTACGGATTCCCTTGGCGTCCCGAACGCAATTACGAGTTTCTCGGCCTCAGCCCCGAGCAGGCGGCGAAAATCAGCGGCGGCCACCTGCCGCGCTGGTTCCTGCGCCCCGATGACACAGTCGAAAACAAAAGCGCCAATCGCGAAGACGGCGATGTGCGGCTGCAGGGTATTCTCAAAGCGGCGGTGGCTGCCGAGGTCATCGCCGAGGACCTCGGCTGGGTACCCGAATACGTCCGTCCCCACCTTGCCGATCTGGGGGTGACGGGCTACCGCATCCCCCACTGGGATTGCAACGAACACGGCCAGCCGACACCGGGAAATGCCTTCCCTGAAAACACCTTCGCCACCTACTCCACCCACGATCACGAGCCGGTCAACGGCATCTGGCGGCGCTGCCTGCGGCAGATCCGCCACCACCAAGAAAACCCGACTGAGGCATCCGCGTGGGCGGCCGAAGGCGCGCACCACACCCTGCGTATCCTTTCCGAATTCGCCGGCATCCCCGTTTCCTTACCAGACAGCTGGCCTCCCTACACCGAGGGCATACGCCTGCGCCTGATCAAGACGCTCTTCGCTTCCAACTCGCGCTATGCGGCCTTGATGATCACAGAGCTTTTTGACCTCGATGACCAGATCAACCGCCCAGGCAGCACGGACGTGGACAACTGGCGCTTCCGTCTGCCGTGGACGCTGACTCAAATTCGCGCCAACCCTCAATTACTGGCGAACTGCCAGAAATTAGCCACGCTCATCGGCGTGACCCGCCGTGCCTGACCGCCAGAGGCACCAACTCAAATGGAACCGATCGCTCGATCGCGGCGGCTGCCAGTTGACTTTTGGCGGCAACCCCTCCATATCCACGAAATGTCGTCTGCATTCCAACCGAAACCCAGAATCATCGGGCCCAAAGTCCGGATTTGTATCGTCGCGTCCAGATACAATGAGCAATTCACCGATGCTTTGGTTGAAAATGCGATCGAAGAACTTGGCGAACTCGTCCCACAGGGACGCATCGACCTGATCCGTGTGCCAGGCGCTTTCGAAATCCCCGTGGTCGTCGCATCGATCCTCGAACGCGATGCTCCGGCCTGCATCATCGCCCTCGGCTTGATCATCCGTGGCTCCACCGAACACGCCGACCTCGTCGGTCGTTCGGTGACTGATTCGCTCCAACAATTGGCGATCAAAGCCCAACGACCCATCATCCATGAGGTGTTGCTGGTGGCCGATGAAAAACAGGCATACGCTCGCTGCATCGGTTCACAAATCAACCGTGGCCGGGAGGCCGCACGCGCGGCAGCCGCCATGATTGACGTCTTCCAAGAACTCGACCGTTCCATGTCTCGCAACTCCAGCCCTCTCAAGAATCGCAATGCTTAGTCGCCGCCACATCCGCGAGGCGGTCATCCAATTTCTCTACTGTGCCGACCTTGAAGGCGGCGCTGACCCCGCCGCCCTGCGCGGCCCGTTCTGGGATTTTGTCACCGAATCCGACCGCCGCAGTCTACAGATTGCAACGTTCCGCACAGTCCACCACCTCGCCCACGGGCGCGAAGGCCGGCTCGTCGAATTTGTCGAGCGCCAGACGCACGCCAGCACCCTCCTCACCGCTTGGCCGGAGGCAGAAAGCCTCAAGACTGACCTTACCCAGATCGCCAAGCTCGAATCCGGCTGGAGCACTGCCTTCGCCAAACTGGAACGCCTGCCCAAGGATGACGACGATGCTTCGGTCGCGGAAAGCTTTGGCGATGCGCTTGAGACGCTCTTCAAAAACGACCGCGATCTAACCGCTGCCCGACGCCGCTTTCTGGAGGGCATCGATGACTTCCCCGCCCTGCGCGGCCAGTTGGAAGCGGTCTCTGCCACCATCCGCCGCCTGCAACGCATCTCCGACCGGATGCGCATGGTCGAGGAACCCGAAAACTTCCCCGACCAAGCTGACCTCGCACGTCTGCGCGACTCCAAGAGCGAAATCGATGCGCTCCGTCGCCAAGCTGACGAACTCGTGGATCTGATCCTCGCTAAAAAAGAACCGCTCGATGCGACGCTCGCTGAAGTCGTGGAAAACTTCGTCCCTGAGCGGATCGATCCCGTTGATCGGGCGATTCTGCGACTGGGAACCTACGAGATTCTCCACGCGGACACGCCGCCAAAGGTCGCCATCAACGAGGCTATCGAGCTGGCCAAACGCTTCGGTACGACCGACTCACACCGCTTTGTCAACGGCATCCTCGATAAGATTGCCAAACAAGCGGCCGCGCTCGCCACTGGGGCGGAAGTTTTGTAATTGGTAAGTGCACGCGCAGCCGTCATAACAGAACCCGAGACCTCACTCGATCATGCGCTACCCTACCCAGTTTCAGCAAAAAACGCTTTGGAGCGCCGCCACCGGTGTCTCCATCCTGATCCTCGGCACCCTCTTAGTCGGCGCGATCTGGCTTTTGGGCTACCTCTTCGGCTTTCTGCAACCCGTGCTCATTCCCCTCATCGTCGCGGGGATAGTGGCGTATGTTCTCGATCCCGTCGTCCGCTTCTTCGAAGCCCGTGGTCTCAGTCGCTTGGCCGCAGTTACCACTCTGTTCGTGGCGATTTTGTTAGCGGCCACCCTCCTGATCGCGGCCATCCTCCCCGGCATCCAACGCGGGCACAACGCCCTGCGGACTTGGGCATCTTCCAATCCGCATCTCAGCCTCCCCACCGCCGCGCCAGCACCTCAGGGCCCGAATCACCTCGCTCCTGCCCTCGCCCGCTCACTACAGGGATTGCGGCTCAATCATCAACGAGACCTCATCGGCTGGGTCCTCACGGAAATCGACGATCAGGGCAAACCCATCCCGATCCGCGAATCATCTGCGCCAATCTCACTCAACGACTTCGGGCGCACCCGCGGCGGACGCATGGTCGTGGAAAACCTCGACGTCATTTTCAAAACCGGCCGCAGCTGGCTGACCGCAGGCTCCACCAAGCTGCTTGGTTTCATCGGCCTCGTCCTCGGCATGATTATGGTGCCCGTTTACCTCTTCTTTTTCCTCAAGGATTCCGCCGCCATCCGCAGCCACTGGCACGACTACGTGCCGCTGAAGTCATCGCGATTCAAGACATCTCTCGTTGAAACTCTTCAGGAAATCAACGGCTACCTCGTCTCATTCTTCCGTGGCCAGATGCTTGTCGCCGCCATCGATGGGATATTGGTGGGTATCGCTCTGACTTTCTTCGGGCTCCCCTACGGCTTAATGATCGGTATCTTTATGGCAATCGCAGGTGTCATTCCCTACATCGGCAACATCCTCTGCCTGATCCCCGCGTGCATCATTGCCTATCTCCATGCTCAAGGAGTGGCCCCCTTTGGCCTGAGCCCGTGGGCTTATGTCGGCTGCGTGCTGGGGATTTTTATTGTCGTCCAACAAATCAACTCGCTCATCACCGCTCCTAAGATCGTCGGCAATTCCGTTGGGCTGCATCCTTTGACCGTGATTTTCTCCATGCTCTTTTGGTCCTTAGTGCTGGGTGGCTTCGTCGGGGCTCTCCTTGCCGTCCCCCTGACTGCCGCCGTCAAAGTCCTCTTCCGCCGCTTCATATGGGAGCGTCAGCTGCGCGACTCCACCGAGTTTGAATCGTTCTAAGTAAAAAACTCGGCGGATAACAAAAGCCCGACAACAGCGACCCTCGTACCCAATCCGCCCATTTTTGTTCCCATGTCCGCCACTCACCACTTGGGAATCTTTGGCGGCACCTTCGATCCCGTTCACCTCGGCCACATTCACTTGGCGATTCTAGCCAAGGAAGCGCTGGGTCTTGATGAGGTGCGTTTTCTCCCCTGCCGGATTTCCCCACACAAAACCGGCACCGTTCCTGCCAGTCCGTTGGACCGCTGCGAAATGCTCCGCCGTGCCACCGCCGATCTACCGTGGTCTGTCGTCGATTCATCTGAACTCGATCGATCAGGACCGTCCTACTCGTACCAGACTGCCGAGGCTCTCGCCGCGCAGTATTCCGACATCCGCCTTTTCTGGATCATGGGCAGCGATCAATGGGAAGCTCTTCCCAACTGGAAAAATCCCGAGCGCTTGGCGAAATCTGTCGAGTTCATCGTCTTCAGTCGTGGGGATTGGCCGCAACCGCGACCGGGATATCGACTGCACATCGTCTCAGGCAGCCACCCCGCCTCCGCCACAGCGATCCGAAAAGCACTCGCCCACGACGAAAGTTTACCCACATGGCTGCATCCTGCCGTGAGCGCCTGGATTGAAGAGCGTGGTCTCTACCGCACAGAACCTGGTTGATTCGAGTGTTTCTCTTGCGCGCAGAGACTTCCCAGCGTCATAGTGGAGCCATGAAAATCGCGATCGTCATCAGCTGGATGCTTGCTGCAGTGGCCCATGCGGCGGGCTTGGAATTCGCCGAGTTACTGAAGGAAGTCCACGCCGCACCCGATGCCGCGAGAGTGGTCGCGGAGTTCAACTTCACCAACCACAGCAAGAAACCGGCCAGACTCGCCAACAGCGATCCAGGCTGCTCATGTCTCAAGGTGGAAGTCACCGATGGCAAACTGAACTACGCACCCGGCGAGTCAGGGATGCTGCGAGCCACCTTTGAAATGGGCAACTTCTCTGGCACGATCGACAAAAACATTGCCCTGTGGATCAACGACGATCCGGCAGACGAACCCTCGGTCAAGCTCACCGTGCGCGTTCACATCCCCGTGCTGGTCAACCTCGAACCCAAAACCCTCAAATGGGTGATCGGCGGCAAGCCCGAGCCACAAACGATCCACATCCAAATGGCCTCGGAAAAGCCCATCCGCGTCATCAACGTCAAATCTTCCTCCAGCGCCTTCACCTACGAGGTCAAAACGATTAAGGATGGAAAAGCATACGATCTCATCGTCACCCCAGTCGCCATGGAGGTGCCCGGCATCAGCGTTTTACGTATCGAGACCGACTGCGCCTTTGCCAAACATCGTGCCCAGCAAGCCTTTGCGCTGCTTCAGAAGCCATGAGACCGCTGCGACAACTCACCGCGATCGGGGTCATTTCTCTCGCTGCCGCAGCGGCGACTTATGCAATCAAAGGTCCGCCGCTGCGCCGTTTGATCTGCGATCCTGCCTCCTTGAAGGCTGACGAAGTCTGCCTTTCCCAGATCCCAGCTACCGCCAGGACCTTGTGGGTGGATGCTCGTTCGCGCCTTGCATGGCAGCAATCGGGAGTCCCCGGCTCGGTGCTGTGGAACCTTGACCCCACCGAGGATATGCAAGCCTTCGAGGCCGATGTCGCCCTACATATCGTGGACACGCCACAGGTCATCGTCTACTGCAGCGATGAAAACTGCGGTGTCAGCCACCAGGTTGCCGACCGCATCCGCAAGTTGCAGCTCGGGGCCCAAGTATCCGTATTGCAAGGCGGCTGGCGTGCCCTCAATGAGGCCGGCCTAACCCGCCGTTGAAACAACTTTTCAGCCAACAAGAAAAATTCATGTGGTTTATGGATCTTGGGCAGTCATAACCCTCGTAGTCACCCCATTCGTATCATGCCACGCTTCACCATCACCCTCCCGGGTAGACCCCCTCAGCCTTATAATGTTGGACTCGATCGCAAAACGATCTGCATCGGACGCGGCCCTGTAAACGACATCATCATTGATTCCACCTCCGTCTCACAAATTCACGCGGAACTGCGCCACCTACCCGGCAGCTATGAGATCGGCGATCTCGGCTCGACCAACGGCATCACGCAGGATGGAGGATTCTATAAATTAATCCATTTGCAGAACGGCGCAGTCTTTAGCATCGGCGACGCACAATGCCAGTTTTCGCTCACCGAGGAGGAAATCCAAGCTCTCGCTCACGAAGCGAACGCCCACGCGTCGCCAGTGGCAGCGTTGCCCACTCCTCCCAGTCGCACTCCAAGTCGGGCGACCCCAACCTCCCCTAAGCGCTCTCGTGGCCCTCGTTCGGCAACCGTTCGGGCCAAGCAGTCTTCCGGCGGAGGATTCCTAGCCACCATGGTCTTTCTGATCATCGCAGTGGCGGCATTTTTCACGGGACTGGCCATTCGCCACCAACGCGAAACCGGCGGCGCCCTGTACGACGCCATTCGACTTAAAGCCTACCTCAATGCTACTCCCGCCACACCTACCCCAGCGAATTAAAAATCGCTGGTAAAGTCGGTCCGCACTTCTCTAGCCTTGCCACGGCGTCTCCGAATCAGTTGACTCCGCAACACCTCATTTTCTTCACTGTGAAATCTTACGAACTTTACTCCGCCGTTGCCCCCGCGATCGTCATCGAAATGCTCGATTGGTTCCGCGCCAACGATCGCAACATGTACCGCTCCGTCGTTACCACCTTGGCCGAAAACCGGAAGCTGCGTCCCGTCTTTGTCGATAAGAAATCCATGGTCGAGCAATACGCATGGATTCACAAAACACTGAAGCTCAAAGCCTGCAACACCATCGGCGAACACTTGCTGCAAGCCTACTTAATGTCGGCCCAGCAGTCCCTGCTCGCCATGTTCTGCGACGGCATGGGAATCCCACATGACGGCAAGGGCGCCGTCATCGGTAATCTGCCGAAGAAACTTGATGAAGAGCGCCTCAGCTCCACCCTCGAACGCTTGGTGGACGTGTTTGAGCCTAGACTGCTGACCCTCTACCTCCACTGCTTCAACATGCAAGTCGACGGCGGCTGGTCGGAGCTCAACGCCAAGCTCGAGTCCGACGCACGTCTGGTCTTGGCCTGAGCAATTCCGCGCTCGCCACTCCGCACTTCTTGCCATGCCCAAAGTCTACGTCAAAACGTACGGCTGCCAGATGAACGAGCGCGACTCTGAACAAGTCGCTCGCATGTTTAGCGAAGGCGGTTACACGGTCACCACCGACGAAAACGACGCTGACGCCGTTCTAATTAACACCTGCTCGGTCCGCGATCAGGCGGAACAGAAGGCGCTCGGCAAAATGGGCAACCTAATCCACAAGGGCCGCGACAGAAAACACGTCGTTTACGGTTTCATGGGCTGCATGGCCCAGTCGCGCGGCGAAGAGCTGTTCAAGACGCTGCCGAATCTCGACGTGGTCGTAGGCACCCAAAAGTACCACAAGGTCTTCGAATACGTCGACACGATCCTCCAGCGGCGCTTGGAAGCCCGGATGGACGACCCGACCTATTCCCTGCGCGGCACCAGCGTCTGCGACACCGCCGAGGAAGAAGGCTCGCAGAACACCATCCGCGACCACGTGCCAAAGGCACACGAAGCCTCCGCTTTTGTTTCGATCATGCAGGGCTGTAACATGCGTTGTTCGTTCTGCATCGTGCCTGACACCCGCGGCAAAGAACGCGGCCGCCCGATCGCCGAGATCGTCGCCGAAGTCCGCCAACTAGCCGCCCACGGCGTGAAGGAAGTCACCCTGCTAGGGCAGATCGTCAACCTTTACGGCCGCACCGAGTTCCCGAAAATCGACGGTAAGTCGCCCTTCGTCCAACTGCTGGAAGCCGTGCACGCCATCGAAGAAATCGAGCGCATCCGCTTCACCTCCCCTCACCCGATCGGCTACCGCGACGACCTCGTCGCAGCGTTCACCTACCTGCCGAAACTCTGTTCGCACATCCATTTCCCAATGCAGAGCGGTTCCGACCGCATCCTGCGCGAGATGCGCCGACCTTACAAAAACGAGAAGTTCGTTGAGATTTGCGAGAAGATGAAGGCCGCCCGCCCCGGCGTCGCGATCACCACCGACATTATCGTCGGCTTTCCCGGCGAAACCGAGGAAGACTTCCAGGCCACCATCGACACGGTCGAGCGCCTGCAGTTCGACAACGCCTTTGTCTTCCGCTACTCCAAGCGCCGCAACACCCCCGCAGCGGAAATGGACGAACAAATCTCCGAGTCCGTCAAAGAAGAGCGCAACCAGCGCTTGCTCGCCGTGGTCGATCGCCTCGCCATCGCCAGCAATGCAGCCCTCGTCGGCACCCGCCAACAAGTCCTCTGCGAAGGCCCGTCGAAAAACAACGCCTCGCGCCTCAGCGGCCGCACCGTGGGCAATAAAATCGTCATCTTCGACGGCGACCCCGCCCGCCTCACGGGACAGATGCTAGACATCCAAGTCGAGGAATCCACGGGCTTCACGCTCTTCGGCACGGCTTGTCTTGAGGGTTGAGTGCGGGCTTACCCCTTCCATACCTCCACCTAAGAGGGTTGGAGCATTACTTCGAGGCGTCGAAGCATTGCTCCAAGCCATCAGGCAACACGGCCAACTCGGCGCAGGAATGAGGATTCTTTGATTTTTCCCGCATTCCGAGTTATACTGGCGTCCTTTTATCTGGATGCCTCAATCCATCCAGTCGGCGCTGTAATAGCGTCACCATGGACAAAACTGAACCGCATTCCCCCCATGCACTCAGAAATACACATCGATACCGGTTTCATTCTCGATCAAGTGGCCAGCTTGACTGCAGTCCAAAACAATCACGAATCCTGGGAAGCATTCGGTGAGCGGATTGAAAGCCGCAGTCACCGAGTCCGCCCTAGCACGCGCCGTACAGAATCCGCCTCCAACAAGGTGAGTTCTGAGCCCGTGCTGCGAGCTTCCAACTGGCAACGCACCAAGGAACTCATCCATACTTTGTTTGTTCGCCGCCGCCCGGAACACGATGGCATCCGCCAACGCATCGAAAATCTCGCTAAATTCTCAACGGCATCGCTCCTCTCATTGCTGAGCGTGTGGGTCGCAGGAATCCTCAAAATTTCGATCGCGGTCACTCGACCCATGGTGGCAACGATTCTTTACGCAGTGGTCCAATTTTCGGGCGATTGGGAGATTCTCTGCAGTCCTCAGCCTAAGACTTCTCTGGAATGCCAATCCTCAACCTTGCCTGCAGTTGAAGGCAACACGCCTCGTAAACCGGAGGCTAGGCTATCAACTACACTTCACCTCCACCATCCGATGACTGGATCAAGCCACCATAAGCGACTTAAGGCAATCTTTGAGGCGAATCAGCAATGTCACGACTTCCCCACCCTTGACCAAGCCTTCGGTTAACAAAGGCAAGTGGAGGATCTCGCCGCACTCTCAAAGCCCCGGAAAGCTTTACATTTCCATGAGCATCCGTGTCGGCGACTCGAGACTGTCTTTGATGCGGATCAGGAAAGTCACGGCCTCTTTGCCATCAACGAGGCGGTGGTCGTAGCTGAGGGCGAGGTACATCATCGGACGAATGACCACTTGGCCGTTCAGGGCGACGGGGCGCTGACCTCCTCAAAGACCGCCTCCGTGGCGTTGGAGATGAGTGTTGGCGAG
>JBAXLW010000015.1:0-30202 GCA_037134575.1 Verrucomicrobiota bacterium | reverse complement strand
CACCGGACGCGCCTAGCAGACGAGCGGCGACCAAAATTCAATAGTTAAGGTGACCACTGATTTCACTGATTTACTGATTAAGACAGAAGATGAAGAGCTCCTTTCGTGGTCTTCAATCTGTTTATTCAGTCAATCAGTGGTTTTCTTGCTCTGGAGTGAATCATCATGTTTTGGCTGAGCATTGGTATGATCCCCAGCAGGCCACACCTCGGTGATCCCCCCCCCACGGCACCTGAAAGTCACAATCTGCTGATTTTTTTGTTTTTTTACTTAATTTACCCCCCCCCGAGGATTTGGCATCCGTTAAGAATCATGTCATTCTGCTTTGGCTGAGATCTACGGATGCTTCATCACTTATTCCATCCCATGAAAATCAAATCAATCCTATTCGCCATCGCGGGACTGGCCCTCAGCACCGCAGCTCATGCCACAACCACGTTGTCAGGCTCCACAACCACGCTGTTTAACACCACGACAAACCCAATTCAATTTGGGGGTGAAGAATTGAGTGAAGGTAATACCTTGAGTCAGTCGTTCACGGTGCCAGTTGACACCACTTGGACATTTGATTTCGGAAGCGTCGACATCGGTCAAGGCTCTGAGGCGAATTTCGAGCTTACGATCTATGACAGCTCGAACAACTTGGTCGCCACCTCAAACACTGTGGCATTCACGGTGTTGTTTGATTTTGTCAATGTACCCCTGACTTTTTCAAGTCCAGTGACTTTGACTGCGGGTGATTACACCTTCCGCAACAACTACACAATCACGGGTTCTGACTATACGAGTTTCTGGGGCGGAGATAATTCAGGCAACCTTTCGGTGAGTCTTGGTGTGATTCCAGAACCAAGCGCGTTTGCGCTGCTGGGCCTAGGTGCAGTGGGCCTCGTGGCACGCCGCCGCCGCAGTGCCTAATTCTTGAACGATTGAACTTTTTGCCGAGAGGCGACGCTGCAGACGTGGTGTCGCCTCTTTGCTTTTGGGTGCCAAGATCAGCCGCGAATCACTAGCCCACGGCGGTTGAGCTCCACCAAGCGCGACTGCTCCAGCGACGAAACAATGAGCGAAATCTGGCTTTCAAACAATCCAAGCAGCTGGAAGTTGGAAATATTGCCGGTGGCAACGAGGAGGAGTCGGGACGGGCTGCCGAAAAGCAGATGCGAGTCGATGAAATCCGCATCCTTGGTGACGACCACCTCGTCTTCGCGGTCGGCCAATGCGGCGATGTCTGCGTCTGGCGTACGGTTGCCGCCGCAGAGATCGAGCGTGTGGCGCGCGGAGTGGCCGAGTTCGCGAATGCGGATGGCCAGCAGGTGGGGGAGCTGGGCATCGACGAGGAACTTCATGCAGCAGGCACAGGTTCAAAGCGTTTGATGCGGGTCAAGCGCGCGGCGTAGGCATGGGCGGCTTTGAGGTCGTCGGGCTCAAGGTCCGGGTAGTCGGCGAGGATGTCGGCCTCGGTGGAGTCGCCGCTGAGGAGTTCGAGCAGGAATTCCACAGGGTAGCGAAGATTGCGGATGCAAGGTTTGCCATGGCAGATCTCTGGCGATAGCGTGATTCTCTTGAGCAAATCTTCGGCAGACATAGAATCAGAGTAGATGATTTGGGCGTCTTGCCAAGGAAGAAGTCGCTTCGTTGTCGGGCTTCCCGCGCCTGAGGAGGAGGGACCTTACTGTCCCTCTCTTCGGGCGGCGTGAGGAAGAGACGACAATAAGGTCGTCGCTCGTGTGCCCGGCATGGGCATGGACTAATCGTATGAAAAGAGATGACCGGAAAAAGTGACAATAACCGTAGCGAAGGGCCGAAGAACCCGTAGAAGGCGATCCTCCGACGGACTGCGGGAGATGTGGCGAGTAGCCGTCCGAAACGGCATGGGACTGACATCTGCGGTCGATCCCCAAGCTGGCGGAGCGCGAGCGGCCCGGTGGAATCCGGGTTGCAACCGCACTGCGGGCGGCAAGCCACAACCCGGAGCGGTTCGGGCGGTGGACGTCCCCAAGAGCAACGGCGGCACCCGCACGCTGGGGATTCCCAACGTGCTGGGCCGGATGATCCAGCAAGCCATCCATCAGGTGATGAGCCCGTTATGGGAACCGGCCTTCAGCGAACACAGCCACGGGTTTCGGCCCGGGCGAAGTGCCCACGACGCCGTCAAAGAGGCGCAAGGAAACGCAGAAGGGTGACTGGGTTTAAGCGTCGATCACCTGGATTCAGGGTTAGGTTGACGGCCGGCTTGTAATGGTGTAGATGGAGCTTGATGAAAACGACCATCGACTTGCCCGATGAATTGCTACAGCGCGCGGAAATGACGGCTGCTGAGGGTAGGACGACGGTGAAGGAGTTGCTGATCCGTGGTTTGAATTACGCCATCGATTCGACTGCCGAGTCGGGGGAATTGAAGCGCCGTGAGCGTGCGGGAAGGCTTCTTGGCGCGTTGCAAGGTCGGAACACTGAGCCCGTGGGGGATTTTCGTCGTGAGGAACTCTATGATCGTACCCAATGACCGCCGCCGCGTTCATTGACACGAACATCTTCATTTATGCTGCCTCCGCAGCTGCCGAGGATCAAGCGCACCGCCGCATCGCGCAGAAACTCATCGCTGCGCTTGATTTTGCGATTTCCGCGCAAGTTCTTCAGGAGTTCGCCGATGCGACTTTACGAAAAAAGCGCTTGGGTGTTTCAGAGTCGGAAGTCCGGCAAATGATTCATTTCATGAGCCGCTATCCCGTGGCTGCGATTACTCGAGAAACGGTGCTGCGGGCGCTCGATTTACGCTTACGTTTCAAAACAAGTTACTGGGATGCTTCGATCCTTGCAGCGGCTCTCGGTCTGGGATGTAAGGTTCTTTACACCGAAGATCTCAGTCATGGCCAAGACTATGAGGGAATCCGCGTTCTGAATCCTTTCCGCTGATAAATTGATGACTCAGCAGCCGTGGAGGTCGAGGGTGTCGCCGTGGAGGGTTTTGACGCGCTGGCCCATCTTCTTTTGGATGAGTTGGAAGTGGGCCATTTCGTCGGGGCCGACGAGGGAGATGGCGTGGCCGGGGGAGTCGGCGCGGCCGGTGCGGCCGATGCGGTGGAGGTAGTCTTTGGGCGAGCGGGGGAGTTCGTAGTTGATGACGCAGGGCAGGGACTCGATGTCGATGCCGCGGGCGAGCAGGTCGGTGGTGACGAGCACGTGGAGTTGGCCGGCTTTGAATTGGCGCAGGGTGTCGCGGCGGGTTTGCTGGGCGAGTTTGGAATGGACGGCCGCGGCGTGGATGCGGTTTTTGAGGAGTTTGGTGACGATGCTGTCGGCCTTGGTAGTGGAGGAGGCGAAGACGAGGACTTGTTTGAAATTCCCCTGGCGGATGAGGTAACGCAGCAGTGGGCCTTTTTTCTCTTCGGAGACGAGGTAGGCGAGCTGCTGGATCAGGTCGGTGGTGTCCGGCGCTTCGGTGATTTTGATGACCTGCGGGTCGTGGAGGAGGACTTGCTGGATCTGGCCGAGGTCGTCGCTGAGGGTGGCGGAGAATAGCAGATTTTGGCGCTGGGGCGGGAGCTGGGCGAGGATGCGATCGACTTCTTCTTTGAAGCCGAGGTTGAGTATTTTATCGGCCTCGTCGAGGACCAGAGTGGCCACGGAGGAGAGGCGGACGGCGTTTTTTTCGAGCAGCTCCAACAAGCGGCCGGGAGTAGCGACGAGGATGTTGACTTTGCCGATGGCCTGCATCTGCGGGTTGATCGACACGCCGCCGGTGACGGCGAGGCTGGTGAGGCGATCGGGCAGGGCGGGGATGAAGGTTTGGAAGACCTGCTGGACTTGGTCGGCCAGCTCGCGGGTGGGGACGAGGACGAGCACGCTGGGCTCGCGGTACTGGGAGACAGCGGCGAGTTGCAGGTTGTGGAGGATGGGCAGCACGTAGCTGGCGGTCTTGCCCGAGCCGGTTTTGGCGATGCCGAGCAGGTCCCGCCGACCAAGGATCGCGGGGATGGCGTCGCGCTGGATGGGCGTCGGCTCGACGTAGCCTGCCGCGGTCAGGGCCTTCAGGAAAACAGGTGAGAGGCCGAGCGAGGTGAAGGGCATGGGGGAGGGTGTCGTCTCAGTAAAATCGTGGCGAGTCTGGATTTGATGCTTCGAGATCTAACAAAATCGTCTTGGTCGCCAGTCCGCCGGCGAATCCGGTGAGTTTACCGTTGGCACCGATCACGCGGTGGCAGGGGACGATGATGGCGATCGGGTTTTTACCAATCGCAGTTCCCACGGTGCGGACGGCTTTGGGGTGGCCGATCTGTCGGGCGATCTGGCCGTAGCTACGGGTTTCGCCGTAGGGGATGGTGAGCAAGGCATGCCACACGGCTTGCTGGAATTCGGTACCGGTGAAACCGAGTTTGATCGAGAATGATTGCCGCTTGCCGGAGAAGTATTCGTTTAGCTGGTGTTCGGTTTCGAGTAGGACGGGGTGGCGTAAATCTTCGGTCATCGGGACGCGTGTAGGGTCGTCGTTTTCCCAGAGAATCGCGATGAGTGCGGATTCAGCCGCTACCAGTTTGAGGACTCCGACGGGGGAGCTTATCGTTTTGAAGGTGAGGCTCGTTGGCATGTGCTAGAACGTTTTCAGCCAATCCAAGCGGAACTGGAGTTTCATTTGCCGTTCTGGCGATGGGTCTGGATAGAGAATGGGATACCACGCGCTCATCACTGCAGCGCGAGCGATCAGGCAGTGGTGAAGTGCGACGGGATCGATGTGGCCGCCGGCTTGACGGTAGGCATCGAGGATGGCGTCGGCAGTCACGTGGTCTTTGTCGAGGATGCGCGCATTCCAGATGATCGAAGCGAGGTCCCACTCGACCGGGCCGAGGAAGGTGTCTTCCCAATCGGTCCATAGTAGGCCGAGTGTGGTGTGCATCAGATTGCCGGGGTGGGCGTCGCCGTGCAGCGGTTGGAGGGGGAAGTTTTTCAGCACATCGATGGAGGAAACGAGGCGGTCGTGCAGCAGTTGGAGCGTGGCTGGTGGGAAGAGCCCGCGCTGTTCGAGAGTCTCTAACAACGCGAGGCTTTCACTGAGGATGGCGAGTTTCGGCAGCTCATGGGGAAAGGAACGCAGCAGCTCGTGGCAGCGGTGGAGCGTTTGGCCGATGGTTGTCGGGTCGGCCTCAGCGTCGATGGTAGTGACGAATTGCCAGAAGTTCAGCGTGTAGCCGAGGTGCTCGTGCGGGCCGGGTGGGATCTCGGGGTGCAGGGGAATGACGGGAGCGCCGTGCCGCGCGAGGTGCTGGGCGACGGCGTTTTCCCGCGCAAACCACTCGCTGCCTCGGCGCGGCCCGTCGAGATCCGTTACGACGCGGGCGACTAGGGTTTCCGTGAGGCGCAGCACCAGCGTGCTGCCGTTCTGCAGGATTTCGCAGCGGTCCGGCGTGCTGCCATGGGCGATGGCGGTTTCCGTCGCGGCACGGATGGGAAGGTCGATCGTGGCTCTCACGGTAGCTAAAGAATGAGAGTTGGGCAGGATACGTTCATCGTCCGCTTCGCCTCCGACGACTCCGGTATTCGACTTTATCTTCCCTCACAGGCGGCGGCGAAGTCGAGGGCGGTGGGTTTAGGAAGGGATTCGCCCTTGGCGAGGCGATGGGCGATTTCGTCGCGGACGATGGCACAGAGTTCGGCATAGGTTTCTTCTTCGAGTTCGCCATAGCAGAGAAGCCGCCGCTGAAGACCCTCAGCGAGCCGTGGCCGCTCAATGTGGAGACCAAGAACAGCGAATCGCGACCCCACTTCTACGACATCTTCCAGCGCCTCCCCACCGAGACGAATCAAACCGTGCAGCGCCTCACTGCCAAAGGCTGGTGCGACCGGTTCATTTCCTTTCCCCAATGCGCGCTGCTCCACTAAAACTTCCAGGTAATTCCTGACATGTAAATCAGTCCATCAAAAAGCTCATCTCCGCGGGAGCCAAGATAGCTGGTCCGCCGGTAGTCCATCTCAAAACTCAATTGCAAACGCGGGTCAAGGTCCCAAACCAGCGTGCCGAAAGCGGTCTCGTTGCGCAACATATACCCGGTCCCAAGGTCGTTTCTGTCGGCAGCGTCAATGCCATAGCCCAGATGTAGGTGCAGGTCGTCACTTAGGTAAGCATAGAGTTCTCCCCATCCTCCTGAGGCACTGATGGAGTTTCCGGTGATCTTGTTGTAACTCTGCCCGATCCCTCCAAGATATTCACCGATCCCTTCCCCGCTGAAAAACTCGCCGCTAATTCCAACCCGGTCAGTGAGGGCCACGTGCAGGTCAGTGCCGAGTCCCCAACTCTTAATGGGGGTCTGGCGGAGGTTTCCATTCCCGACGCCCTCCAAAGTCCGCATCCCTCCTAACAGTCCGGAAGCCGCTATCTCTATGGGCCTAGCCGTGCGATGGCCTGCCAAATCCCTCGTTTTGCCGATACCGAAGTTTAGACGTCCTTCCAAGTTCGGATGGCCGTCGTCCTCAAGCACCGAGCTGTTGTCAACGATTCTGGTGGTGATCGGGTCGCTTAGGGCAAGCTGGAGAGTCGCTTGCCAGTCTTCATCCGGATGAAAAAAGCGTTCGATGCGGATTTGGTTTCTAGACGCCCCGATATTGCCAGAGCAACCCAGAAGGGTATTGGGAATCGTTTTCGGGTCCCGCGGATTGATCACGTCATACTGCAGTCCAGCGGCAAAGCGCCAGTCCTCGTTTTTAATTTCCCCATAGGCAACGTAGGGGCCAAAACCGTAACCTTCGGCAGTCAGACTGTTTTGAAAGCCAAATACAGCCAGGGCACCGACGTGCCAATCTCCGATGTCCGGACCTGTGAAGGCGAAATTAAGGCGTGATTGGCGGCCATTGAAATCGCTGGTTCCCTCAGGGGGCAGGGGAAGGAGATACAGCGGAGAGCCCGGCACAAATGGATGACGGTTACTGTACATGCTCATGAAGTTGAAATCACCCGAGATGGTGAGATTTGAATCTTCATTCAGCATTGAGATGGTAACGCCGCGCTCCTCAGCTTTCTTTGAGCTGTCCACGGCCATGACCTCCTTGCCTTGCTCCGGGCTCGGAGCAGGCCATGCGGCGGCTGACTCCAACGCCTGGACCGGCGGATTTACGGACTTGGCCTTGACGGGCAGGCTGCTTTTGAGTTGCTCCACCTCCTCGGACAAGCGCTTGTTTTGAGCCGCCTGTTCCAACAGAAGTTTGCGCATCGCGCTGAGATCCTTTTCCATGGCCGTCAGCCGGTCAGGATCGTCGCCGTAGGCATTCGCGAGACCAACGCTGAGCAGCAGGCAAAGCCTGAGAGCGGAAGTTAATGGCATGAGGAAATGAGCAGTTAGAGGGCGTTCACTATTGCTCTATGCCTTCCCTTGATGCAGCTGCGGCGGCAAGTCGCGACAGAGCGTCCAGATCTGCCTGGCTTGTTGGCCGGAATCCGGGCACCAAGGACGGATGGAGATGACAATCGCAACCTGCTGTGGCGACCGCCGCGCCAGGGTCATCTGCCGTTGAGGCTGTGGACGGTGATTTACGGAAAATGGTCCGGCCTTCCTTGATGGTTTCCACCACAGAGATGCTCTTGATGGCCTTGGATTCGACCTTGAGGGGGTTCTTGTCCAAAATCACAAGGTCAGCGAGCTTTCCAGCTTCGAGCGTCCCCTTTGTTTTTTCCTCTTTGATCTGGTATGCCGCCATGGCCGTGACGGCACGCAGGGCCACATAAGGTGAAACACGCTCGTCAGGTCCGAGGACCGCACCGCTCGGCGCGATGCGATTTACTCCAGCGTCCACGAGCTCAAGGATTGAGGGCACAGGTGAGACCGGCGCATCGTGTGAGAAGGTGAACGGCATTCCCCGTTTGGAGAAGGTGTTGGCAGCGTTCGCCATTGCGGTGCGCTCTGGACCCCAAAGACGGGCCACCGAGTCCCCCTGCCTGCTTAATGAGGTCGTCAGGAAACTCGGAATGGCCCCTACGGCTTTGATTCTTGCCAACTGGTCCACGCGGATATTCGCGCCGTGGATGAAGACGGGACGATGGTCGCGCATCCCGTATTTCTTCACAGCCTTTTCGATTGCTCGGAGAGCTTGGTCTGCAGCAGCATCTCCGAGCATGTGCATGTTTATTTGCAGATTGGTAGTCCAGTATTTGTCGAACGCAGCATCCAGCACTGCGTCAGGAATTTGCTGATAACCCATAAACGCGCCCTCTTTCCCTGGTGGATTGACCGCAAAGGGCTTCGTCATCCAGCAGGAGTCCGGGCTGCCATCGAGCCAGAATTTTATGCCGCCGAGGCGCACTCGGTTGATGTAGCGTTTGTCAAGATCCGGCCGCTCCGCAAGCAGCTTGAGAGAAGTTCCCTCCGGATGCTTGTTGTATTCGGAGGCTATTGAATAGGCGGCGTTAATGGTGTCGTCGGTGGCCGTGTCTTTGGCGACAATATAGAGATCAATGGGCAGCAGCTTCTTATTGATGGCATTTCGGACCAGAGCGATGTCGTCGGCTCCGAGGCCAAGTCCGGCCTCCTGCGCAGTGGTCTGGCCATGCATGGCCCAAAGAGCAGCAGCGCCGGTGACGACTTTATCAGCCAGTTCACCGATAAACGCCGGACGCTGAATGCGCACCGCATTCAGTGCTGTTTCTTCCATGGGCCCCAGGAGCGACTTTCCATCCGCCTTGCGGGAGAAATTTCCCCCGACTGGATCGGGTGTTTCAGCTGTAATTCCGGTCACCTTGTAAAGGGCCGAGTTTCCGGAGGCTAGATGCCCCGAACCGTCCACGATCATGACGGGCCGGTCAGCCGAAACCGTATCCAGCTCTTCGATGGTTGGCGTTCTTCCCTCCTTCAATACCCGCGCGCTGTAACCCATACCGACGATCCATTGCCCTGCAGGAACATTTGGGGCATGCGTCTTCATTCTCGCCAGTAAATCGCCGATATCAGGCGTGCCAAAAAGATTCGCATCCATCAAGTTCTTGCCAAACTGTATCATGTGGCCGTGGCTGTCGATAAAACCTGGCAACAGCGTCTTCCCGCCCAAATCGACAACCTTGGTCGTATCGCCTTTGGTCTGAAGTACCCCATCCTTAGCACCCAGTACGAGGATCTTTCCGTCTTTTACCGCGAGAGCCTCCACATAAGCCGGCTCATTTCCAGCCATCGTGAGAATGTCGCCACCCATATAAATAGAATCAGCTACATCGGCCGCAAGAATAGAATTGCTGCAGGTGCAAAGCCAAACTGATAGTAGAATGGCACGTCGGTTGATTAAGGGGCTCAGCGTTTTGAAAACGATGGTTTTCATTTGGTTGGTTGCGTATGATTCCTAGAAGGTACTTATTTTCGATAGGTTTTGAATGCGATGCCTTTGTCAAAGCGTAAAGGAGATGCTGCAGGCGGGAGCGGACTGGTAGAGGATGGCTTCCACAAAGCGTGTTTAATCTGGGGGTTAATTCCGCAAGGTGGAAGTGGGGCAAAAAAAGAGAGGCGACAGGAGTGTCGCGACTCCTTATTGGCAGGCTTCGCAGGTGCCGCCGTTGAGCATAGCTTCGAGCGAGCAGGAGTTTTTCTCCTCGTCGGAGTAGGTTTTTGCAGCGGTTGCTGCGGTGGCGGTGGCCATGACGCCACGTTGTTCCTTTTTGACGTCGATGGTGGATTTTTCGACGTTGGAGGCTCCGAGGGTGCGGAGGTAGTAGGTGGTCTTGAGGCCCTTGTCCCAGGCGCGGCGGTACATGTGCGACAGGATCTTCATGTCCGGGGTGGCAAGGAAGAGGTTGACACTTTGGGCCTGGTCGATCCACTTCTGGCGGCGGGCTGCGGCGTCGATGATGTATTCGTGATCGATGCCGAAGACGGTCTTGTGCTTGAGCTTGAGGGCCTCAGGGATCTCGTCGATGGCGTCGAGTTCACCGTCGAAGTACTTGAGCTGGTCGAGCATGTCTTGGTTCCAGAGGCCGAGTTTCTTGAGGTCTTTGACGAGCTCGGAGTTGAGGATGATGAACTCGCCGCCGAGGTTGGATTTGACGTAGAGGTTTTTGTAGTTCGGCTCGATGCAGGGGGTGGTGCCCATGATGTTCGAGATGGTCGCCGTGGGGGCGATGGCGAGCACGTTGGAATTGCGCATGCCGTGTTTGGCGATTTTTTCGCGAACGTGAGTCCAGTCCATCTTGCCGCCGCGTGGGACATCGATTTTGCGACCACGCTCGAATTCGAGAAGGTCGACAGTGTCCTGTGGCAGGAGGCCGCGATCCCACTTGGAGCCCTTGTAGCTCGAGTAGGTGCCGACTTCGGAGGCGAGGTCGCTGGACGCATTGTAGGCGTAGTAGGCGATCGCTTCCATGAACTCGTCGTTGAACTCAATGGCCGCTTGCGAGGCGAAGGCGAGGTTGCGCTTGTAGAGAGCATTTTGCACGCCCATGACGCCGAGACCGATGGGACGGTGACGAGTGTTGGCGGTCTTCGCCGCAACCGTGGGGTAGAAGTTGATGTCGATGACGTTGTCGAGCGCACGGATGGCGACGGTGATCGTCTCCTTGAGCATCTCGTGGTCGAGTGCGCCATCGGCCGTGATGTGCGTATCGAGCACGACGGAACCGAGGTTGCAGACGGCTGTTTCCTCGTCGGAGGTGTTGAGGGTGATCTCGGTGCAGAGGTTGCTGGAGTGGATGACGCCGCAGTGGTCTTGCGGGGAGCGGACGTTGCAAGGATCCTTGAAGGTGATCCATGGGTGACCGGTTTCGAAGACGGTTTTGAGCATGGACTTCCAGAGCTCAAGGGCGGCGATCTGGCGGGACCAGATCTTACCTTCAGCGGCCATGGCCTCGTATTCGCAGTAGCGGGTTTCGAAGGCGCTGCCGTAGAGGTCGTGGAGATCGGGGACTTCGTTGGAGCGGAAGAGCGTCCAGGTGCCGCGCTCTTCCATGCGTTTCATGAAGAGATCGGGAACCCAGTTCGCAGTGTTCATGTCGTGGCAGCGACGGCGTTCGTCCCCGGTGTTTTTGCGGAGCTCGAGGAAGTCCTCGATGTCGTTGTGCCACGTTTCCAGATACGCGCAACCCGAGCCGCGGCGTTTGCCGCCTTGGTTGACAGCGACGAGTTGGTCATTGTGGAGTTTGAGGAAAGGAATAATGCCTTGCGACTCACCATTGGTGCCTTGGATGTAGCCACCGGTGCCGCGGACTGCGGTCCATGATCCACCGAGACCGCCCGCCCACTTGCTGAGGAAGGCATTTTCCGCGATGCCGCGATACATGATCGATTCGATGGAGTCGTCGACCTTGTAAAGGTAGCAGGAGGAGAGCTGGCTATGGAGCGTGCCCGAGTTGAAAAGGGTTGGGGTGGAGGAGCAGAAGCGGCGACCTTTGTAGAGGTTGTAGAGGCGAATGGCCCACTCTTCGCGGTTGGTTTCCTCTTTCTTGAAGAGACCCATGGAGACGCGCATCCAGAAGAATTGCGGGGTTTCGATGCGGCGGTGTTTGTTGCCCGTTTTATCAACGACGAGGTAACGATCGTAGAGGGTCTGAATGCCGAGATAGTCGAAGTCGAGGTCGGCGGTGGGGTCGAACGCATCGGCGAGTTTGTCGATGTTGTAAACTTCGAGCAATTCGGGGTTGATGCGTTTGATGGAGACGCCGTATTTGAGGTAAGACTTGAAGGCGACCTTGTGAGCTTGCTTCAGCTTGTCGATGCCGTCCTTGAGGATGCTCCAGTCGAGGACTTCTTCGTAGATGTAGGAAAGAAGAATGCGGCCTGCGAATTTTGCGAAGTCGGCGTCTTTTTCGATCAGAGCCTTGGCGTTGAGGATGATCGTACTCTTGAGATCCTTCTCGGAAATCTCCGTGCCGACGGAGCGGCGAAGCTCGCGTTCGATTTCGACATCCGTCAGGTTGAGGCTAAGGCCGATGGAGGCATAGGTGATGCGCTTGCGGAGATCGGTGCCATCCCAGAACGAGGACACGCCTTCGTCCGAGGTGATGGTCACCATCAGTTCCTGATTGGGATCCTCGGCGTTGGCTTCTTCTTCAATGCGAAGACGCGAGCGCTGGGCGCGATACAAAATGTAGTGTTCCGCGGCCTTGAAGTAACCTTGGCGCATGAGTTCTTCTTGAACCATGTCCTGAACATCTTCGATGTGGACGAACGATTGATCGCCGCGGCGGATTCGGTCAGTCACGCCTTTTGCGATATCGATGGCAGGCTCGGGGTTTTCCTTGATGGTGAGGAAAGCCTTGCGCACGGCGATTTCGATTTTCGTTTCAGACCAAGGAACGACGTTGCCGCTGCGACGGATGAGACGGACGGGCAAGGAATTTGGGCCTGCGTGGACATCGACGCTGCCGTGTTTTTCCATCGAGCGACGGAAGGCGAGGGACTTTGCGACGTCGTAAGCCTCGTTTTCGAGCAGGGCCTTCTCGATGAGGAGATAGAGGTCAGCTTCGGATAGGCGCAGGCGGCCACCCTCGTCGAGGGACTTGGTCAGTGAATTTGCAACGCTGTGGGCGACGTCCGAAACGAACTGACGGTTGACGTCGGAGAAGATGGATTTTTCATCGTGGCTGCGTGAAATCAGCAAGTCAGCCAGAGAATCACCGATGGCGTCCGCGACATCTTCTAATGAAAACTGGGTGTCCGTGGTGCCGCGAGTGACGATGATGTCGGCGATGGGAGCCCGTTTTTCAGATGGGAGAATATCCCGCCACGCGTAACCGCGTTCCATGGTGGGGGTGGAGAAGCGATCGGTGATGACCTTTTTGAGGAGGAGATCTTCGTTGGTATTAACAGAGCGGTACATTTGCAGAAAAAGAAGGTTTAATTGGAAAAAACGGGAGGGTTATAGGAGGGATCAGAGTTCGTCATCATCCACCGAGCCCAGTGCGGAGGCTTTCTGGTACTCGGTGACTCGGCCTTCGAAGAAGTTGGTCTCCTTTTTGATGTCCATCATCTCGGCGAGCCAAGGGAAAGGGTTGGAGACGGATTCATTGAGCGGGGCGAGGCCGCAAGAGGTCAGTCGGCGGTCTGCAATATAGTCGATGTAGGTTTCGAAATCGACCGAGTTGAGCCCGAGGCCTGCCACGGGGAGGCAATCGCGGATGAACTGTTTCTCGAGGGTGATGCCCTCTTTCATCGTGTCGCGGAGGTCATTGCGGAAGTCTTCCGTCCAGATGTCTGGATTCTCATCGATAAGGTCCATGAGAAGGTTCCGGAAAACTTCGATGTGGTTTGACTCGTCACGCAGCGTGTAACGGAACATCTGGCCGATGCCTGGGAACTTGTTCTGACGGTAGAGGCTCAGAATCATGCCAAACAGACCGTAGAACTGAGTGCCCTCCATGACTTGACCGAACATGAAGATGTTTTTGGCGAGGGCCTGCTTGTTGGCCGTGATCGTGAGATCGACATTGCGGCGGAGAGCGCGACTGTTGGAGACGACAAAATTATTTTTCGCTTGGATCGAAGGAATATCCTCGAACATCGCCTCGCACTCGTGCGGGTTGATTCCGAGTGAGGAAATCATGTAAACGAGCGAATCCGCATGGATGTTTTCTTCGTGGGCGTGGCGGCCCAGCACCAGTTTAAGTTCAGGTGCGGTAACGACTTCGCGGACGACGTGCAGCACGTTGTCGCCTACAATCCCTTCGGCCGCCGAGAAATAGCCGATGCCCATCTTGATGATCCAGCGTTCGACGTCCGTGATTTCATCAGAGCGCCACTGCTCGACGTCCTTCTGCATCGTGACGTCCTCGGGCTCCCAGTGATTGTTCTTCATCGTCTTGTACAGATCGTACGCCCACTGGTATTTGAGTGGGAGGATGTTGAAGAACATCGTTTGCTTGCCGTTGATTACTCTCTTACTGGCGTAGGCTTGCTCGGCTTTTTCGCGATCCAATAAGAAGGTGCGGTTTCCTAGTGCGACGGTGGTGGTAGTGGCTGAGGTGACGGTGGACATACAATTTGAGGGAAAAGGAAAGCGGATGAGTCTGGGAAGGTAGCTGCAACCGCAGCGACTTAAAAAACTGACAACATCCATCGATCAGGTCAAATCTGTTTTTCGCCATGTGGTATCAACAAATTATTCACAATACTATATATTGTGCTTTCGTCAACGTGTTTACTTTGTAAACAGCAGCCATTATCTAGGCCTTGCGGCGATTGGCAAGCCGGCTCTGAGAGTGGCCGGATACTAAAAAATATTTGAAAAACTGTTAGATCGCGACGGAGTGAGGGGAGATTTAAAAAAAATTCTGAATTTTGTAAGATTGAGGACAAGCATACGTCATTTTTTTCACAAAGCACTGAAAAACAGTGATAAAAATTTCTAAGGTCCGAACTTTTTGAGCAGATAGTGGGTGATCTTACCGCCAAAGAAGACAAAACCGACCACCTCACGATCAACCCGAACGAATCGGTGTGCACGTCCTTTTAGGATCGTGGTCGACCTCCTTCGAAAGACAGGCAAGGGCGGTGGCATTCGAGCGAGTCGAAAAGGCCTTTAAATGCGGTAGGTGCGGGACTTTGCGAGGGAGCGAATCCTCTTGGACTGCAGGCCGCAGGGTGGAGAATGGTTAGGAAAATAATTCCGGCTTGGCGCTGCTCGGCGAGAAGTTACACTGGGCCTATGAAACGACATTTATTGATCGATCTTTCCAGTTTACCCGAAGAGGGAAAGGCGCTTTCCGGAGAATTGCCCAAAGAAATTTTCGACCTCCCGGAGGACGATGCGAAGCCCGTCGGGCCGCTGAAATATGAGCTGTGGGCGCAGCGCTTCGGCTCCGAAATTCTGCTCACGGGATCGCTGTCCGCTGCGTTTGAATTCACCTGCGTCAGGACGCTGCATCCTTTTGTTCAAAACATTCATCTGGAAAATGTGGCGGTCTCTTTGGAGATTGAAAGGGAAGGGGAGATCGACGTCACGGACGCCCTGCGCGAAGAGGTTTTGATCAACTTCCCGCTGGATCCGCGGTGCGAGGATGGAGACGTCCCGCAGAAGTGCGAAATCGATTCTCGATATTTATCAGTGGACAAGCCGGCAGAAGATGGGCTACCCACTCCCCCCCGCGCCGAGAGTAACGACCGATGGTCTGCTCTCGACATCCTCAAGGACCTCAAGGACCCAACTTAACCGAACACAAGACCATGGCCGTACCAAAGCGCCGCCAATCCAAAAGCCGTCAAAAAATGCGCCGCGGCGCCAACCGCTGGCGTGCACCGATCTTTAAAAGCTGCCCAGAATGTGGCAGTAAAGTGCCATCGCACATTGCCTGCCCGTCCTGTGGCTACTATCGCGATCGCCAAGTTCTCGACGTCGAAGCGCTCTAAAGCGTTTCATGTGTTGAGTCATTTTGATTACCGCTCTGGGGTTTCCTCGGGCGGTAATTTTTCGTTGCCTTTTCCGATTCTAAAGTCTGCGTAATCGTATTCTCAAATTAGCATGAAAGTCGCCCTAGACGCCATGGGTGGGGACCACGCCCCCGCAGTAAACATCGGAGGAGCCATCGACGCTCTGCGCTATTACCCGAAGCTGCAGCACCTGTATCTGGTGGGGGTGCGTGAAGAGCTCGAAGAGGAATGCAAAAAACAAGGGCTCGATTTGACCGACTCTCGCGTCAGCATCATTCATGCGCCCGAGGTCATCGGCATGGCGGAACCGGGTGCTAAAACGGTGCGCCGCAAAAAACTTTCCTCCATCAGCATCGCCATGGACATGGTGAAAGAAGGGCAAGCTGATGCCTTTGTATCCGCTGGAAATACGGGAGCTGCCGTAGCTGCTGCGACGTTGAAGCTGCGCACTTTACCCGGCGTCGATCGTGCTGGTATCGCCTCCGCCCTGCCTAACGAATATGGCTTGTGCCACATTCTCGATGCGGGGGCCAATCCAGAGGCGAAACCTCACCACCTCGTTGCCTACGCGGTGATGGGCACCGCCTTTTCGCGCGGGGTTCTCGGCGTGAAAGAGCCCAAAGTCGGCCTGATGTCCAACGGCGAAGAAGACGAAAAAGGCACCGCCTTCACCAAGGAAGCGTTCAAACTCCTCAAGGAAACGCCCGGCATCAACTTCGTCGGTAACGTCGAAGGCCGCGATCTGTTTGAAACCGAACTCGACGTTGTGCTCTGCGACGGTTTTGTCGGCAACGTCATGCTCAAGACCATCGAGGCCACGGCGAAGGCGGTTTCCAAGTGGCTCAAAACCGAGATCCAAGGCAACCCACTGCGCATCGCCGGCGCGATGTTGGCCAAGGGCGCGTTCAAAGCGCTCAAGGCGAAAAGCAGCTATGAAACCTACGGCGGCAGTCCGCTGTTAGGCGTCAATGGCGTGGTCATCATCGCTCACGGTTCATCCTCGGCTCTGGCCGTTCGCAATGCGATCCGCGTTGGCTTGGAAACCGTCGAAACCGGCGTGAATGGCAGAATCCTCGAGGCCTTGGCCGTGATTCCCGTGGCAGCTCCTGCGGAGCTTTAGTTTTAGTTCGGAATCTCACTTCGCACTTGTGGCATCCGCTCGGGGATTCCACTGTCCCGCCCGTATGAGTGAATTGACTTCCGCCATCCAAGTTTGCATCGCCGGGACTGGCAGTTATCTGCCGGAACGAATCCTGACCAACGCCGAGCTTGCGATCCAAGTGGACACCAGCGACGAATGGATCACTTCCCGCACCGGCATCAAGGAGCGCCGGATTGCCGCGGAAGGCGAGTTCACCTCCCACATGGCTTCCTACGCTGCCAAGCGTGCGCTGGAACAAGCCGGCCTCGCCGCTGAGGATGTCGAGCTGATCATCGTCGCCACCATCACGCCCGACACGCCAACTCCGGCCACCGCCTGTTATGTCCAACAGACCCTCGGGGCGAATCGCGCCGTGGCATTCGACATTTCTGCCGCCTGTTCGGGATTCCTCTACGCCATGAAAATTTCCAAGCGCCTCATCTCCGATGGCGCTTTCAAAAACGCCCTCATCATCGGCGCTGAAAAACTTTCCACCGTCACCAACTGGGAAGACCGCACGACCTGCGTGCTCTTTGGCGATGGTGCTGGTGCCGCTGTTTTACGGCGCTCCGAACCGGGCGAAGGCGCGATCCTCGCCACCGAGATGGGCACCGATGGCAACCTCACCCACCTCCTCAACATTCCCGGTGGCGGCAGCGCTTGCCCGATCACCAGCAGCAACGTGAACGATCATCTTTTCTCGCTCACCATGATGGGCAAGGAAGTCTTCAAACACGCCGTCACTCGCATGAAAGAGGCGGCCGAAAAAGTCATCGAGCGCGCGAATTTGAAGCCCGAAGACATCGCCTGCGTCATTCCCCATCAGGCGAACTTGCGCATCATCGACGCCATCGCCGACCGACTCGCCGTGCCGAACGAGCGCGTCTTCGTCAACCTCGACAAGTACGGCAACACCTCTGCTGCCGCAGTGGCCATTGCGCTCGACGAAGCAAGCCGCACGGGAGCCTTCAAGCGCGGGGACAATATCGTGCTCGTCGTCTTTGGTGCGGGTCTCACCTGGGCCGCCGCGGCGGTCCGTTGGTAGCCAGCGGCAGATCTTGATTCGTCCGTCACGGCAACGCCCGTTTTCGGTCTGGCAACGAGCGTTTTCGGTCTGGAAACGAGCGTTTTTAGTCTGGAAACGAGCGTTTTTTAAGGAGTTTCGCCGGCCTGTTCCACGCCGCTTTGCCCGTTTCGCTGTCGCAGGCCACACGGCAGCACCCCGGCTTGTGCCAGCCACTTGGATCCATCGTTAGATTTCGCGTGCCGTGGGTTAGGAGATCTGTTTGAGTCATGACCATGCCACCACGAGTGAAGACGGTCGCCTCGATTTCGGTCGAGAAGTTTTACGAATCCCACGCGGAGGCGCTGGGGCTGCAGTTGCATGGCGAGCGGGTCGGTTTCGACCGCTTGATCAGTGAGCCCGCGATGAATCGTCCGGGTCTGGCGCTGGCGGGTTTCTTTTCCTACTTCGCCAAAAAGCGGGTGCAGGTGTTGGGTAACTCCGAGCTGTCGTACTTGAAAAAACTGCCCGAGGCAATGCGGGTCGATCGCTTCCGCCGGATGTGTGATCGGGAGATTCCTTGCATCGTGATCGCCCGTGGCTCGAGCCTGGACGAAAGCCTAACAGTAGTGGCCAGAGAGCACCGCATCCCGGTTTTCAACACCTCGCAGGTGACGATGAATTTCCTCAATGCGGCGACGATCCGGCTGGAGCACGAGTTTGCGCCCAGCGTCACGCTGCACGGCTGCATGGTCGATATGCGTGGGGTGGGGGTGCTGATCGTCGGCAAGAGCGGATCGGGGAAATCGGAGACCGCGATCGGCCTGTTAGAGCGCGGCGCCTCGCTGGTGGCTGACGATATGGTGCGCATCAAGTATGTAGGCGGCGAGCTGATGACAACTTCGCCAGACCTCTCGCGCGGCTACATGGAGATTCGTGGCATTGGAATCATCAACGTGGCGAACCTGTTCGGCTTGGCATCGATCCGTCCAGACAAGCGTCTCGATCTGGTCGTAACGCTCAAGCCGCAGGCCGATCTCAACGAGGTGGACCGCATCGGTCTGCAACAAAAGACCTATGAGATTTTGGGCCAGCAGGTGGTCCATGTGGAGATCCCCGTCGGTCCCGGGCGCGACACCGCGCGGATGGTGACCATCGCCGCACTCGATCAGCAGTTGCGCCGTCTGGGCTACAACATGGCGGATGAATTCAACCAAAAGCTGCTCAACCAAATGGCTGGCGGCAAGTGATCAGGCAGAGCGCCGGCCGTCGCTGCGCTCGCGGTGCAGGAAGTGGCCCCAGCTTTCATCGGCCAGCCCGTTTTCGTGCATGCCATAGAGCGGCCGCCAGCGCGGGGCGATGGGTTGGCACTTGGGGTGCATATTGGCCTCATGCGGCAGTTTGTTGCCTTTGCGCGTGTTGCAGCGGAAACAGGAGGTGACAATGTTATCCCATGTGGTGGGCCCGCCTTTGTCGCGGGGTGTGACGTGATCGAGATTGAGCTGCGCCTCCGGTAGAATCTGGGTGCAGTATTGGCAGGTGAAGCGGTCCCGCAGAAAGACATTGCGGCGGGAAAACTTGACCTCCAACCGTGGCAGGCGGTCGTATTTGGAAAGGACGACGATTTTCGGCGGGCGGATCGCCAGTCTCGCGCCGTGGATCATTTCCGCTGTTAGGTGCTCTTGGGAATAGCAGATCCATGAGGAAAGATCGTGGGAATTGAAACGCTCCTCACCTTCCACCTGCACGACCTGCGCGTGGCCCAGGCACAACAAATGCAGCGAGCGGCGAACCGAGCAGGTATGGATCGGTTGCCAGAACCGATTCAAAACAAGCACGGGATGTTCGAGTACGCCATTCATCAGCTTTTCCAATCAATCAAGGGCAAGCTAGCAAAGCTCAGCAGCACGGCAACCCAAAAGCGCGCATGGTTAGAGCGCGCAGATTAAAATTCGCTGTCCAAAAAATCTTGGATCTGCCATGCTCCCGTTCGGTCTGGATGTTGACCCAAATGCCTCTGGATCGCGAATCTGACGCTTTGTGACTAATTTGTCACAAACAGCTCCTTGAGCAATCGTTGCTCGGTCAATAAAAAGGGTTGTTATCGGCGAGATCGTCACCGTTTTGTCATAAAGCGCGTCACGGTTCCGTCTTACAACTCACAACCAACAAAAAATGCAATCCATGAAATCGATCCAACGCGCCATGCTTGCCAGCAGCTTGCTTGGCTGCATCTCCGCTCAAGCTGGCACCGAGCCTGCCGCCGAAGCCATCAGCTCCCCAAGCACCGCCACCGGCCTGCTGGTTGGCAAGTTCCCCGGCGAAACCGCCTACGACAAAATCTGGTCCGCCTTCACCCTCTACAAGGACGACACCAATCCGATCCTCCAAGAATTCTCGCTGCAAGGTCGTTTGCAGGTTCAATACGCCGATGGCGATTCCAACGGTCACTTCGATATCGAAGATTACAAGGCCGACGGGAAAGACGAGGCTGTTTGGGGTGATCACTTTGAAGCACGCCGCGCTCGTTTTGGATTCAAATCCAAGTGGTTTCAAAACTGGAAGTTTGAAGGCCAGATCGATGTGGACACGGATGGTCTTGATGGCGCAGGCCCCGATCGCACCCTCTACAAAGACATTTACGATCTCTACGTGACCTATGCTCCCTCCGATGCGCTCAATGTTTCGGTGGGTAAACAAAAGGTAAAGTTCGGCCGCGAACAGGAAATCTCGTCGAAAGAGATCCTTACTATCGAGCGCAGCCTGGTTTCCAACCTTCTCTTTCCGGGTGAGCTCACCGGTGCTTGGGTGACCGGCAAAGGCATCCAAGAACATTGGCTCTATGAGCTTGGCGTATACGGCAGTGACCGAGTTCGTGAATTTTCAGAGTTCGATGCGGGCACCGTGACACTTGGAAAAATCGGCTATGACTACTCGTCACAAGCCGGTCTCGACACCGCCGTTGCATCGTTCCACTACATGCACAACTCGCAGCCTTCGTTTGGCGCGAAGCAGACGGAAGTGAACTTTAAAGGCAGCAACTCGCCGAGTTTCACGGATTCCATCGCTCTGACCAACGATATTACTCAGGGTCGCTTTGGTCTGACCACCGATATCCTTTACGGGTTCGGCTTCGAGGGCAAGGAATTGCAAAATGGATCGCTCAAAACGATCGCCCAATCCGATGTATTTGGCATTAGCATGATCCCATCGTACTACATTGCGGATGGTCTCCAACTTGTGGGGCGTTTGCAGTGGGCGACCAGTGCAGATAACGATGACCTCAGTCTTCCGAGTCGCTATGAAAACTATGCGCCGCCAAAACCTAAGAAGGATACCGGTGACACCTATACCTCCGTCTATGCGGGTCTCAACTACTACCTCTATGGCCACAAGCTGAAGGTGATGACCGGCATCGAGTACTCTATGCTGGGCGGTGGCGACTATGACGGCTATACCATCATGAGCGGTCTGCGCATGTCGTTCTAATCCATCGTTACGAATTCGTCACATCTCCAATATTTCACAAATCAAACTGAGAGACACTCTCACACAAACATCATGAAACTGATCACCACACTCTTCACTTCCGCCGCGCTGCTTGCAGTTGCTGGTGCGCAAACCCTCAGCATCAAAGGCAGCGACACGCTCGGTGCCAAGCTCATCCCCCAACTTGCTGAAGGCTTCAAGGCTGCTGGCAACAAGGGCGTGAAATTCGAAATCGCTGCAGAAGGTTCCTCCACCGCTTTCCCGGCGTTGGCCAACGGCACTGCGCAAATCGGCATGTCTTCCCGCAAGGTGAAGGATGATGAGCGCACGTTCTGCCGCACCAAGGGGGTTTACCTCAAGGAGCACCCGATCTGCCACGACATGATCTGCGTCATCGTCAACAAGAACTCACCTTTGGCCAAGTTGACCAAGGATCAGGTGGCCAAGATCTTCACAGGTCAAATCAAGGACTGGTCTGAAATCGGCGGCGCACCCGGCAAGATCTCAATCTACACCCGCAACACCTCTTCCGGTACCTACAAGGACTGGCAGAAGCTGGCGATGGGTGGCCGCGACTATCCGTCCAGCTCCCTGAAGATGGCCGGTAACGAGCAAATCGCTCAGGAAGTGGCTAAGAATCCGAATGGCATCGGCTATGTCGGCCTTGCTTACGCCAAGACCGCAGGCACCAAGACGCTCACCATCGATGGTGTCGAGCCAGTGGCCCAGAATGCCAAGAAATACGCTTACGCTCGTCAGTGCTACCTTTACGCACCTGATAAGCCGAGCGCTGAGGCCGAAGCTTTCATGAACTACATCGAGTCCGACGCCGGCCAGAACATTGTTCGTAAGGTCGGTTTCATCTCTCAGAAAGATCTGTAAAAGACCGTTTAGGCTCACGGTTGCTTTGAAATGGGCATCGCTGGTCATCCTGCGATGCTCATTTCCTTCTCTAACGCCTGAAGTCCAGCTAGCACGTCTGCCGTCAACATGTCGCAGGAAAAACATCCATCGCCTCAGCCACCTCATCGCTTTCAAAAGCGGGGATTCTCCTACGAGCGAGCGATCAAGTACTTCTTCGCTTCCAATGCTGGGTTGACGATTGTCATTCTCGCTCTGATCATTATTTTCCTGCTCGCGGAAGGGCTTGGATTCTTCCCGGGTTATCAGCGGGAACTCGAGGTCTACCGCATCGCCGGTCTTGAGTTTGTCGATATTTCCCGCAAAAACCTCACCGCTCACGAGCAGTTAGCCAGTGTGCTCAACCGCGCCTACTACGCCGAGATCAACGGCCAATGCGCCAAGTTGATGCGTCGCTCGCAGGAAGCCAGTGCGCTTTTAAATGCCTACGCCGATCAGACGGGCACGACCCGCGATCTGGTTCTCAATAATTCGCAGGTCGAGAGCGATCCGCACTCGGAAATGTTGGTGATTCTCAAAACCAACTTCGAAAAACAGAAAGCCAAGGCGCTTTCCGCGCTGCCAGCGACCCCTCACCTCACGGAACAAGAGCGTCACGAGCTCATCGAATCCATCCGTGCTCGCGCTCTCGATTCCACGGAGGATCCACCGCTAGTGACCTCCCTCGCGGCAGAGTTTGCCGCAGCCCGCGAAAAATCAGCCGAGCCCCTGCAAAAGCTGCGCAGCACCCTCGACTCGTTCGAATCCGCAGGCTCCGATCTAAGTTCATTGATTTCAGAGATGACCGAATCCGTCACTGCGACCAAGGAGAAAATCCAAGATGCGGATATCTTGGAAAAGGATCGCAAAACGCTACTCGCCGCGGCTGCCAGTGCCAAAGACCCGGTCGAGCGTGAAAAACTAATGGCCGAGGCGAAGGCATCCCTCGCGGAGAAACCCGATGTTGAAGGCCCGATCCAGTTGCTGATGGAAAAGCGTCCCGGCTGCATCCAGGCTCACGCCGCGCTCAAGGAATCTTCCAGCGCTATCATTGGCCAACTTCCTCAAACCCTCGCCCAACCCGAGGCGGCCCGCCTGCTCAAAGTCGCGCGCAAGACTTGGCCCTTGTTCATCGCTGACCTGGAAAAGGCGCCTGCTGAAATCAGCAACTGGCAATCCAATGTGCCTGTCCCGCTGACTGCGGCGATTTACTCCTTCCTCACCGGCAAAGACTGGGTCACGGGCGGCGAATGGCAGGACTTTTATGGGATTTTACCGCTCGCGGCAGGTTCGCTGATGATCTCGATCGTGGCACTCATCATCGCCATTCCGACGGGAATCGGCGCGGCGATTTACGTCAATCAATACGCCTCCAGTCGCGAGCAATCACTGATCAAGCCAGTGATCGAGTTTATTCAGGCCATTCCCTCCGTGGTTCTCGGTTTCATTGGAATCCTCGTTTTTGGCACGGTGTTGCGCGATCTTTCGATGCTTGATTCCCTGCATTGGATACCTGGATTCCCGATCGAAGAGCGGCTGAATATTTTCACCGCGGGTTGCCTGTTAGCACTGATGAGTATCCCGACGATTTTCTCGCTGGCGGAGGATGCAATCAACAACGTGCCGTCCGCCTATGCGGAAGCATCGGAAGCCTTGGGTGCCTCACGCGTTCAGACGACCTTCCGCGTCGTCGTTCCTGCGGCATTTTCAGGAATCCTCGCTGCCGTTCTTCTCGGATTCGGCCGGGTGATTGGTGAAACGATGGTCGTGCTGCTGGTCGCTGGAAACCGCATCAAGATTCCTGACTTCAGCAGTGGGCTGGGCACTTTTTTCCAGCCTTGCCACACCCTGACCGGCATCATCGCGCAGGAGTTGGGTGAAGTCCCGTTAGGCAGTGTGCACTACCGCGCGTTGTTTGTTGTCGGCATTTTATTGTTTGCCGTGGTCCTTACGATCAATGCCACCGCGCATCGATTCGTGAACAAAATGAAACACTAAATTTCGGAATCATGTTCAAACCCGAAAATCTCATTCGTAAGGGCCTGCCCAAGGGGCATTTCAAAGATGTCGTGGTACGCTCCACGCTGGGCGGGGTGACCTACTTGATCGTTGCTATCGCGGCGCTGTTATTTGGCAAGATCATCATCGATGGCGCACCTGTTCTTTTCAGGGCCGAGGCCCCGTTTGTCGATTTCGAGTTTCTCACCGCGAAAAACGAAACCCTCCATGTTTTCGATGATGCGCAGGGTGCCCGCCACCAACTACCCGCCTCGAAATACAGCGACTATCTCGCCCAGCACGAGGGCGCGAAGGTCTATAATGAACAAACCTATTCCTATTCCGGCGGCGGCATCGCTGGACCGATCGTTGGCACCGCCTTGCTGACGATTGGCTCGATGATTCTCGCCCTGCTCTTCGGGGTTAGCGCGGCGATCTATCTATCCGAATACGCCAAACAAAGCCCCTTCATTCACGCCGTTAGATTGGCGATTCTCAACCTTGCCGGCATTCCGTCGATTGTTTTTGGTCTCTTCGGGTTTTCGGTCTTCGTGCTTGCAGTGCCGGTGATCACAGCGACGCCATCGGATCGTTCCTTGCTCACAATCCCGCTTTTTATCCACGACTACGTGCTAAGCTTCCAAGGCTGGAACTCGTCCCTGATGGCGGGTTGCGCGACGCTGGCCTGTATGATTTTGCCAGTGATCATCACCGCCTCGGAAGAATCCCTGCGGGCCGTTCCTCAAGGATTTCGCGATGCATCGCTGGCGATGGGAGCCAGCCGTTGGCAGACGATTCGCAAATGTGTGCTGCCCTATTCATTGCCCGGCATTCTGACTTCCTCCCTGCTGGCACTCGCCCGTGTGGCTGGGGAAACCGCTCCGATCATGTTCACTGCCGCAGTCGCGGCGAAGGATGATCTGCCATGGCAGGGCCTCAAAAGCCCGTTCGATATTCTCTCCTCCCAGGTCCAGGCGCTGCCTTATCACATCTACACGCTCGCTGCGCGTATTCCGAATTCCGAATACACCCAGCGTGCTCAATACGGTTCGGTGTTTGTCTTCCTCATCCTGGTGGCAACCCTTTCACTTGGCTCCATGATTCTGCGCAACAGGCTGCGGTCGAAGCTCAAATGGTAACCTTTATCCCGATCTCTGCGTTTTCATGAACTCTGCGATTCAAATCAAGAACCTTTTCTTCGCCTATTCGGGCAAACAAGTGCTGCACGATGTCAGCATGGAAATCCCCGCACGCCAAGTGACCGCATTCATCGGGCCATCGGGGTGTGGAAAGTCGACGCTTCTGCGCTGCTTCAACCGCATCAACGATCGCATCCCCGGCGCGCACATTACCGGTGGCACGATCCTCGTTCATGACATCGATATCAACCGTCAAGACATCGACCTCCAGGAACTTCGCCGTCGCATCGGCATGGTCTTCCAGAAGTACAATCCTTTCGCCAAGTCGATCTACGAAAATGTCGCCTTCAGCCTGCGGGTCGCCGGTCAGAACAATCGCGCCGAACTCGATGGTTTCGTCGAAAACGCCCTGCGCAGCGCAGCGCTTTGGGATGAGGTGAAAGACCGCCTGCATGCCAGTGCATTTGGCCTTTCTGGTGGCCAACAGCAGCGCCTTTGCATCGCCCGCGCCATCGCCAATCAGCCGGAAATCCTGTTGATGGACGAACCGTGCGCCGCGCTCGATCCGCTCGCGACATTGAAAATCGAGGAGCTCATCTGTGAATTGAAAAAGCAATTCACCATCGTCATTGTGACTCACAATATGTCCCAAGCCACGCGCTGCTCCGACCAGACGGCCTTTATGTATCTGGGCAAGCTCATTGAGTTCGGCCCCACAATGCAGATCTTTGAAAATCCCAAAAACCCTCAGACGGAAGCATACGTCACGGGCACCTTTGGTTGATCCCACCCTGCACCTCACTTGTCGCCATGCATGATACTTTGAAGCAACCGCAGGTCAGCCAACAGATCGGCGTCCCTGTCGCCATCAAGAGCCTGGAATTCAGTTACGGCTCATCGCCCGCGCTGAAAAATATCAGTCTGAATATTTCGGAGAATCAGGTCACCGCCTTCATCGGGCCGTCGGGCTGCGGCAAGTCCACCTTGCTGCGCTGCATCAACCGAATGAACGATGAAATCCCTGCCGCAAAGATCACCGGCGGCAAGATCGAAATCAGCGGCTTGGATATCTATGATCGCTCCGTGGATGTGGTGAAGCTGCGCCGCGAGGTCGGTATGGTCTTCCAGAAGTCCAACCCATTCCCGCGCAGCATCTACGAAAACGTCGCCTTCGGGCTGCGCTTGCGCGGCGAGCGTGACTCGGCTCGAATCGATGAGGCTGTCGAAGAGGCACTGCAGGCATCCGCCTTATGGACCGAGGTGAAAGACCGCCTGCATGAATCCGCGCTGGGTCTTTCCGGCGGGCAGCAACAACGCCTGTGCATCGCTCGCACCATCGCCGTGAAGCCGTTAGTCGTGCTGATGGACGAACCCTGCAGCGCCCTTGACCCGATCGCCACCGCCAAGGTCGAGGAATTGATCTGGGAATTAAAGTCACGCTACACGATCGTCATCGTCACCCACAACATGCAGCAGGCATCGCGGGTCTCTGACAAAACCGCCTTTTTTTACATGGGAGAACTCGTCGAATTTTCGGACACGTCGAAAATATTTTCCAATCCCAGCGTAAAGAAAACCGAAGAGTACATCAGCGGACGTTTCGGCTGATCCACACATCCCCCATTATAAAATCCAACCACCTACCCCCCCACCATCCATGCAAAGCCAACACATATTCCGCGAATTCGACAAAGGCATCGAATCCCTCAAGGCCGACGTCCTATTAATGGCTAACCTGACTCGCCAAAACCTCGAACGCGCCATGCGCTCGTTGCTGGAGCGCGACCTCGACCTCGCCCGCACCGTTATCGCGGATGATGGGGACGTTGACGACCTCGAGCGCAAGATCGACCAAGCCGGCATGGATATCCTCGTGCGCTTCCATCCGATGGCCACGGACTTGCGGCTCGTCATCACGTCGATGAAAATGGCCTACAACTTGGAGCGCATTTCCGACCACGCCGTCAACATCGCCAAGCGGTCAAAGAAAATCTGCAAAGCGGCTCCCTTGGAAGAAGCAGCATTGGCCGAGCCTCTCTACTCATTGGCGGACAAACTCCTGCGCGACGCGCTCCTGGCCTACACCGATGCCAACGCCGAGTTGGGCGAAAGCCTCAAAGCGCGCGACAAGGAGCTCGACCGCTTGCACAAGCAAATGATTGCCTCCTTGAGCGGACGCCTCGAGGAGGCATCGGGCCGCTCTGAATACCTGCTGCACCTCATTTTTGTCGCTCGCTCGATCGAGCGCATCGGTGATCTAGCCGTCAACATCGGTGAAGATGCCGTGTTCTTGGGCGAAGCGCGCGATATCCGTCACGAGCGCAAAACCGCCGCTCTTGGAGAGGATCGTCCGGACGTTTAGAAAAAAGCAGGTGTGCTGGGCCGGGCCCATTCAGCGGATTACAAGCCAGTTGCACCAGAAAAAGAGAACCACTGATTTCACGGATTACACAGATAGAAGAAGCACCCCATTCCTCTTCTCTTAATCAGTCAATCAGTTCAATCAGTGGTTTCTTCTTTTTCTGACGCCTCAGAGCATGTATTGCGAAGCCACGGAAGAAGGGAGTGCAGGGGTCAAAGGTGGATGTCATCCAGCGGCATCGGCGAGCTGTCCACATCGTGAAACTCTCCGTCGATCGGCTTTAGTCCCGCGAGAACGGCAAGCAGCCCAACCTTTGGCTTGATGGGTTCGACGAGCAAGCGCTCGTCATCGAGAAAAATCGGGGCACGCTTAATTTTTCCTTTTGTCTCCTCGATTGACACAACTCAAACATCCTCCAAAAACGGGTGGCGTCAAATTATCGTCGCTCATGAGAAATTCAGCGCATCCATGTCGAAGACGACGGTCACGTCTTCGGGCAGCGAGGTTTTGGCCAGCACCGACTGGACGTGGCGGGTGAGGGGACGGGCGTGGTGGGAACGCAGGGTGATTTGGAAGCGGAATTGGCCGTGGGAACGGATCAGCGGCGAGGGCAAGACTTCGCCGAGGGTGATGCCGGCGGGGAGGTTTTCGGCGAGGCGGAGGTGCAGCGTTTGCAGCGTGAACTCGGCGCGGCGTTCGTGGGTCGAGCGCGCAGTCAGCACGCCGCAATGGGCGTAGGGCGGGAAGGAGAACTGGCGGCGGAACTCCATTTCCTGCTCGGAGAAGCCGTCGAAGTCGTGTTTGCGGGCATACTGGATCGACGGCGAATGGGGCGTGAAGGTTTGCACGATGACCTCGCCTTCGAGATCGCCGCGACCTGCGCGACCCGCGACTTGGGTGATCAGCTGGAAAGTGCGCTCACCCGCGCGGAAGTCGGGCACATGCAGCCCGAGGTCGGCATTGAGGATACCGACGAGCGTGACATTGGGGAAATGCAGGCCCTTGGCGATCATCTGGGTGCCGATGAGGATGTCGATTTTGTGGGCCTTGAACGCGGCAAGCGTGTCGCGCAGCGCGTTTTTGCGGCGCATGGCGTCGGCGTCGATGCGGGCGAATTTCGCTTTTGGGAAAACCTTGGTCAGCACTTCCTCGACCTTCTGCGTGCCGTAGCCTTGCAGTAGAATCCCGGGGTCGCGGCATTCCGGGCACTTGCGCGGGACGATCGATTGGTGGCCGCAAACGTGGCAGACCAGTCGCTCGTCGGTGCGGTGGTAGGTCAGCGCGACGGCGCAGTGCGGGCATTGGCAGGCATGGCCGCAAGCGGTGCATTGCAGCGACCGCGCGAAGCCGCGTCGATTGAGAAACAGAATCGACTGCTCGCCCTTTTCCAAGCGTTGTTCCAGTGCGGTGCGGAGTTTGTCGGAGAGAATGGCGACGCCGCCTTTGTGTTTGGTTTGCTCCAGCCTCATGTCGACCACGCGGACCAGCGGCATCGACTGACCGTCGGCGCGCTCATTGAGCCGTAGTAGGTCGTATTTGTCCGTGAGCGTGTTGTTCCAGGATTCCAGCGACGGTGTCGCAGACCCGAGCACGATCGCACAGGGCTCGAAAGCAGCGCGCAACACAGCGACGTCGCGGCCATGATAACGCGGCACGTTCTCTTGCTTGTAGGTATTTTCGTGTTCCTCATCGACGAGGATCAGCCCCAGATTCGGCAGCGGCGCAAACACTGCCGACCGCGCGCCGATCACAATGCGCGCGGTGCCCTTGCGGATGCGGTGCCATTCGTCGAAGCGCTCGCCTTGCGAAAGATTCGAATGCAGCACTGCCACCTGATCCTGCATCGCAGCGAAGCGCGCTTTGAAACGGCGAACCGTCTGCGGCGTCAGCGCGATTTCAGGCAGCAATACCAACACGGTCTTGCCCAGATCGAGAGCGCGCTGGGCGGCTTGCAGGTAAACTTCGGTTTTCCCCGAGCCCGTCACGCCGAGCAGCAAAATCGGCTTAGACCCCACCGGATCAGCGACGGCTTTCAGCACGCCTTCGAGTGCGTCGGCTTGGCCGGGGTTGAGCGTGAGCGGCTTGGATTCTAGGATTTCCTCGACGTTGTCGGCATCGGGATCGCGGCGGACTTCCTCGGCTTCCAGCCGCAGCAGCCCCGCTTTTTCTAACGTCTTGAGCGCCGCCGCATTGCCATCGCCCAGATCCACGACGGCCATCCGCAGATCAGGCGCGTGGGCCAGCAGCGAAAGAATCGCGAACTGACGCGGCGCGCGTTTTTCTAACTTCGCGAGCACTGCCGCATCGGGCGCGGCATCCAGCACTGCCACACGGCGGGTTTTTGCCGAGTTTTCCTCCGACCGCACGCCCTCGGGCAGTACCGAGCGGATCACCGACTCGATGCTCGATCCATAATAGCGCGCAATCCAGTCAGCCGTCCGGAGCAGCACGGGGGTGATCAATGGTTCGGGGTCGATCAGCGATTCCAATTCGCGCAGGGCAAAGTCCGCCTGTTCCGCCTCGACGACCGAAAGTACCGTACCCGTGGCCGATTTCCGCCGCAGCGGAATGCGCACCCGGCAGCCCGGGCGCACGTCCAGCCCTGCCGGGATGGCATAGTCGAAGACGAGCTCCGATGGCCCATCGATCAGCACACGAGCGTTCACTGCGGCAGAGCCTGCCCGTTGAACGAGGGCTGGCCAAGATTCATTTCACGCCGCCCACGCGAACGTTGCAGATTTCCCCAAACTCCGCCAAAATCGCCGCATGCCCGACCCGATCCCGTCCCTCGAAACCCGCGAAGAAGTCATGTTTTTCGACACCGACTGCGGTGGCGTCGTCCACAAC
>JBAXLW010000014.1:0-30692 GCA_037134575.1 Verrucomicrobiota bacterium | reverse complement strand
ACTGATCCACTGGGAAAGATCACTGATCCACTGGGAAAGATCACTGATCCACTGGGAAAGATCACTGATCCACTGGAAAAGATCACTGATCCATTGGAGGGGATCGTTGATCCAGAGGACGCTATATTTGATTGATTCTAGGGTATTTGATCATTTCATTAAAAAATAATTAAAAATAATTAAATTTTTTTGACCAAAAATAGAATTTGTTGATTTTGATGTGTAATATGAGGTGTATAGTGCGAGATGCACTATTACTTAAATTAAAAAATTATGCCAAAAAGACATAAAACAAAAGTAGTGGATAGGATCAATGTATCTCTATCAGCTTGGAAATCTCAAGCACCGCAATCCAGCTTTTCTGGTTTAACCTATGCACAAGCAGAAGCAGCGCTCGCGCCGCCGATCGAATTGCGCGAACAAATTTTGGCCCTTGAAAAAGAGCTAGAAGGGTTGAAAATGCAAAGAATTGACGAAGATCTGGCAGCGACTAAGTTGCTGGACTCGATCGTTAGTTCAATCAAGGGCGACCTTGAACATGGAAAAGATGGAGGATTGTATCGCTCATTCGGTTATATTAGACAGAGTGAGAGAAAACCAAAATCGTCCCACCAAAAGGTGATGCCTGTGGTTACGATGGAGGCTCCTGTCTTACTGAATCACCCAACGGATGGGACAGGTGGAACTGCACAATCGAGTGCTGCTTGAAATCATGTGATTAATTCCTATTTAATTGAATTTAATAGGAATTGATCAATCCGCCGCTGTGCGGAACCTAAACCGTCATTCCCGAGTGGAATGGCGGTTTATTGTTTTTTGGATGAAGCGAAACGCGGAGACGCGGAGGCGGCAGAGGAAGACGGGGAGATATTTTTAAAAATAGTAATTTATCATACCTCGGCGTCTTTCTCTGCGCTCTCTTCTTTCTCGGCGTTTCGATTGAAAAAAGAAAAAAGCCGGACAGGTTTCCCTGGCCGGCTCTTTGATTGTTGGGGCGGGAGGGCGATTCGGAGATCGCCACTCCTTGATGGATTACATCATGCCGCCCATTCCGCCCATGCCGTGGTCGTGACCACCACCGCCGCCTGCTGGAGCTTCCTTGGCTGGAAGGTCGGTGATGAGGCACTCGGTGGTGAGCAGGAGTCCGGAGATGGACGCTGCGTTTTGGAGGGCGGTGCGGGTGACTTTGGTCGGGTCGACCACGCCAGAGGCGATGAGGTCTTCGAACTTGTCGGTGGCGACGTTGTAGCCTTCGCCGCCTTTGCCTTTTTTGACGTGCTCGACGATGAGGGCGGCTTCACGGCCGGCGTTGGTGACGAGCTGACGAAGGGGTGCTTCAACAGCACGGGCAACGATGCCTGCACCGGTCTTTTCGTCGCCTTCGAGACCGAGGTCGCCGATGGCGGCTTGGGCGCGGATGAGGGCGGTACCCCCACCTGCGACGATGCCTTCTTCAACGGCCGCACGGGTCGCGTGGAGGGCGTCTTCGACGCGGGCTTTCTTTTCCTTCATCTCGGTTTCGGTGGCCGCACCGACGTTGATGACGGCCACGCCGCCAGCGAGCTTGGCAAGGCGCTCCTGGAGCTTCTCGCGGTCGTAATCGCTGGTGGTGTCTTCGATCTGGCGGCGGATTTGGTTGACGCGGCCGGTGATGCCTTCGGAGGTGCCGCCACCTTCAACGATGGTGGTGTTTTCCTTGGTGATGGTGATGCGCTTGGCTTCGCCGAGGTCGCTGAGTTCCACGCCTTCGAGCTTGATGCCGAGGTCTTCGGTGATGACGCGGCCACCGGTGAGGACGGCGAGGTCTTCGAGCATGGCCTTGCGGCGATCGCCGAAGCCCGGTGCCTTGACGGCAGCGATGTTGAGGATGCCGCGGAGTTTGTTGACGACGAGTGTCGCGAGGGCTTCACCTTCGACGTCTTCGGCGATAATGAGGAGTGGGCGGCCGGTCTTGGCAACCTTTTCAAGGAGAGGAAGCATGTCCTTGAGGGACGAGATCTTCTTCTCGTTGATGAGGATGTAGGCGTTCTCGAGGAAGGCTTCCATGCTCTCTGGGTTGGTCACGAAGTAAGGGGAAAGGTAGCCCTTGTCGAACTGCATGCCTTCGACCACTTCGAGGGTGGTTTCGATGCCCTTGGCTTCTTCCACGGTGATGGTGCCGTCCTTGCCGACCTTGTCCATGGCTTCAGCAATGATGCCGCCGATTTCCTTGTCGGAGTTGGCGGAGATGGAAGCAACTTGGGCGATTTCCTTGGCGTCGGAGACGGGCTTGGAAAGGGCCTTGAGTTGGGCGACGATCGCTTCGGTGGCCTTCATGATGCCGCGTTGCAGCGAGATCGGGTTGGCACCAGCGGTGACGTTGCGAAGGCCTTCTTTGTAGATGGCTTCGGCAAGCACGGTGGCGGTGGTGGTGCCGTCGCCAGCGATGTCGGAAGTGCGGCTGGAAACTTCACGGATGAGTTGGGCACCCATGTTTTCGTAAGGGCACTCCAGTTCGATTTCCTTGGCCACCGAGACACCGTCTTTGGTGATGGTTGGGGAACCGAATTTTTTGTCGAGGATGACGTTGCGTCCAGCTGGCCCGAGGGTCGCTTTGACGGCACGTGCGAGTTTTTCCACACCGCGCAGGAGGGCCTGGCGAGCTGCTTCGTCGAATTGCAATTGTTTAGCCATGATAGATTATAATTTGAGATTTAAGATTTTGAGAATCGGGGATTAGCCAACGATGCCGAGGATGTCGGATTCGTTGATGATGAGAACTTCTTCGCCGCCGAGTTTGACTTCGGTGCCGCCGTATTTGGAGATGAGGACTTTGTCGCCGACTTTGACGGTGAACTCGATGGTCACGCCTTTGTCGTCTTTGCCGCCGGTGCCGAGGCTGAGGACTTCAGCTTCTTGTGGCTTTTCCTTGGCGGAGTCTGGCAGGACGATGCCGCCAGCGCTGATGGTGTCGGCTTCGAGACGTTTGACGAGGACGCGTTGTCCGAGTGGTTTGATATTGGCCATAATATTTAGGTATATGTTAGTTTGTGTTTACGAGAAGCCACGCTGTTTAAGCAGAGTGGAAAGTGAGCAGAGATCAGTTTTAAATGAAAGAAGTTTCTATCAGAATGATACGTTCCGGCACTTTTTGAAGTGCCGGAAACGATTGATTAATCAACGACTTCGGCATCGACGACCTTGCCTTTGGCTTGTTTAGGCTCGCTGGAAGCAGCGGCTTCAGCGGGCTCGACATCGGGGGTTTGCGCGCCTTGGGCGGCTTCGGCGAGGGCTTGGAGGGAACCTTCGAGGTCGATGACGGCGCTGTTGATCTTGTCCACATCGTCGCTGCTGATCGAGTCCTTCACAGCCTGGATCTTGCCGCCGAGCATTTCCTTGAGTTCGGCGGGGGCCTTGTCACCGAGTTCGCCGAGTTGTTTCTCGACGGAGAAGACGAGGTTGTCAGCCTTGTTCTTGGCATCGACTTTTTCGACGCGCTTTTTGTCTTCGTCGGCGTGGGCTTCGGCGTCGCGCTTGGCTTGCTCGATCTCGTCCTTGGAAAGCCCGGAGGAACCTTGGATGGAGATTTTCTGTTCCTTGCCGGATTGTTTGTCCTTGGCGGAAACGTGGAGGATACCGTTCGCGTCGATGTCGAAGGTGACTTCGATCTGCGGCTCGCCACGGCGGGCGGGTGCAATGCCGTCGAGCTTGAAGTTGCCGAGCAGTTTGTTGTCGATGAACATCGGGCGCTCGCCTTGGCAGATGCGGATGTCCACGGCAGGTTGGCTGTCAGATGCCGTCGAGAAGATCTGCGACTTCTTGGCGGGGATGGTGGTGTTGCGCTCGATCATCGGGGTGGCGCGCGAACCTTCCGTTTCGATGGAGAGGGTGAGCGGACTGACATCGAGGAGCAGCACGTCTTTGACATCGCCGCGGAGGACACCGCCTTGGATGGCCGCGCCGATGGCGACGACTTCGTCGGGGTTGACGCCTTGGTGAGGCGTTTGGCCAGCGAGTTCGCGAGCGATTTCCACGACCTTCGGCATGCGGGTCATGCCGCCGACGAGGACGAGTTCGTTGATTTCAGCAGGAGTCAGCCCTGCTTCCTTGAGGCAATCGCGGACGGGCTTTTTGGTGCGCTCGAACAGCGAGTCGGTGAGTTGTTCCAGCTTGGAACGGGTGAGGGTGAGCTGGATGTGCTTCGGACCGGTGGCGTCCGCCGTGACGAATGGCAGGCTGATATCGTAGGACTGGGTGGAGGAGAGGGCGATTTTTGCTTTTTCGGCTTCTTCCTTGATGCGCTGGAGCGCGTCGGGTTGGCCGGAAAGGTCGATGCCTTGGTCCTTTTTGAATTCACCGACGATCCACTGGATCAGGGTATTGTCCCAGTCGTCGCCGCCGAGTTGGGTGTCGCCATCGGTGGCGAGCACTTCGAAGACGCCGTCGCCGATTTCAAGGACGGAGATGTCGAAGGTGCCGCCGCCGAGGTCATAGACGGCGATTTTTTCGTCGGACTTCTTGTCGAGGCCGTAAGCGAGGGCGGCTGCGGTGGGCTCATTGATGATGCGGAGCACTTCGAGGCCAGCGATTTCGCCAGCGGCCTTGGTGGCGTTGCGCTGGGAGTCGTTGAAGTAGGCAGGAACCGTGATGACGGCCTGAGTGATTTTTTCGCCGAGCTTGGCTTCGGCATCGGCCTTGAGCTTGCCGAGGACCATCGCCGCGATTTCTTGGGGCGAGTAGGTTTTCTTCTCGCCGCCGACTTCCACTTGGATGTGGGCGTCGCCGTTAGAGGCGGCGACGATGGTGTAAGGCATGCGCTTGTCGGCGTCGGTGAGTTCCGAGAACTTGCGGCCGATGAGCCGCTTGGCCGAGAAGATGGTGTTTTGCGGGTTGGTGACCGCTTGGCGCTTGGCGGCTTGGCCGACGAGGCGCTCGCCGTTTTTGGCGAATGCGACGACGGATGGAGTGGTGCGTGCGCCTTCGGAGTTTTCCAAGACGGTGGATTCGCCACCTTCCATGACAGCCATACACGAATTGGTGGTTCCGAGATCGATTCCGAGAATTTTAGACATAAGATGGTTTCCTTTCAGTAATTGCTGCCCAGCAGGGCGTGGGTGACGCCATTCCTTTCGCAAGGCGTGTGCCAGAAATCATATTTTACATTTTACATGTTCATCTTGAATAACTTAGAAAATAACTGAGTCATCACCCCCGTGAGTCACCGCTGCGACATGAGACAAAATGTCGCGGTTTAATAGCGACAAGATGGCGCACGGGGCACATTCGGGTGCTTTTGGTATCTGCCCTTGTATCGCGGCAATGGGCTCCCCTAGGATGGCGGCCACTTCATGCGAGCCCAGCCGTTTAAGTGGACAGCCCGCGGCGCACCGTTTCAACAAACGGAAAGCGGATCACCAAACGGCTTTCCACCCATCCTCGAACATCTCATCCGTCAGCGCGGTCTTCCGCCGGGTGTTGATTTGGAAGGCTATTTGCGTCCGAGGCTCAGGGATTTGGCTGATCCCTTCCTGATTCCCGACATGAAACCGGCCGTAGAGCGGGTGCTGCTGGCCATCGATCGGGGCGAGAGCATCTGTATTTACGGCGATTACGACGTCGATGGCATTTCTTCGATCACTCTGATGCGGCGTATTTTAATTGCCTACGGGTTGATGCCGCGACACTTCATCCCACGCCGCGGCCCCGAAGGGTACGGCCTCAGCACTACAGCCTTGGCCCGCTGCATGAATGAAGGACCCAAGCCTGATCTCCTAATCACCGTGGATTGCGGAACCGTTTCCATCGATGAGGTGGCAGCGCTGCGAAAGGACGGCATCGACGTGCTCATTGTCGACCACCATGAGCCCGAGCTCGTTGGCCGACCCGATTGCTGTGCGCTAGTGAACCCCAAATGCGGCAGCGAGTTCACCTATTTATGCGCAGCAGGCGTGGTTTTTAAACTCGGCCACGCGCTGATGAAAACCCGTCCGGTCGACCTCAACCTGAAGGAACTCTTGGATTTGGTGGCGGTCGCAACCATTTCCGACATTGTCCCGATGGTCGGGGAAAACCGCCTGATGGTCCGCCACGGACTCAAGCACTTGCCAAACACGCTCAATCCGGGGCTGCGGGCGCTGCAGGAAGTCACGGGCATGAGTGGCCCTGCGGTCTCGATGGACATCGGCTTTCGCATCGGCCCCCGGCTCAACGCCGCGGGTCGGATGGATGTCCCCGAAGATGCATTGGCAACCCTGACGACCGAATGCCGCCGAACCGCCTTCGAGCTCGCCCAGAAGCTCGACGTCTACAACAAGGAACGCCAGGCCTTCGAAGGACTGATCCGCCGCGAAGCCGTGGAAATGCTCAATCGCGATTTCGATCCCACCCGCGATCCGGTCATCGTACTAGGCTCGCGTGACTGGCATCACGGCGTGGTCGGCATCGTCGCCTCGCGCTTGATGCGCCAATATCACAAACCCACCTTCATCATCGCCATCGACAAGGACGGCATCGGCAAAGGCTCCGGCCGAAGCATTGAAGGCATTTCGCTGGTGGATGCGATCCGCGCCTGCGAAGGCGACTTGCTCGCTGGCGGCGGTCACGCGATGGCTGCGGGACTTTCCATCGAAGAGGGAAAACTCGATGCCTTCCGAAAGAACTTTGCAGACTACGTGCTGAGCAACAGCAACGCCCAACAACGCCAACCCAAGCTGATGTACGATGCCGAGATCTCCTTTGGCCAGTTGTCCTTGGAATTCCTGTCCAGTTACGAACTGCTGCAGCCCTTCGGCAATGGCAATCCCCAACCGGTCTTCATTTCCCGCGAAGTCGGGCTGAGTCGTTCACCCCAGCACATGAAAAACAACCACCTGCGTTTCATGCTGCGTCAAGGCTACCACGAACAAGACGCCGTCTACTTTGGCGGTGGCGAACATCCACTGCCCGATCCACCGTGGGACGTTGCTTTTACCGTGGACCGCAATACCTTCCGCGGAAGAACCACTCTGCAGTTAATCATCCAAGATGTGCGGCCGGCAGAGGGTGGAACTGCAAATGATTGAAATTTCCGGTTTTCAAGTCGCCATTCCCACAGTTGAATCCTTTTCCGTCCATGAGCCATCCTACCTTTCGCATCGCCATCGGAGCCGATCACGGCGCCGTCGACCTCAAAAACGCCGTTGTTAAACACCTCGCCGCTGTCGGACATGAAGTCCACGATTTCGGTACTCATACCAATGATGCTGTCGATTACGCGGACTATGCGAACCTCGTCGCTCGCAACGTGGCCGATGGAACTTACGATTTCGGTATTCTGGCCTGCACCTCGGGTGTCGGCATGTGCATCGCGGCCAACCGCCACCGCCACGTCCGTGCGGCAAATGTTCGCTCGGTCGAGGAAACCGTGACGACCCGCCAGCACAACGATTCCAACGTTCTTTGCCTGAGTGGGAAATTCACCGATGCTGAGACCGCCATCGCCATGGCTGATGCATTCCTTGCCACTGCCTTTGAAGGTGGGCGCCATCAAGCCCGCGTTTGCAAGTCATCTGGCAGCCGCATCGCCGAGACGGATCCCGCGATCTACGCCGCAATCACCGCCGAGGAACACCGCCAGCGCAACAACATCGAGCTGATCGCTTCCGAAAACTTTGCTTCGCCCGCCGTGATGGAAGCCCAAGGCTCACTGCTCACTAATAAGTACGCCGAAGGCTACCCAGGCAAGCGTTGGTATGGGGGCTGCGAAAATGTCGATGTTGTCGAACAACTGGCCATTGACCGCGCGAAGGAGCTTTTCGGTGCCGAACACGCCAACGTCCAGCCTCACTCAGGCTCGCAAGCCAACACGGCAGTCTACTTCGCGGTGCTCAAGCCGGGCGACAAGATCTTCACCATGGACCTTGCCCACGGCGGCCACCTCACCCACGGTCACAAGGCGAATTTCTCCGGTCGTTTCTACGATGTCACCCATTACGGTGTCAGCCCTGATGACGAGCGAATCAACTACGACGAACTCGAAAAAACCGCCCGCGAGCTCAAGCCCGCACTGATCACGGTCGGCGCATCCGCGTACTCGCGGGTGATCGACTTCGAGCGCATGGGCAAGCTGGCCCGCGAAGTCGGCGCTTACCTCTTCGTCGACATGGCCCACATCGCGGGTCTCGTCGCTGCGGGTGTTCACCCCAGTCCTTTCCCTCACGCAGACTTCGTGACCTCCACGACCCACAAGTCGTTGCGTGGCCCTCGCGGCGGCATCATTCTTTGCAAGGCCGAGTTTGCCAAAAAAATCGACTCGCAGGTCTTCCCTGGAATCCAAGGTGGTCCGCTGATGCACGTGATCGCGGCCAAGGCCATTTGCTTCGGCGAGGCGCTCAAGCCAGAGTTCAAGGAATACTCCGCCCAGGTCATCAAGAACGCCCAAGCCATCGCCGCGCGTCTCACTCATCACGGCTTCCGTATTTGCTCCGGCGGCACTGACAACCATGTGATGCTGGTAGACCTGCGCAACAAGGATCTCAACGGCACTGACGCCTCACACGCTCTTGATGAGGCTGGGATCACCGTCAATAAAAACGGCATTCCTTTCGACACCGGCAGCCCGATGAAACCCAGTGGTATCCGCATCGGCACACCTGCCGTCACCACCCGCGGCATGAAGGAAACTCATGTCGAGCAGGTCGCCGATTTCATCCATGAAGCCTTGTCAAATCACGCCAATCTGGAGAAGCTCCACGCGATCCGCGAGAGGGTTTTCGCCTTCAACCGCGCCTTCCCGCTACCTTGGTAACAAGGAAACGCAGAGTGAAAAAAATCACTCCGCTTTCTAATTTTCCCACCCCGCACCTCTTTCATGAATCCTTTTCGCGAAGACCTCGTTTCGCGCTCGCGCGCCGAGCCTTGCAGCATTGTTATCTTTGGAGCCACCGGCGACCTCACCCACCGCAAGTTGATTCCAGCCCTCTACAATCTCGCGGTGGGCGGCGAATTGCCCACAGGCGTGAAAATCATCGGCTTCGCCCGCCGCGAAAAGACGGACGATGAATTCCGCAGCGGACTCGCTGTACTCAATCGCAAGGTGTCGCGCACCGGCCACGACGACGAGATCTGGGACAATTTCATCAACTCCGTTTCCTATCACACCTCTGAGTTTAGTGATGCCGAGGGCTACCGCCGGCTTACCCAAAAGCTTGACGCCATCGATACCGAACACGGCTGCAAGGGCAACCGCTTGTTCTACATCGCCTCGGCACCAGAGTTTTTCGACGAAATCCTCATACACCTGAAAAACGCCGGACTCAATGAAGCCAAGCCTGGCTGCTGGTCTCGCGTCATCGTGGAAAAACCTTTTGGCACTAACCTCGCGACCGCCAAGCATCTTAACCAAGTCGTCAACGATACCTTCCGCGAGAGCGACACCTACCGAATCGATCACTATCTCGGCAAAGAAACTGCGCAGAATCTGATGGTGCTGCGCTTTGCTAACTCGATCTTTGAGCCACTCTGGAACAGCACCCACATCAGCCACATCCAGATCACCTGCGCCGAAAACCTGGGTATGGAAGGCGGCCGCGGCGGCTATTATGAAAAGTCCGGCGCGTTGCGCGACATGGTGCAAAACCACTTGCTCCAGCTTCTCAGCCTAGTCGCCATGGAACCTCCCACCGACCTGTCGGCAGACGGCGTGCGCGACGAAAAAGTCAAAGTTCTCCGCTCGCTGCGCCAATGGGACACCCCGGATAAAGTCGCTCAAAACGTCGTCCGCGCTCAGTATACAGCCGGCCATGTTGACGGCAACCCAGTCCCCGGTTATCGGCAGGAAGATCGCGTCAGCCCCGAATCTGAGACCGAGGCTTATGTGGCCGTGCGCTTGCTGATCGATACCTGGCGCTGGAGCGGCGTGCCCTTTTACATCCGCATGGGTAAGCGCCTGCCGAAAAAATCCACCGAGATTTCAGTCCACTTCAAGGACGCTCCCTGCGTACTCTTCAACGCGCTGCCTGGCGGCGTCCCCGGCGGCAATGTTCTGGTGATACGCATTCAGCCAGATGAGGGCATTTCCCTGCGCATGGTTTCAAAGATCCCTGGCACCAGTCTGCGACTCGAGCCGGTCAAAATGGATTTCCACTACGCCACCAGCTTCGGCAAAGGCAGCCCCGAGGCCTACGAGCGGCTGCTGCTCGACGCCATCGCTGGCGATGCCACTCTTTTCGCCCGCCGTGACGAGGTGGAAGAGGCGTGGAAATTTATCGACCACATCGAACGGGCTTGGCACGAGTCCAGCACGCCGCCACCCATGGCTGAATTCGTCGCCGGCTCGTGGGGGCCCAAAGAAGCGGATGAATTGCTCCACCGGGACGGCAACTCTTGGCGCAGACTCTGACTCTGACATCTTGCAGGGCGCTGAAATTTCAGCTACTCTGGCAGGATGAAGCCTCAATACCTAACAGATCAAAATGGCAAAAAAATCTCAGTTGTACTTCCCATCGAGGACTACGAAGAGCTGAAAAAGCACGTCGAAGGGCTCAGGGCCATTGCCGAACGCCGCCAAGCCGAGCAACTGGCCTTTGAAGAGGTTAAAACACAACTGATTGCCGACCAACTCCTCCAAGAATGATTTTGTCCAGCGCGCTGGATCAACTCCTCAAGCACCTGGATCCAACGCCGACATGAGCACCCTGCTAAACGCCCCTCCCGAAGTCTGTCCTGACCTAGGAACCGAAGTCCCGATCTCCGCGATTGATCATGAACTGCACAAGCTCTGGGAACAGGACCAGGCTCGGACCAACGCCTCACTGATGAACCTTGTGGTTTATTCAGAGCGCCCCGAAGCACTGATCGAAAACTCGAAAATCGTCCGTGAACTGACCCGCGAACACGCCTGCCGTGCAATCCTCGTCGCCATCGACCGCGACGAGCCAAAGCCCAGCCTACGCGCCTGGATCACCGCACACTGCCACCTGGCCGACGGCCGTAAATCGATCTGTTGTGAGCAAATTGCCTTTTTCCTAACTGGGCGTGTCACCGGTCGCCTTCGCAACACCGTATTCTCCCACCTTAATTCCGATCTGCCACTGGTCTTTTGGTGGCAGGGTGAGTTGTCCGAAATTCTAACAGAGCGCCTCGTCAGCGTGATGGATCGTCTAATCATCGACAGCTCTTCATGGGCTGATCCAGCGGCCTCCTTTGCAAAGATTGAAGAAGCCTCCCAGAGCAACCCGGAGCTCGTGCTGCAAGACCATGCATGGACCCGTTCGTGGCAGTTCCGCGTGGGTATCGCCAGTTTGTTTGATGATCCCGCCGCGCAGCAAGCCTTGCCGATGATCGAACAAGTCGAGATCATATACCACCCGGACCACCGCAACAGCGCACTTCAAGTCCTAGCTTGGCTAGCCGTACAAGCGGACTGGCAAGACCGTCCCCTAAGCGACCAAATTGCATACCAATCCATAGACGGCCACCCCATCGCCGTCCACCTGAGTGCCGACGCCACAGGACCGCCCCTCTCTGCCGTGATCCTCCGCGCCGGCAACACAAAGGTCCAAATCACCCAAAAACCGGCTGCATTGCATGTCGAGCGGCAAATCGAGACCGCCACTTACAAAACCACTTCGCTTTCGCCCATTGATCCCACCTGCGCTGCCGCGCTGGTCGCCTCCCAATTGGCCCGCGGCGGTAAAAACTCACTCTATCAAAAAATTCTCCCTCGTTTTCGCGCGATGCTCTAGCTAGCGCCGAGTCTGCGGCTGAACCCGCTGACACGTTTTTTGAAAATGGATTTGCTTGGTGCTGGAAGATGCACCCCTGCATGTGTTATTTTCTTAATAATGAAAAACACGTGCCTCCCTGCCGACATCCGAACCGGAGTCGTCGGCTACGGCGCAGCCTTCAACATGGGGCGCACCCACCTCAGGGAAATGCAACAAGCAGGCATGACGCCAGCGGCGGTTTGCGAAATCGACCCAGAGCGCCTTGAGGCCGCGATAACCGATTTCCCTGACATCAAGACTTACTCGACCACCGCAGAGATGCTCCGCAAGTCGGATGTCAACCTAGTGACCATCATCACACCGCACAAAACTCATGCAAAGCTCGCACTGCAATGCCTCAAGGCTGGCCGGCACGTCGTTTGCGAAAAGCCGCTGGCTCTTACCACGGCGGAGTGCGACGCCATGATCGACGCCGCGAAACAATCCGGCGTGGTTCTGTCGACCTACCACAACCGCCACTGGGACGGCTGCATTCTCACCGCCATCGACATTATTCGGAACCAGAAGGCCATCGGCGAGATCGTGCGCGTCGAGGCCCGCATGGGTGGTCGTTCCAAGCCTGACGATCGTTGGCGCAGCAGCCGCAGCATCTCTGGCGGCATTCTCTATGACTGGGGTGCGCACTTGCTGGAGTACGGACTGCAACTTATCGACTCCGAGGTGGTCGAAGTTTCCGGCTTCGCAAAGACTGGCTATTGGGCACCGTGGACGAATTGGAAAAACGACACGAACGAAGACGAGGCAAGCACCACGATCCGTTTCCGCAACGGAGTTTGGATGCAACTCACCATCAGCTCACTAGATTCTAACATGAAACCAGGCACGCTCGAGATCACTGGTACCGATGGCAGCTATATCACCGATATCCGTGGCTATAACAGCGGCTACGAATTGCGCTCGCGCAACGGCCACTTCCTCACGGTTGAGGAAGGAAAACATCGCCCCAACGAGTGGCACCGCTTCTACCAAAACATCGCCGACCACCTCACCAAGGGTACCAAGCTGATTATTACTCCAGAATGGTCTCGCCGCCCCATCCACATCATTGACCTCGCCGTGCAGAGCGCCAAAAAAGGCCGCACCCTCGCCGCTAAATACCACTAATGATCACAATAAAAAGGAAGCAAATCGCCATCCTGCTCTAAGCGTAGTGTCGAGCATTCCGACGAGACGCTTCCTGTGGCATGCGAGAGATCAAAGGTAGGGCGACGCGTGGTTTTCAGATCGTCCAGTCACCGAATTTACATCGAGTATTGCATCTACTTAAAACCTTGTCATGTTGCACACATGACGACTTTGCCTTCTAACTTTATCGGCTCCCTGATGAGCCGATCAGTATGGCTGCGCCTGTTCGCCATGGCGGCGAGCCTAATTGCCAGCAACTTGCCGACGGCAGCCAAGGATCGGCCTTCGCAGAACGATACTTCAGCGTCTCAGGCAACGTTTCCAGAATTCATGGCCGATCCGTTTGAGCCAGTGAACCGCGGGATATGGACGCTGAACCGTGAAATTCTTTTAAATGTCATCCAGCCGACGGGAAGAGTCTATCGAACCGTCACCCCCGCGCCGGTTCGTCAATCGATCAAAAATTTCACCCGCAACATCAGCTATCCTGGGCGCCTCGTGAATCACGCGCTTCAAGGTAAATGGACTAGTGCCAGCGATGAGTCGCTGCGATTTCTCTGCAACAGCACCGTTGGTATTGGTGGCCTATTCGACGTGGCCAGCGGCTGGCAGATTCCAAAATCCGAGGCCGACTTTGCTGGCACATTCAACCAATGGGGCTGGCACTCGAGCCGATATTTGGTACTGCCATTTTTCGGCCCCAGCGATGCAAGTCATACCGTCGGATTGGCCCTAGACAAGGTGGCTCAGCCATGGAACTGCGAATCCCGCTACAACGTCGCCGCCTATGTCTCGACCTATAACGGCGTGACGGAGCATGTGGAAAATGCGGCGCAATTCATTCGCTCCGAGGCAGACCCTTATGTCGGAGCGCGATACGCCTGGTCTTATGCTTCGAAATTCGATTCACCGGATTGGCGGTCCGACGGGGAAAAGGATTTGGCGACACTGCAAACCTTGGGCGTGATAGCGATTGATTGCAGGGATCCCAAGTTCATTGAGCGCGGCCATGAAATGAGCGTGCGTCTGTCTTCGACAGGGCGGCGCATGAACTTTAACTGTTGGCTACAGCCCATGACTGCGCCTCTCGTTTATATCGCGCCGGGACTGGGGTCACACCGCCTTTCGAAGTTCACCCTCGCACTCGCTGAACACCTTTATCAAAATGGATATTCTGTAGTGGCCACCACGGGCGTATTTCACCCAGAGTTCATGGAGCAAGCCTCCACCGCCGCACTGCCCGGTTACCCACCGATTGATTGTCACGACCTGTTGGTGGAGCTGACTGAAATCGACCGTCTGCTGGAGAAAAAAAATCCTGGGCGCTTTCTCAAGAAGGCCTTTGTCGGCTTCTCAATGGGCGGATTCCAGTCGCTCTACCTCGCCAGCCACGAAAAGCAGGAGAAATCCGGCCTGCTGCGCTTCGACCGTTATGTAGCGATCAATCCGCCCGTCGATCTGAATCACGGGAACTCGATCCTGGACCGCTATTACAATGCGCCACTGGCGTGGCCAGCAGACGCTCGCCAGGCACGCATCAATCTAGCCGTCCACAAGGCAGCTAAAATCGCCACATTGCCACCTTCCCTTGGCACAGTTCCGCCGTTCGATGCCACCGAGTCCAAATATCTAATCGGGCTCTCATTCCGCCTGACGTTGAGAGATTCGATTTATAGCAGTCAGAAAAGACACAATCTAGGCATACTCCAGACCCCGTTTTCAGCGTTGCGAAGGGAAGCGAGCTACCGCGAGATTTCCAATTACTCGTTTCAGGATTACTTCCAAAGATTCGTCATTCCCCACTATAATTCGCACGGCATCGGAACGAAAGAGTTCAACCGTAAGATCAACCTTAAGACCTACGGAAAGGAACTTCGCAACCACCCGAAAGTCAGGGTAGTGGCGAATCGTAACGACTTTCTTCTCCCCGCCAAAGACGCTGCATGGTTGGAATCCACGCTCGGGCCCGCACGTCTCAAGATTTTGCCTGACGGCGGGCATTTGGGAAATCTCGCCAGCCCGCCAATCCAAAGCGCTGTCATCGACGCGCTTGCGGGTCTAAAATGACGCAATCGCGCATCAACTCATCTTTGCAAAGACCAGTCCGCTGCGGGAAGGGCTATAGATTTTCATGACACCATCCTCCGCGACCGGGTAGTCGAAGACGTGATCCACGCGCCCGTGACCACCTGTATCGGGCTGGTCGGTATCAAGGACGAGCTTGCGTGTTTCGTGACCGGGTACATGCACGGGGTAGCCAAAGGCGGAATTCGAGACCGAAAAATTGAACACGAAAATCAGATTGGCTCGTTCTGCGATTATGATTTTCTGGCCAGCGTCGAGATGTAGCAGCTGTGCGGGCGGCGTGGATAAGAGGTTGAATTTCTTGGTAAAGTCCATCAGCTGGCGGTCGAATTCGGCCAACCATCCGTACTTCAACTCAGGATTGTCCACCAGCGACCATTGGCGACGACAGTAGTGATAGGACCAGTCATTACCTTCGCGCGGGAAGTCGAGCCATTCGGGGTGGCCGAATTCGTTGCCCATAAAGTTGAGCCACGCCTCCCCACCAAGCACCAACGTGGTCAGTCGGATGAGCTTGTGAAGGGCAATGCCGCGCTCGATCTGAGGGTGCGAATCGGTTTGGCCCATATGCCAATACATTTCCTGATCCATCAACCAGAAGGCCAAAGTCTTGTCGCCGACAAGCGCCTGGTCGTGACTCTCGGCGTAGGCGATGGTGGCTTCGCCGCGACGGCGGTTCGCGAGAACGCCCCAAAGTTCGCCCATGTCCCAGTCCTCATCGCGGCTGTGTTTGAGCAGTTTGATCCAATAGTCTGGAATACCCATGGCGAGGCGATAGGAAAACCCAAGGCCTCCTTCCTCAGTCGGTCGGCAAAGCCCCGGCATGCCCGACATGTCTTCGGCGATGGCTATGCTTCCCGGTTTGATTTCTTGGATCAGCTTGTTAGCTAACTTCAGATAAAGAACTGCGGAGTCGTCAGCATCTCCCCCGAAGTAGTCATCATAGCTACCGAAGGCCTTCATGCCACGGGAATGATAGAGCATCGAGGTTACACCATCGAATCGAAAGCCATCGAATCGGAATTCTTCTAACCAATAACGAATGTTGGAAAGCAGGAATTGACGGACTTCCGGACGCCCGTAGTCGAAGCACTTCGAATCCCACGCTGGGTGATCGCCAAGCGAGCCGTGGTGGAAATACTGGTTCCCCGAGCCATCAAAATCATTGAGCCCCTCGGCAATGTTTTTGACAGCGTGGGAGTGAACCACGTCGAGCAGGACTGCGAGTCCGAGACCGTGGGCGGTATCGATCAAATACTTCAAGTCCTCCGGCGTACCAAAGCGTGAACAAGGGGCAAAAAATGAAGAGACATGGTAACCGAAGGAACCGTAATACGGATGCTCCTGAACCGCCATCAGCTGCACCGTATTATAGCCCGCCTTGGCGATGCGGGGCAAAACAGTCTCTGCAAATTCACGGTAAGTATGAACCCGCGGTTCCTCGCCACCCATGCCGATATGGGATTCATAAATCAGCGGTGCTCCAACCGAGGCGGGAGTAAAATCGTGTCGCCAAACATAGGCTTCCGGCGGATTCCAGATTTGGCCGCAGAAATCATGACTCGTCGGATCTTGCACCGCGCGACGAATGCAGGCAGGAATCCGATCGCGCCTCGAGCCATCGGCACCGACAATATGAAGTTTTAACTTTTGTCCGTGGGCAAGAGCATCGGCGGGCAATTCCAGCGACCAAACGCCGCTGTCCGAAGAGGCTAGCGGGTGAGACACCCGATTCCAGTCGTTAAAATCCCCTAACAAAAAAACCGCCTGTGCCGCAGGCGCCCATTCGCGGCAACTCCATTTCCGAGTGTCCGGATGAAAATGAATTCCGACGTGATTGTGACCCGTGGCATAGGCGGCGAGCGAGCCAGAACCTTTTTCTATCTCCACCAGAGTTTCTGAATATTGCTGCATTCGCCGCTCGATCGTTGCTTGATGCGGTTCCAACCATGGGTCGTCGCTGACAAGTTTCGGCTTTTCATTCATTAGCTAAAAATATGATGCAACATGTGATTCAAGAAAAGCTAATTCTGTGCCATCTTGCAGTAAGACCAAGAGATTCAAGCGAGGCGCCTTGCCGCTCCGCAAGCACGTGCTGTCGGGGCCCACGCCGGAGTCAGCGCCTGGCTATCTGCCGATTCGATCCTCCAGATGAAAATCCAACGGAGCTCCGGCAGGATCCCGTCGGAGGTTTGGGATGAACAACTCCTCAGACGCACCGCCCGCCTAAGTCCCACACCCGCGTCAACCCTGCTGGATCTTCATTGCTCTTTGCGAACAACACGCAAGGTCCACATTGGCCCCTCCCTCGAATTCCAAGGCCAAGATTATGAAATTGCGCCCACTTCCCGCACAAGGCCGTCACCGTGCTTTTTCACCCATTTTCCAAGCTCTGGGTTCTCGGCCATTTCACGCTGAAATCTGTCTAGTTTTGAACCAGTGCCGACATCCATCCAATTCTGTCTTGCGAATGCGCTGGGACGGGTCCATGATCAAAGTGCATTTTATCCCCCCAACCCTATGGAAAACCTCATCATTATCGCCAATCTGGGCCGTGTCCGCCCCCTGAATTATAAACCTGCAGGAGATGATCCGCTCGAAGAGGCTCATCTGCTCGAAGAACCGGAAGACAAGATCGAGCTGAGGCCTCAACACATTCACGAGATCGTGACCGACCACGCCGGCCGCTTTAGCCAAGGTGGACCGCTTGGCGTAGACGTGGGGATGTCATACGGTGAAGAGCGCCACTTGAAAGCCGAGCTCGAGAAGCAAGCCTTAGAGCGCATCGCCGCCAAAATCGGCGAGATTGTCGCCGAGCAAAACTACCCCTTGTGGCGCCTAGTCTTTCCGCAGGAAAACCTGCCAAGCTTGCTAGAGGCTCTGCCCGCTGCGGCCCATCGAGTCTTATCTGACATCGTCACAGGTGATCTCACCAAAATACCACTGGTCGATCTTGAAAGACGTTTTATCACTCATCATTAGGCCACAATCAAATCCGTCATTGCTGACGCAGTTTCATCAGTGGCGTGAAGATGAGAGTTTGACGTATCCCAGAACGGGTGGATATTGGAGTCATGGAAAAGGAATTAAAACTCAATGATCCTTGGCTCGTCGCTGGATGGCCCGGGATGGGGGCTGTTTCCATCAGCGCGGGCTACTATCTGATGGCAAAGCTTGGTATGCACCTTTTGACCGAGTTTCCCGCTCGGGAGTTTTTTGACTTCGAACGTGTCGAGGTCAAAAAAGGTCTCATCATCAATGGACGTCTACCCCGCAGTCGGCTGTTTTTATGGAATGATCCTCAGGGGAAGCACGATCTCATCGTCTTCGTCGGCGAGGCTCAACCTCCCGCGAAGGGCGGTGCATTTTGCTCACAGCTTATCGGGCATGCTCAGGAACTTGGGGTGAAACGTGTTTTTACCTTTGCCGCCATGGCGACGGCGATGCGGCCTGAGCATGAGTCGCGGGTTTTCGGCGCGGCCATCGACCCCGAAAGTCTCGCGGAATTTAAAAAGCATCACGTGCACGCTCTTGAGGAAGGTCATATCAGCGGTCTCAACGGCGTTCTTTTGGGAGTTGCAGCCGATAACGGGATGCGTGGGGGCTGCCTGCTGGGGGAAATGCCACACGTCTTCTCGCAGTTCCCATTCCCCAAAGCCTCTCTCGCAGTTTTGAAGACATTCACCAAAATGGCGGGAATTTCGATCGACTTCCAAGAACTCCAAGATCAGGCAAAGAACGTCGAAAAAGGACTCGAGGAGTTTTTGAATCGCTTGGAGAAATCCGTCGGCAGTCCAGAGGCAGCGCTAGCTGAGGGCGAGGATACGGAATCGGAGAAAAGTTCACCTCATCTAAGCACCCACGATAAACAGCGCATTGACGCGCTCTTCTCCACGGCTCGCAAAGATCGATCGCGTGCCTATGAGCTGAAGCGGGAACTAGATCGACTCAAGGTCTTTCATGAATATGAGGATCAATTTTTGAATTTGTTCAAAAATAACACGCATTGAAGCGCTCATGAATTCGTCCAGCGATCACCGTAAGATCACTTGATGGGCAAAGGGGGTAATAGTGGCAGACTGGGATCAAAATCTGGCGGCAGCGAGTCTTGGAATTCTGGCTGCGAAGGATGATTGGGGTTGGTGGATGATTGCTTGGGAACTTTAGCGGCTAGATCGCGAGGCCAAGCCTGTACATCGAGCACTTCACCTTTAAAGAGCAAGGAAACAACTTGGCCGTAGTAGCTGCGTTGGCCGAAGAGCTGCTCAGTTTGATTATCCTGCGGTGGGATCACATAAGTCATCTGCAAGGTTTCTTCGCTGCCAGCCCAGTCGAAGGGTAGGGTTGCCCACTTTTCGCTGACCCACGATTTATCCTCCAGTTGAAGGATCTCACCCTTGGAGGTGCGATTGAAAAAAATCACCGACACGGCGATTCCCTCAACCTCGATATCGGCGTTGGGTGCCTTTTGTACAGGGATGGAAAGAACAATGCGTTGACCGCTTTGATGGGTGACATCCTTAAAAATTCGTATTCTGCCGAGCGAAAGTTTGCCCAGCATAGCATCGGGTTGATCAAATCCATCGCGTAGCTTGGCCGCCGCCATTTCGTAAAGCGCGCCTGCGCGCGAAGCCCCCATTTGAAAGACCTTCTCGTAATGGGCTGTGGCCGTGTCGAAAACCCCCATCTGCTCGTGTACCAAGCCGAGTTCGTAATGGACATTCGGATCATCGGGGGAGACAGACAGCGCTTCTTCAAGTTTAATGATCGCCAGTCCCATGTCACCTGACACGCGAGCTTGGCGAGCTTCTCGGACCATTCGCTCCGATCGAGGTTCGTTGATTTTGGGAATGGGAAGCGGCGCAGGTGCCGAGGCTGGCGGAGTGGCTGCTGGCGGCCGGGAAATGACCGGAGCCGTAGGAACTTGATGAGCACTTGGAGTCGGGATACGGACGGCGATCAGCCTAGGTACCTCTTTGATCAAAGTTTTCACCACCCGCGATTGCTCAAATCGCGTCGCCAGCGCCAAGCCGGCGATCATTAATTGCACAAATGCCACCAGCGCCAGGACCCAGCACGCAATCGCAAAAACCGGCAGACGCTTCGCCGGGATTGATTTTGGTGTTTCGAGCGCCATGCGTAGAAGATGTTAATTCGGCACACCCTTGTCAATCTGAGTGCTGAATCCCGAATGATCATCGATTACGCACTCTTCTGGACTCGCGGCAGAAGCCCGCCCAAGCTGTGGGCATGAAACGCCTTTTCCTGCTCGACGGCATGGCCCTGATCTATCGGGCTCATTTCGCGTTCATCCAGAATCCAATCCGCAACTCGAAGGGAATCAACACTTCCGCTCTCTACGGTTTCATCAACACGCTGCTGTCGATTTTGGAAAAGGAGAATCCGACCCACATTGGCGTCGCCTTCGACACCTCGGCCCCGACCCCGCGGCACATCAAGTTTCCCGCCTACAAGGCCCAGCGCGACGAGATGCCAGAGGAGTTGGCTGCGGCGATTCCACATGTGAAGAACCTATGCCGCGCCTTCCACATCCCGGTGTTAGAGGTCGATGGTTTTGAGGCGGACGATATCATCGGCACACTGGTGCATCGCGCTGAGAAGGACGAATTTGAGTCGTTCATGGTCACGCCGGACAAGGACTTCGCACAGCTCATTTCGGAAAAAACCTGCATGTGGAAGCCAGGCCGCAAGGGCTCCGACCATGAAGTCATCGACCTTCCCACGATGCTCAAAAACTGGGAGATTGAGCGCGCCGAGCAGGTCATCGACATCCTCGGCCTGTGGGGCGACGCTGCGGACAATATCCCCGGCATTCCCGGCATCGGTGAAAAGACCGCGAAAAAACTGATCGCAGAATTCGGTTCGATCGAAAACATCATCGCCAATTCATCCAAGCTCAAAGGCAAGCAGAAGGAAAACGTCGAGACCCACGCCGACCAAGCGCTGCTGTCGAAGGATCTCGCCACGATCATTCTTGATGTCCCGATCGCCGTGACATGGGAGGATCTCATCCTGTCACCGCGCGATGAAGAGGCACTGAAATCGTTGTTCAACGAATTCGAATTCCGCACTCTCACCAAGCGTTTGTTCTCAGAAACCCCCGCCGCGACCAGCGACCCCGATGAGACCGAGACGCCGACCTTGTTCGAAACCTTCAAGACCATCCGCGACGTCGAGCATACCTATCACCTCGCCGATACGCCGGAACTCCAGGCCCAGCTTTTTGCCGAGCTCGCACAAAAATCCTCATTCTGCTTCGACATCGAAACCACAGGGTTGGATCGCTTCCGATCGAAGCTGCTAGGAATCGCCTTCTCGTGGCAGGCCCATACTGGTTGGTATCTGCCAATCACCGATATCAAATCCCAGATCTCCGATCTCAAGTCGCTGTTCTCCAGCCCTGCCGAAAAGATCGGCCACAATCTCAAATTTGATCTCTCCATCCTTCATCATCACGGCATCGAGGTCACGGGGCCGTTTTTTGACACGATGCTGGCGGACACCTTGGTCGCGCCCGAACGCCGCCACTCGATGGATTACCTCGCCGAGATTCTGCTAGGCTATACACCTGTGAAGTTGGCCGACATCGCGGCCCCTGCATCCTCCAGCGAGGCTCCACAGGTATTCGACCTATTTGCCCACGCTGAGAAAGCCAAGGCATCCAAGGATCTCGACATCAGTGCGATCCCTCTCACGACGATGGCGGAATACGCCGCAGAAGACGCCGACGTCACGTATCAGTTAGCACAAATCCTTCGCCCGCTGCTCGCGCAATCGGGACAGGAAACGATCCTTCATGAGATCGAAGGCCCGCTGCTCCCTGTGCTGGTGGCTATGGAAATGGAAGGCATCGCCATCGATCCAGCCGCACTAGGCACCATCGGCGACGAGCTGCAAATCCAGATAGACGATTATGCGAAGTCCATTCACCACCATGCGGATCGCTCGTTCAACATCGCCTCGCCGAAACAGTTAGGCGAAATTCTGTTCGACCATCTCGCGCTCGCCGGTAAGGCAAAGAAGACTAAAACCGGCCAATACAAAACCGACGAGCAAACGCTCGCCACGCTCGAAGGCAAACACCCGATCATCACGGACATTCTCGGCTGGCGGGAAGCGAGCAAACTGAAGTCCACCTATCTCGACGCACTGCCCACCCACATCGTCGCAGAGACGGGGCGCATTCACACTCATTTCCACCAGCTCGTCGCGGCCACGGGACGCCTCGCGTCCTCGGACCCGAACTTGCAAAACATCCCCGTCCGCTCCGAGGCCGGCCGGAAAATTCGCAAGGCCTTTGTCCCTAGGAAATCTCAAACCTCAAATCTCAAATTTGATATCCTATCCTGCGACTACTCGCAGATTGAACTCCGCGTGATGGCCGCGCTTTCGCAGGATGCGACGATGATCGAGGCATTCCAAAACGACGTCGATATCCACACGATCACCGCCGCGAAAGTTTTTGCCGTCGAGCCCGCAGATGTCACTTCCGACATGCGTCGCACGGCCAAGATGGTGAACTTTGGCATCATCTATGGCATCTCCGCCTTTGGCCTGAGCCAGCGTCTCGCGATCCCACGCACCGAGGCGGCGAACATCATCGAAGCCTATTTCCGCGAGTATCCGGCAATTCGCGAGTTCATGGATCGCACGGTCAACGAAGCGAGGGAAGTCGGCTACGTCGAGACAATCAGCGGCCGCCGTCGTTACTTTCCCGATCTCAACTCGGGCAACCAAAACCTCCGAGGTAATGCCGAACGCGCCGCCATCAATACGCCGATCCAAGGCACGGCAGCTGACATGATCAAACTCGCGATGATTCGAATCGCCTCATTGTTGAAAGAAAAGTCGTATCAAACGAAGATGCTACTCCAAGTGCACGACGAACTGGTCTTCGACCTCGCAATCGACGAACAGGAAGAGCTCGTTCCAAAAATTCTCACGATCATGAAAACCGCGCTGCAACTGCCGCACGGCGTCCCAATCGAGGTCGCTGCAGGCACTGGACCCAACTGGCTCGCCGCCCATTGAGCGATTCTACTTCGATGCCTTGCGCACTTCCTCGGCGATGATGCGCAGGCCGTCGCGGACGATAGCTTCGCCCATGGCATAGGAAACGCGAATGCATTCGTGGCGGTGAGGCCAGTCAGCATCGTCGTGACCGAAGAAGAAGTGATGGCCAGGAATCACCAGAACTTCGCGTGCCTTCAGGCGTTGATAGAGTTCCTGCGAACTGATGGGTAGCCCGGGAAACCAGAACCAGAGGAACAGCGCGCCCTCGCTGCGGTGCATGAACCATTCGAGGTCATCTCCGAAAGCTTCGATTGCTGCTTCGCGGGCGAGTCTGCATTTTTCTTCATAAAATGGTCGAACCACCTCGCTGCTAAGCCGCAAAATTTCGCCCGACTGAATGAGTGGGAGAGTGATCTGCTGGCCGATGTTCGGGTTGGAAAGTCCAGCGATGGCACTCATCGAACCGAGCGCACGGATAATTTCTGGCGGGCCGATAACGATTCCTGTGCGGGTTCCGGGCAGACCGATCTTGGACAAGCTGAAGGTGAGGACGACGTGATTTTCCCAGAACGGAGTCGCCTCGGCAAAGATGATTCCGGGAAACGGCGCGCCATACGCATTGTCGATGATCAACGGGATATTGTGCTGCTTGGCAATGGCCGAGAGTCGGGAAATTTCATCATCGGTTAGAACATTGCCCGTCGGGTTGGTCGGGCGTGAAGCACAGATCGCGGCAATATCGGAGGTGACCTCGAGTTGATCGAAATCCACGCGATATTTAAACTCGTGCGCCGCAGTCTTTTCAATCAGCGGTGTGACGGCGCGAAACAGGTCGCCGCTGACGCCTTGATTCGCATAGCCGATGTATTCAGGAACCAGCGGCAGCAGGATTTTTCGGCGGCTACCATCAGGCATCTGCCCGGCGAGTAAGTTAAATAGGAAATAGAAGGCGGTCTGTCCGCCGCTGGTGACGGCGACGTTTTCTGGACCGAGATCCCAGCCGAAAGTCTCGCGGAAAAGATGGGCGATGGCTTGCAGAAAATGTGGATTCCCGCGCGGCGGATCATAGGACGTGAGCGCTCGATCCAGCCCGCCGGGCTCGTCCATCAGCTCTTCGAGCCGCCGCCGCCAGACCGCATTGATCTCTGGAATCTGAGCAGGCTGCCCGCCGCCGAGCATTTTCAGATCCGGTCCACCTCCCGCGAGGGCGTGGCCGAGATCGTCCATTAGTTCTTCGATCCCGCTGCCGCACCCGAGGTGCTGGCCAAATTGTGAGAATTCATATGACATATCCGGCTAACACGTTCTAGAGTGCTGACCTCACTTCAAACAACCACGAATCCACTATGTCCATCAAAGTCGGCGACAATGCCCCAGATTTCACCCTCGTCACCAAAACTGCCAGCGGTCCGGAGTTGGTCACCTTAAGCGATCTCATCGGCAAATCCAACATCGTCCTGCTGTTTGTGCCGATGGCATTCACCGGCGGCTGCACCACTGAGTTCTGCAACATCTCGAAAGGGATCTCGGAATACGATGCGCTCGATGCCAAGGTTCTCGGCATATCCGGAGACAATCCATTCGCACAAGAAGCATGGGCGCAGAAGGAAGGCATTACGATTACCCTACTCAGCGACTACGAACACGCAGTGACCGAAGCTTATGGTGTCGCTTACAAGCAATTCCTGCCAGAGGCCAATCTCATCATGGGCGGCGTTTCCAAGCGTTCGGCCTTCGTCATCGACAAGGCTGGCATCGTTCAATACGCCGAAGTCCAAGAGCATCCCAAGGATATGCCTGATTTCGAGGCGATCAAGTCAGTGCTGCGTTCTCTCTAATTAATCAGATTTTTTCAAAAGCCGCCGGGTATTCCCCGGCGGCTTTTTTTAAGCGGCGATTTTCGAAGATATCTGGACATTCCCCCCCGGCCATCTTTAATCACCCTGCACTTGAAACGTTTTTTCCAATCCGAGGCAGGAGCCGCTGCGTTATGGGCTTTGTCAGCGCTGTTGCTAGGCGCGTGGATTGCACCGTGGGTCTATCAAGCAGGGAAGAGCCTCGCCGCCCATGCGGCGTCGGCGGATTTAATTGCCCCACTTGAATGGCTGGGGGCCGCGTGTCAGCGCGCGAAGTTTAGCCGGTTTTTCAGCCGCTCCTTGGTGGTTTCTGCGGTGACGTTGATGCCTCCGCTACTTTGGCGAATCCGAGCTATTCGGCAGTGCGAAGGCGAAGCGTTGCTGACGAGTTTGCGCCCACCGTGGAAGTCGGGCCTCGTCCAGTTCGCGATCGGCTGTGTCATCGCAGGCGGGGTACTCTATGGCGTCGCCGTGTCCCTCCAATACCTTGGCGCTTACGCGCCCGCCGAGCATCCTCCGGCGTTTGGCAAAATCCTTGAAAAGGTTCTCGTTCCTGCATTGGCGGCCTCGGTGCTAGAAGAATGGCTGTTTCGCGGCGTATTGTTAGGACTCTGGCTCAAATTCACCAAACCCCTCACCGCCTGCATTGGCACCTCACTCATTTTTGCCGTGGCCCACTTCCTGCAACCCTCCAATGGAGTGGTCATTACCAATCCCGCCTCGACCTTGGCAGGTTTTGAACTGTTGGGAAAAATCGTGTTTCGATTCACCAGTCCACAGGTTTTTCTCGCGGATTTTTTCACGATTTTCATCATCGGCATGATGCTTGCCCTGGCCCGCTTTCGGACGGGGGCACTGTGGTTCTCGATCGGCCTTCACGCCGGTTGGATTATCGCATTCAAAGGCTTCGTCCTCTTTCATCAGACCGTCGAGAATAACCCACTCGTGTCCTGGGGGATCGGCGATTCCCTCCGTTCAGGGATTTCTCCGTTGCTGATCTTGGGGATCACGGCGATCCTTTGTCACGTTGTGTTGCGGCGCTTTGACAGGAACTCGTCCGCCTATCAGCCACGCATTACGGTGATGACAACCACTCTTTGAAATCCCGCACGGCGGAGAATTTTCGCGCATTCACCAACAGTCGATCCCGTGGTGAAAACGTCATCGACGAGAACAACACCCGCTGAGGATTTCCCGATCTGGCGGCGGCCTGCTCGAGTCATGGCAAAGGCTCCGCGCAGGTTTTCCATACGCTGGGTACGACTGAGCCTCGTCTGATGTTCCGTCGCCCGAATCCGTTTCAAGGCCTTGATCTGCGGCAAGCCGGTGCATCGGGCTAACACCCGACAAATCTCCTCAGCCTGGTTGAAATGGCGGTGCTGCAGGCGCTTGCGATGCAATGGCACCGGCACCAGTGGCCACTGATCCGCCAGAGCGAATGCCAACCGTGGATCCGCAAACGATTCGGTGGCGAGGCGGCCTAGATCCTTCGCTAGATGAAGTTCGCGGCCATATTTCAAACGGTGAATCATCTCTAGCGTTCGCTCGTCGCGAATCAGTGCTGACCGCGCAAACTCAAAAGCAAACTTCAGATCGTGGCAATTCGGACAGACAAACTCATCTTCGATCTGGCCCTGAAACGCCTCGCCGCATCGTTGGCAAAACGGTGGTTTCAATCTCGGCAAATCTTGTTCACAGGGACTGCACAGTGCGTCACCCTCCGTCAAATTCACCCTGCATAGCGCGCAGATCGGCGGATAAAGGAGATCCAGCGAACGCTCCAGCCAGCCTCGCATTTTCAATGGTGAAATTATAGCCACTGCCCACATTTCTACCAGATTTTCTGCCATGCGAAAAGCTTGGGATCGATGATTTGCCTTGGTGGTGTTTCCCGCTTCTTTTAGAATAGCCTCATGACCACCATCGAGCCCGTCGGAAACCTCCACAGCCAATGGGGCGAAGGCCCTATCTGGTGGCGGGGCATGCTTTACTACGTTGATATCGAAGGCCACCGCGTCCATCGCTACGACCCCGCGAGCGGCAGCGAAAAATCCTGGGAGGTCGGCCAACGGGTCGGCACCGTGGTTCCGCGCGAAAGCGGCGGCCTCGTCATCGCGGGCGATCACGGGTTATTTTTTCTCGACGAGGAAACGGGCACGCTCACCGCCATCGCTGATCCCGAAGCGGATAAGCCCGACAACCGCTTCAACGACGGCAAGTGCTCTCCCGATGGCCGCTTCTTCGCCGGCACCATCAGCCTCGCGAAAAAAACCGGCGACGCCCGACTCTATCGGCTCGATCCCGACCTCTCTCTGCACGAAGCCTTCGGCCCCGTCACCAATTCCAATGGCATCGTCTGGTCTACGGATGGCCGCTGCGTCTACTATATCGACACCCCGCGCAAAGAAGTGCTGGCCTTCGACTACGATGCCGGCCGCCTGCGCAACATGCGTAGCGTCGTTTCCACCGCCTACCTCGACTCATCACCCGATGGCATGACCATCGATGCCGATGGCCACCTGTGGGTCGCTTTTTGTCACGGCGCCTGCGTCATTTGTTTCGATCCTGAAACAGGCGAGGAACTGCGCCGCATCGATCTGCCCTGCCTCGAAACCACCGCCTGCACCTTCGGCGGGCCTGATCTAACGGACCTCTACGTCACCACCGGCGTTCACAAATCCGTAGTCGAACCCGATGCCGGCCGCCTGTGGGTGATCCGCGGCCTTGGTGTGAGGGGGCTGCCCTCTCACGCCTTTGCCGGGTGATTGAGATCGCGGTGCGCAGAAGCACCATGCCATGGATTTCAAGGTTTTCATCGCGTTGACATCTGGCTTCATCCCAGCCAACGTGGCCGCCATGGACACGATGAAACTTCTCCTCGGTGCGACGGTCGCGCTTTTGCTGGGTGCGCTAGCCGTGTCTTGGCAAGGGATGAAAACGGGCATCAGCAGTGCGCCACCGGATGAGATCGCCCGCCTTCAGAAGCAAATCAAAGAACTGACCGCGGAACAGGACAAGCTCAAGCTCGAGCGCCAATTGCAACAAATGCGCAGCGACGCCGCGCAAACGCCACCTGCCGCCAATCCTGAAATCGAAGCGATGAAGCTTCAGCTCGAAGAAAACAAACGCGCGCTGCAAGAAATGGAGCTCAAGAAACAAACGGCCGCCCGTGACAAAAAAGTCTCCCAAGACGAAGAAGGCCTGCTGGCGCAACGCAAACTCGAAAGCTCCGATAGCGAACTGCGCCGCGCTCGCATGATCAGCGATGCCCTCCTCATCGGCCGCGTCAAGGAGCTCGTCGAAGATCCCCATGGCAGCTTCATCACCTTCGAAGTGCTGATGAACGAGCAAGTCCAAACGGGCGCCACGGTCGCCATCCGCCGCAAGACGGGCATTCTCGGCCAGTTCAAAGTGTCAGACGTCACACCGGAAGGTGCGGTTGCCAATCCACTGCCAGGCTTTGGCCCGCTCAAACCTCAAGTCGGCGATGAACTCATCCTGCCGCCACAATACTGAGGGGGCAAAAAAGCTGAAATCGGAAAGCTGAAAGTAGAAATGCACTCAGAATTCCGCATCAGCCAGTTGACTCGCTGACCCTCTTCATTTCAGCTTTCCACTTTCCAAATTTCAGCTTTACCCCAACCATGTCCACTACCGTCGGTCTCATCTCACTCGGTTGCGCCAAAAACCTCATCGACTCGGAAGTCATGATCGGCCACCTCGCCCAAGCGGGCATGTCGCTCACGCCTGATCCCGAGCTTGCGGATGTTCTCATCGTCAACACCTGCTCGTTCATCGACATGGCGAAGCAGGAATCAATCGACGCCATCTTCGGAGCCGTCAAAGACCGTGCCGAAGATCCCGACCGCGCCCGCCAGAAGATCATCGTCGCCGGCTGTCTTTCCCAGCGATTTGCCAAAGACCTGCCTGGCATCATGCCGGAAGTGGATGCCTTCATCGGCCTCGACCAAATCACCAAGGTCGCCCCGATCATCGAAAACCTGCTAGGCAAAAAGAACGCTGCCGAAGTTTCCAAAGACGAAGGCCCCGCCGCCACCGACGATCCGCGCGACTTTGTCACCCTCAAGCCCAAGTACGTCCCGGACTACTCGACGCCGCGCATCCGCCTGACGCCCGACCACTTCGCCTACGTCAAAATCGCCGAAGGCTGCAACCACACCTGCACCTTCTGCATCATCCCACAGATCCGCGGTAAACACCGCTCGCGCACCCAGGATTCCGTCGTCCGCGAAGTCGAGGCGCTGGTCAAATCCGGCGTGAAGGAAATCAACCTGATCTCCCAAGACACCACCTACTTCGGCATGGACCAGTGGGAAGGCGAACGGCCGAAGCCCAGCTCGCCCGTCGATTCCAGCCGCGGCGAATCCCTCTCCACCCTCCTGCGCGAAATCAACAAGATCGAAGGCGATTTCTGGGTCCGCCTGCTCTACACCCATCCCGCCCACTGGTCCGACGAGCTCATCCAGACCATCGCCGAGTGCGATAAAGTCGCCAAATACGTCGACATCCCGCTCCAGCACATTTCCGACCGCATGCTCACCGCGATGAAGCGCGTCACCACGGGCGACTACATCCGTGACCTACTGCGCCGCATGCGCGCAGGCATTCCCGGCCTCGGCATCCGCACCACCTTCATCGTCGGCTTCCCCGGCGAGACCGAAGAAGACTTCCAAGAGCTGCTCGAATTCATCGAAGAATTCCGCTTCGAACGTGCTGGCGTCTTCCAATACTCCAAGGAAGAAGGCACCCGCGCCTACAAGATGGACGGCCAGCTCCACCACAAAACGCGCAGCAGCCGCTGGTCGCGCTCGATGGCCGCCCTCCAACGCATCGCGGGCGAAACCAATCAGGCACAGGTCGGCAAGGCCGTCCGCGTCCTCGTCGAACAGCCCGGAGTCGCCCGCACGCAGTGGGATGCCCCGGAAATCGACGGTTCCGTCCACGTCGACGAGTCCATCCCCGTCGGTTCCTTTGCCGACATCACCATCGGCGACTGGCGCGGCTACGATCTCGTCGCCGCCAAATAAATTTCAATGATGAAAAATTCTTCTTTTGCGCCTTCGCGACTTTGCGCGAGACCTCCTTCAGTCTTCCCTTAAAAAATTACCCGCACCTGCCCGCTAGCCGGGATCCGTTAGCCGCCTGCTTTCCGCTGTCCGTTCCGTCACCCTTCTGTCCATGAAGAGGCGGGAGCTGGCAGAAATCCTGTTTCCCGTGAAAAAAGCTCTCCCATGAGTCTCCGTCCTGTGAATCCGCGTGGATTGACTCCAGAGACTGACCCCAGAGATGTGAATCCGCGAGGACTGACCCCAGAGAAGGATTGAAGATCGGAGGCGGCGTGGACGATTTATTTTTACAGGCCGGGCGCGGGGTGTTAGGTGTGCGGTATGTCCTCCCTGTATTTTCGCGCTCGCTGCTGGCTTCCTGCTCTTGCTGTTGTTTTCTGTCTTGGCAGCTTTACAGTGAGTGCTCAGGACGAACCTCCTGCCGATAAGATTGCTGAATGGCGCAAGGCCGCTGAACAGGGTTTTGCCCCAGCGCAGTTCAACCTTGGGCTCTGCTACTCTAAAGGCAAAGGCGTAGCGAAAGACGCCGTCGAAGCCGCGAAGTGGTATCGTAAGTCCGCCGAACAGGGTGATGCCGATGCGCAGTTCAACCTTGGAATTTTTTATGCTAACGGCAAAGGCGTAGCAAAAGACACTGTCGAAGCCGCAAAGTGGTATCGCAAGGCTGCCGAACAGGGTGATGCCGATGCGCAGTTTAACCTCGGGTTTTGCTGCGAAAATGGCGAAGGCGTAGCGAAGGACGAAGCCGAAGCCGTGAAGTG
>JBAXLW010000013.1:0-32097 GCA_037134575.1 Verrucomicrobiota bacterium | reverse complement strand
AAAATGCGCCGGAAGCGACGTTCGATGGAAGTACCCTGGCTCAGTTCGAAGCAGAGACGCTAGAGCCGTTTAACGTGAGTTTACTCATGGAAGAGGCGAAGGCGGTAATGTCAGGATTGATGATGGATCGAGATCAGGCTCATGCGGCACTGAACCGTAAATTGGTCATGGTCGCGAAAGCCGTAAGAGGGCACTTCGCCTACGGAGAAGACAGCAAGATGTATCGCGCGATGGGCTATGTGCCATTGAGCGAGCGCCAGAGCGGTCTGACCCGAAAGATGAAGAATGCCACAGCCCCAACCCCGTCCACCGCGAGTGCCGCCTGATTCAGCTTACCAGGGCTGAGGAATCCAGGCGCCACTTCGGTTGGACTCGGAAATAAACAAAAAAACTGTCGTTGATGGTTCCACCGCTCCCGCAAGGGGGCGGTGGTTTTTTATGGGTGCCCGATCTTCGCAGCGGATCAACGCAGCGGAAGTTGCTCGATCTGGCACCACCACTCAGAAGGCTGGGTCGCCTTGGCGATGAGCTCTAAATCGCGTACATACTGACCAATGGAGCCGTGAAGTTGGTGACCAAAAACGAGTCCGGCAAAAGGCTGCCCGGTCCGCTGCCAGTCTTCCTCCAGCGACTTGAATCGGATATCCTGGGTGAAAAGAAGGCGACCGAGCACGGTGGCCCGCTTGAGAAGAGCGGCATCGGGCAGCTGGGCGGCGGCATCTTCCCGCGCGGTGAGCACGTCGACACCCAAGCGACGAAGTTGATCAGCCACCGCTGCAGGAACGTGAACGTCGAGGTAAAGCGATGTCACGCGGCGCTGCTGTTGCGGCGGGCTGCGCGAAGACGAAGGCGCAGAGGGCTGGGTGGGCGCTCCGCTTCACGATCCATTTCAGCGAGCTCGGAGGCAAGCTCGGCATCGATTTCCGTGCAGTGATCATGATAGTAGGCGAGCGCGGCATGAACCTCGGCGGGAAGGAGGTGGGGGTGTTGGCGGACGATTTCCTCGGCAGACCAGCCGTAGCCGAGGTGGTCTGCAACGATTTGCGCGATCCTCACGCGAGGCAAGCGCTCCAAGCGGGCGACCTCGCCGTCGGCCTTGCAAATGTGTGGGTAATTGAGCGATGACACGGGTGGAATATCGCAGCTGAACGACAGCATGGCAACGCGCTTTTTGGGGGCTGGCTTTCATCCGGGCTGGACAGTCTGTGGGGGGTGTTTCACGGTCGCCGCATGGATTTAAACAACGTGTTTGCCCCGCGGGGCGGTAAGGCCGCGGTCGAGGAGGGATTGGATTTCACGCCGAAGTTCGACGCGGATGGCTTGGTGCCGGCGCTGGCGATGGACGCGATCACCCGCGAGCCGCTGATGTTGGCATACATGAATGCGGAGTCGCTGCGGCGGACTTTGGAGATTGGGGAGGCGGTCTACTGGTCGCGTTCGCGCCAGGAGTTCTGGCACAAGGGGGCGACTTCCGGCCACATCCAGCGGATCGTGGAGATCCGCACGGACTGCGACCAGGATGCGTTGATCCTGATGGTGGAGCAAATCGGGGCGGGCGCGTGCCACACGGGCCGCAATAGCTGTTTTTACCGTAAAGTCACGGTGGTGGCGGGCGAAAGCGCGGCTAAGCTGGAGTCGATCGGGGCGGGAAAATCGTTCGATCCGGCGGCGGTTTATGGCAAATCGTGAATTTTGAGTCATTTCGCGGTTGCAATCTTCAATTTAATCCGCTAGCTCTCCCACCCCGCAGGTCAGGGCACACCGCTAAGACAACGCAGGCAGCACACTAATTTTCCGCGAAGGAGCACCCTATGCATATCATTAAGAAGATCGAGTCAGAGCAATTGAAGCAAGACGTCGCTGATTTCAACGTCGGCGATACCGTGAAGGTCCATTGCCGGGTTGTTGAAGGTGGCAAAGAGCGCGTCCAGATCTTCGCTGGTATCGTGTTGGCTCGCGGCGGTTCCGGCGTGAACGCTGCATTCACCGTGCGTAAGATTTCCTACGGCGAAGGCGTCGAGCGGGTTTTCCCACTGCACACGCCACGGATCGCCAAGATCGAAGTCACCAACCGTGGCAAGGTCCGCCGTGCGAAGCTGCACTACCTGCGCGAGCGCGTGGGCAAGCGCGCTCTCCTCGTGAAGAGCGCCAACTGATTCGAAGGTTCGATTGTTTCATTTTCAAGACGCCTCGCCCGGTTTCCGGGTGGGGCGTTTTTGGTTTTTAGCGGTGCGCGAGATTTCCGCTTTGCGGAATCGTCAGACCACGCCAACTTGGCGGCGTGCGCGTTCCTGTTCCCATTGTAATCCTGCTCGTCCTGACAGTGGTCGGGGGCGTGTGGTGGAGCAGCACGGCAAGGATGGATTTCACCACGCCACCGCCTGCCGCAGAGCTGGAACAAATTCGGCAACGAGTTCAGTCCACGCTGCCCAAGGTCGAGCTGGAAAAGTCGACGCCGCCCGCGGCTATCGTCGAGAAGCCCGCTCCTCCCCCTCCGGCCCCGCCCAAGCCTATCGTGGATTTGGGCGACTTGAAGGCGGAGCCCAGCCTTTCCGAATACACGAAGAACTCTGTCGATGGCTCTGACAGTGTCATCGAGCTGGCGACCCAGCTGGAGGCGAAGGGAGAATTCAAGCGCGCCTTGCTGGCGTGGGAGCGGGTCATCGACCTCACCAAGCCGGATGATCGCCAAGCTGGAGTGGCAATCGCCTCCATTCAACGTCTGCGTCCAACCCTGCCGCTATGGAATGAGAAGTCTAAGCTGGCCCGGCCGATTACGCTGCATGCCAGTGCTGGGAAGAAAATGGCGAAATCCCTGCTGCCTGTCCTCGAAGAAGTGGCCCGTGATCTGGAGAGGGCTTCGTCGGGGATCATCAAGGTCAAAGTCAAGGTCATCGCCGGGCGCGCCAACGCACCGGCACAGCATGCGACGCCCGTGGCCATCTGGCTTACAGGCTCCGACAGCCGATCCTCTTCCACTGCGGTGCGATCCTTCACCGTGGGCTCGGCCGACGCCCTGCGCCCCGCAATTCTCAAAAACGTTTTCCGCATCACGCGCAGTCACTTGAGCCGCTGGACCACGTTCACAGCGCCTGCGGACTTGAACGATGCCGAAAATCCGCTGGACGCGCTGAGCTACCGATTGACGCGTCTGTGCTGGAGCGAGTTTGCGGCCGCTTTGAATCCACCGCCAAAAAAGAAGTGATTCTTCGAAAATCGTTCTAATATTTCCGCGTCCCGCTACGTTCTATTAGCACCCACGCTCACTCCATTGCCATTCTCCATCATGTTTTTGCGCCAGCTTTTCTTTTTCGCCGTTTGCTCGTCTTTGGCATGGGCGCAGGTTCCCGAAGCCGCCGTGACCGAGGCGGTCCAGCCGTCCGTCAAAAAAATCGACGGCACGAGCTACCAGATCGGCGCCATCCTCTTCGACTCGAAAAGCCGTGAGATCCGCCTTCCTGCGCAGATCAGCAGCGTGGACCGTACCTTGGAATTCTTGATCGTTCACGAAAAAGGTAAAATCTACGAGTCCTTGCTGGTGACGAAGATTTCACCCACCCATCTCAACCTCGCCCTCACGCTACTGCGCTACCAGACCTCGCGCGAACTCATCGCCCTGCCCAATGAGACGGGCGGAATCTCGGGCGACTTCCCGGATGTCCCCGCAGACGTGAAGGCCGCCGCCCGCGTGAATATCGAGGTGGAGTGGACTGACGACGGCAAGGTCCGCCGCGCTCCAGCTAGTGACTGGATCCAACACGCGGTAAAGGCCACCGCTATGCCCGCCGGGCCGTGGGTCTACAATGGCTCGGAATACCACGAAGGAAAATACGTCCCGGAAATGTGCGGTGACATCATCGGCATCCTCGTGGCACCGTCCGCCGTTCTCAACTACCCAGGCGCCGATAACGACAACGGCAACATTTGGAACCCTTTTCAAAAGCGGGTTCCGCCCGTAGATACAGCCGTCACCGTCATCATCACTCCTTTTTCAAGCACCCCTGTTCCACCAAAACCATGAAACTCGTATCCGCTCTGATCTTCCTCGCCACCGCCCTGACCAGCACGGCCGAGGTCAACCCCAACCGCTACGAATCCCTCAAACAAGAGATCCGTCAGGCCATCGCCCGCGGCAACGACTGGCTCAAGACCCAGCAAAAGCCGAACGGCAACTGGGATGACGGAGCCACGCCCGCCTTCACCGCGCTGGCTCTAACAGCCGCTATCCGCGACCCCAACCTCGACCGCAAAGCCCCCTTCCCCGAGTCGATCGAGAAAGGTCTCGGCTGGCTTCTCGCCCAGCAAAAAGAAGACGGCGGCATCTACAACCGCGGGCTGACGGTTTACAATACGGCGACCGCGGTAACCGCGCTGGTGGCCGCTGGTCGCCCAACGGATGAACCGGCCATCGTCAAAGCCCGCAAGCACCTCATCGACAACCAATGGGACATCGACAAGAAAAAGGAAACGGACAACCCCAATGATGGTGGCATCGGCTACGGTTCGAGCAACACACACACCGACATGTCGAACACCTACCTCGCCATCGAGGCCCTGGCCCTTTCCAAGAAAGTGATCGAGGACGGCAAACACGGCAACCAGCCCGACCTGGACTGGGGAGCCGCCATCACTTTCCTCTCGCGCTGCCAGAATTTGCAGGAAACCAACGATCGCGACTGGGCATCCAATGACCCCAAGAACAAGGGCGGCTTCGTTTACGACTCACTCGAGTCCAAAGCGGGCGAAGAAAAGCTGCCCGATGGCCGCACCGCCCTGCGTTCTTACGGTTCCATGTCCTACGCCGGGCTTTTGTCCTTTGTTTACGCCAAAATGAGCGCCGATGATCCACGCGTAATCGCCGTCAAGGAATGGCTCGGTAAAAACTATACCGTCGCCGAAAATCCCAACATGGGAACTCAGGGGCTCTACTACTATTACCAGACCATGTCGAAGGCACTGACCGCTGCCAACGTAGGTCAACTCAAACTCGAAAACGGCAAAGAGGCGGACTGGCGCAAGGATCTCGGCGAAAAGCTTCTTTCCGTCCAACGCGAAGACGGCTCGTGGGTCAACGCCAACGGACGCTGGATGGAGTCCAACCCCGTCCTTGTCACGGCCTACACCGTTCTCTCTCTGGAGCAGATTTACAACGCCATCCCACAGAAGTGAGCGATGGAGGGCAGGGATCGCGGCTTGATTCTTTAGCCGAATTCTCCAAGGATTGCATCCGATGACGAGTTACACCGCGCCGCTCACTCTTGCCCAGGCAGAGATGTTGCGCGAAGTTCTGGAACGTCAGGGTTACGATTTCGAAACCAAGCCCTACTCCCTGTTTGCCGCCCGTAAGGGAAAACTCAACGTCACTGTTTACGAAAAAGGACCAAAGATCTTGGTCCAAGGCAAGGACACCGAAGAGTTCATTCGCTTTACGCTGGAACCCGAAGTGACGGGCGTGGCGAAACTGGGGTACGAGGAGATTCTCCAGCCCGATCACTTTGAACCGCACTTTGGCATCGATGAAAGTGGCAAAGGAGATTTCTTCGGTCCTCTGGTGATCGCCGGCGTTTACACAGACGCCACCATCACACGGCGACTGATCGACGCTGGAATCATGGATTCGAAGCGGGTCACCAGCGCGGCTCGGATTCGCCAGTTGGCCGCGATCATCCGCGCCACGCCCGATTGCGCCCACGCTGTGGTCGCGATCGGTCCAGAACGCTACAACGAGATGCATTCCTCATTCAAAAATCTCAATCGCTTACTGGCATGGGGTCATGCGCAAGTCATCGAGGCGCTGGTGAAGGCCAGGCCTGACTGTCCGCGCACCCTCAGCGACCAGTTCGCGCAGCCGGAAATCCTGCAGAAGGCACTCCAGCAAAAAGCTCTCAGCATCCAACTCGAACAACGCACCAAGGGCGAGTCGGATACGGCGGTAGCTGCCGCATCGATTCTCGCACGAGAACGCTTCATCGATTGGATCGACAAAACGTCAGTCGCTTGCGGGATCAAGTTGCCGCTTGGCGCCTCCGCCGAGGTCATCCAGGCAGCCCGCGATCTAGTCGCCCGTGATGGCCCGCAAGTCCTCGGGAAGGTGGCGAAACTTCATTTCAAGACCACGCAAACTGTTCTCAAAGCGGTCCTAGACTGAGGCGTTTTCGCAATGAATCACGCGGTAGAGCCAACGACTTCCCCGGCCGAACTCGCGATTTTCTTAGAAAGACTTGATCATTCGGCGCGCGGCGTGGCACCTATCGGGGCCAAGATTTCGACTTTCTTTTCATTCTGGCACGAAATTCGCATTCAATTAATCGATTTTGAGCGGGACAAAACCGCCATCATCGTAGTTTAATCTCCGCGCCCACTCAATTTTTTCTAAAGTTTTCACTCACATGGCAACCATCACCAAACGCGAACTCGTCATCAAAATCACCGATCAACTGGGAGCAAAAGGACTAGAAATCAGCCAGCAGGATGTGCTCGAAGTCGTGCAAACTCTCATTGATGAAATCACCGAATCGCTGGCTCACGGCGAAACTGTGGTGATGCGCAATTTCGGCGCCTTCCAAGTCCGCGAAATGAAGGCCAAGATCGGCCGCAATCCGAAGGATCCCGCGAAAGACGTGCCGATTCCTGCACGCGCTGCGGTGAAATTCAAACCCGGCAAGGAGATGAAGGAAAAAGTGGCCGCCACGCTCCAATTGATTCGCGAGCGCGATTCGTGAAGTCCAACTTCGCCAAGAACCCGCTGTTCCGCCTCGCTGCCATTTGCGGCGCGGCGGTTTTTGTTTTCGCGTCGTGCTCCAGCGGTCATCGCGGCTACATGACCCGCTCCTACACGGTGCGCGGCCAATTCTATCAGCCAAAGAGCGTGGATGAGGCACTACGCTTCGAAGAAACCGGCACCTGCTCGTGGTACAACGAGTCGTCATTTTTCGGCCTCCGGCGCGGCATCACCTCGCTAGGTGAAAAAGTCATGCCGTGGGACATGACGGGAGCCCACAAGACATTGCCTCTGCCCTGCGTGGTCAAAGTCACCAATCTAGAAAACGGCAAGTCGGTCAAAATCCGCATCAATGATCGCGGTCCATTCATCTCAGGACGAATTCTTGATGTCACGCCGCGCGCAGCCAAGGCGCTGGGTTTCTACCAAAAAGGGGTCACCCGCACCCACATCAAAGTGATTTCCGTGGGCGACGGCTCCTACAAGCGTAAAAAGGGCTGGTTCTGGTAGCCGTGAACCATACGCAGACACCGTATTTCCAGACTTGAATAAGCGGTAGTACCACCCACAAACTCCACTAGCTCCCCGCGAGCAACTTTCTTTCCCTTCTTATGTCCAACTCTTCTGAAATTCGCGTATTCGCCCCCGCCACGGTGGCCAATGTTGCCTGCGGTTACGATGTGCTCGGTTTCGCCATCGATTCTCCGGGCGATGAAATTGTCGTCCGCCACTGCGATAAGCCCGGCCTACATATCACCAAGATCACGGGTGATAACGGCAAACTCCCGAAGAACCCCGCACAGAACTGTGCCGGTGTCGCAGCCTTAGACCTCTTGAAGCACCTCGGCATGACCGATCGTGGCATTGAGATGGAGATTCATAAGAAAATGCCATTCGGCTCCGGCCTCGGCTCATCGTCCGCCTCTTCGGTCGCGGGTGCCTTCGCGGTGAATCAACTCATCGGCAATCCCCTGAGTAAAAAACAACTGCTGCCCTTCGCGATGGCGGGTGAGGCTTCGGCCGATGGCGCATGGCACGCCGACAACGTTGCACCCTGTCTCTTTGGCGGCATCGTTTTCATTCGTTCGAATGACGAGCTCGACTTCGCCCAAATTCCCGCGCCGAAAAACCTTTGGGCGGCGGTGGTCCATCCCGACATCGAAATCCTCACCAAAGTCGCCCGCGAAATCCTGCCCAAGGAAATCCCGCTCGAAAATGCCACCCAGCAAATCGGCAACCTCGGCGGCCTACTCTGTGGCTTGATTCAAGAAGACTACGGTCTCATCTCCCGCTCCATCCATGACGTCATCGCCGAACCGCGCCGTCAGAAGCTCATCCCGGATTTCTACGCCGCCAAACGCGCAGCCCTCTCGGCCGGCGCGCTCGGCTTTTCGATTTCCGGCGCTGGCCCATCGGTTTTCGCCCTCTGTGAAGGAGAAGCCATCGCCCACAAAGTCGCCGAAGCAATTTCTAAAATTTTCGCGGCCATCCCGGTTGGCTCGCAGTCTTACGTCTCTCGAATCAATCCGCGCGGTGTGCATTTGGTCGAATAACAATTCGAACCTGCCAGCCCAACGTCGACCGGAAAACGGAAATATAGGTTCATCTACTTTCTGTTGGCCGGATTCTCAGTTGCGGCAGCGTGTGAGCCGAAACAAACACTGATCCATGGCAAGGAGAAGACCGAGGTGTTTGTCGATGCAGATGGGCGGGCAAATGCAGGCGCACGATGTGGCGCTGGGATCCTAGCTATGCGCGAGCGACGATCCACGCACGGCTAGGCCAAATACAGGAGGCGCTCGCAGCCGCCAGCCACGCGCCCCAGCCGCGGCCGTGAGGCTTATTCCTCCTCGAATTTGCGCACAATCAGATCCTCGATCGCGGCAAGTGCGGCATCGGCATCGAGGCCCTCCGTGCTGACGCTGATGATCGAACCGTGACCCGCAGCCAGCATCATGAGCCCCATAATGCTTTTGCCATCAATCTCTTCGCCGTCCTTTTCAACGAAGATATCCGCCTGGAAGCGATTGGCCGTCTTGACGAACTGGGCCGCTGGACGAGCGTGAATTCCGAGCTTATTGAGGATGGTGAAGTCTTTTTTGGCCATGATTGATGGATTCTCGCAGTCAGATTGTAGAAAAACAGATGTCTCGCTCCAAGGTAAAAATGAACGAAGGATTCTAATTCGAGTGATCTTGAACGAGAGCTCTCACCCACTCATTAAAAAAGCCAATCCGATTTCAGCGGACTGGCTTTAGTGAAGTATAAATACTGCGACCGATTAAGGAAGCAGGTTGATCGCGCGGGACTGCTTGATCGCAGAGTTGATCTTGCGATGCAACTTGGCGGAAACTCCGGTCACGCGGCGTGGCAAAATTTTGCCGGTTTCGGTCGTGAACTTGGTGAGAAGCTCAGGATTGGTTGCCACCACTTGATCCGCAGGGATGTCGTGACGACGGCTCGTCATGCGACGATTCGCCTTGCGGAAATTGATACGGCGCTGGACTGTTTTAGGCTCGGACATGGGAAAAGTTTAGCGGAGTTCGCGGTGAAGGGTGCGGCGCTTGAGGAAGTGATTGAATTTCACTTTCTCCAGACGGCCTGGGGTACGGAGGCTCTTCTTGTTACGCGTGGTGACGTAACGTGAGGTAGGCTTGCCCTCGGCTTTCGCTTCGGTGCATTCTAGGATAATAATCTCGCGTGGCATGAGTAGGAACTTGGGAGGCGGATGTTGCTTTAATCTTCGTCCTCGTCAAGAGAAACCGACTCAGAATCTTCATCTTCGATGAAATTGCCTCCACTGAAGCCAACTTCATTGGAAGGACGGAAGCGACGATTGCCATATTCTTTCTCCCACTGAGCCTGGCATTCAACCGTCAAACGGGCAAATGGGATGACCTCGAGACGGGCTTGAGGAATCTTGTGGGAAGACATTTCGCAGACACCGTAGCAGTTGGATTGAATTCGGCGAAGGGCCTGCTCAATCTCGTAGAGTGCGTCCTGTTCCTTGGCGAGAACGGAGAGCGCGAAGTCGCGGTCATAGGCATCGCTACCTGCATCACCTTGGTGTTGACCACTGCCGGAAGCCTCGGAACCTTCGGGGGCATTACGGATGGTATCACGCGCCATATCAGACACTGCATCCACCAATTCGTCGCGAAGATCGAGCAAGCGCTGACGCTGCTTCTGAACGAAAGCGGGGCTGTGGGTGCCACCGCTGCCAGCGGGTGCAGGCCTGCCCAATGGGACAGACGCTGCCTTTGGCGGAACAAAGGGGGGTTTGATCGGGGCAGGAGGCGCAGGAAAATCAACCACTGATGAGCGAGATTTGGCCACGACAGGCACCACCTTCACTGCAGGAGCAACGACGGGCGAAACTTCGGCCTTTGGCGCCTTCTTCACAGGAGGCAGGACCTTCTTTGGCGCGGATTTGATCGCTGCGGCCACTGGCTTCGCCGCTGGCTTTTTCGCAGCAGGGGCGGATTTAGAAGATTTGGCGGCGGGTTTTTTCGCAACCGGAGCGGGCTTGGAAGGCTTTGCCGCAGGCTTTTTCGCAGCGGGAGCGGACTTGGAAGACTTAGCCGCAGGCTTCTTCGCGGCCGGAGCAGGCTTGGAAGGCTTTGCCGCAGGCTTTTTCGCAGCGGGAGCAGGCTTGGAAGGCTTTGCCGCAGGCTTTTTCGCAGCGGGAGCGGACTTGGAAGACTTAGCGGCAGGTTTCTTCGCGGCCGCGACGGGCTTGGAAGGCCTTGCGGCGGGCTTTACTTGACCCTTTTTAGGGGTGGTTTTTGATGTGGTTTTCTTCGCAGCCATGGCACAGAGATCCAAGTATAGGTTGTTTAAAACGAAACTCCTCGTCGAGACCGGGATGAGGTCGAAACACAATGGAGAGCGCGGTGGGTTAGCCTCTGAACCACGATCCAGCAAGCGGAAAGTTTGCAGATTGTAAAATAAGTGATTTTCAAGCTTTCGGGCAGGAGACTTGAAATGCCGGGATGGATCCCTAGAGTGCGGTACCGCTATGCAGCTCAGCGCCATTGTCGAAGCCCTTCTCATCGCCTCTCAGGAACCCCTTCCGTCTGAGGAAATCGCCCGTTTGGTACGCGCCCGCGTCGCCGAAGCGGACGACGTCCGCATTCGCGAAACCGAGGAAGGGCAAGCTCCCGCAGCCCTGCCCGAATGGCTGCAGGACTTGGCCGCAACCTCATCGGAAAAAGTCACCCAAGCCATCGAAAGCCTCAACGCCAATTATCAGGAAACCCAGCGCGTTTTCACCATTCTCGAACGCCCCAAGGGCTGGAAAATTTATACGCGCATCGAGTACGGCGAATTTATCCGCCAGCTATTTCCAGGACGCAAACCCGAGCGCATGAGTGGCCCGGCGATGGAGACGCTCGCCATCATCGCCTACCGCCAGCCGATCACCAAGGCCGCGATCGAAGCGGTGCGCGGCGTGGCTTGCGACGGCATGATTCAAAAACTCCTCGATCGCGACCTAATCCGCATTGGTGGCCGCGCGGAACTGCCAGGCCGCCCCCTGCTCTACGAAACGACCGATCTTTTTTTCGAACACTTCGGTATCCGTTCGATCGACGATCTGCCCAACGCCTCGGAACTCCGCAAGGTCAAGCTGCCCGAAGCCGAGCCTGCGCCAGCCCCCGCAAACGAGCCCGACCAACAACTCGCATTTTGCACCGTGGGTATCCCCGCAGCAGCCGCAGGCGACGAATCACACACCGACGCCTAACCCTAAACCTCCGTGAATCTAGACCATATCCGCAGCCAGATCGACACCCTCGATCACGACCTGCTCGACCTCCTCTCCCGCCGCGCCGAATTAGTCCACGAAGTGGGCTTGGTCAAAAAGCGCGACGGCCTGCAAATCTACGCACCCGAACGCGAGGAAGCGCTGCTGCGACGGCTCATCGACATGAACCAAGGCCGCCTGCCTGAAAAGTCGATCCGCTCGATCTATCGAGAAATCATGTCCGCCGCGCTGGCGCTAGAGGACGATCTAACCATCGCCTACCTCGGGCCCGAAGGGACTTGGACGCATCAGGCGGCGATCAAAAAGTTTGGCCATTCGGTCAACTACTCTGCGCAGCCGAATTTCTCCAATGTTTTCGATCAAGTCGCCCGCCGTGCAGCGAGCTATGGCGTCGTGCCGATCGAGAACTCCACCGAAGGAGCCGTCTCGCATACACTCGACCTATTCGTAGATTCGCCGCTTCACATCTGCGCCCAAATCCTACTGCGGATCGAAAACGGCCTGATGGCGGCGATCCCGCGCGAGCAGATCAAGACGCTGTATTCCCACCCGCAGGTCTTTGGCCAGTGCTGCTCATGGATCTTGAGAAACTTCCCCGAGGCGGATCTCGTCGAAGTTTCCTCCACCACCAAGGCCGCACAAATTGCCCGCGATCAGGCAGCGCAAGGCGCAGCGGCTCTGGGTGGCCCACTTGCGGCGGAGATGTATGGTCTCAAGCTTCTCGAAGAATCAATCCAGGACCGCGCGACCAACACCACGCGCTTTCTCGTAATCGGCGAAAAGCCCTGCCCTCCCACCGGTAATGACCGCACCTCGATCCTGTTCGCGATCCACGACCGCCCGGGCTCGCTGGTGAAAGCGCTCCAAGCCTTCGATCAATTTCACATCAACCTGTCAAAAATCGAGTCCCGCCCGTCCAAGCGCAAGGACTGGGAATACATCTTCTACGTCGATCTAGCGGGCCATTGCGACGATGCGAAAGTCGCCGAGGCGCTGGAGGAACTCGGCAAGCACTGCTCGCTCGTCAAGCTGCTCGGCTCCTACCCGGACGCTGGCGAGTGACGTCGCGATGACTTTCCATTGTTTTGCTGGCGCCGCCATTTCGTTGCTTATGAAATCCTTCAGGATGACCTCTTCTAAAAAGTTCCTTTTCCTATGCCTTGCCCTTATTGAGGGTGCTGCCATGTCATTAAAGGCGAGCGCCGCTCCTACACCGCTCGCTGGTATTCAGCGAATCGTTTTTCTTGGCGACAGCATCACCCAAGCCGGCGATTACGTCACCGATATGGAATGCTGGCTCCTCTCTCAAGGCCAGCAGATCGAATTCATCAACGTCGGTCTCGCGAGTGAAACAGCTGCAGATCTTTTGCCCGAAGAAAATGCCGACCACCTCAAAAAGTTCGGATTTGTACGACCCGGAATCAGAGCCCGACTCGATCGTGCCCTTGCGGCCACGAAACCAGACTTGGTCGTAGCCTGCTACGGAATGAACGATGGCAGCAGCTTGCCAAACAATGATACCGGCCTAAAGCGCTTCAGCGAGGCGATCACACGCTTGCGCGACACGGCCTTCAAAGCCGGCGCGAAACAGGTTGTTTTGTGCACCCCTCCCATCCACGATTCCGCCCACAATCCGGACCCCCATGAGCAAAACCTCGTCGCCTTCAGCCAATGGCTCATCTCGAAACGCGCCGAAGGCTGGAACGTGGTCGATATCCACTCCCCGATGCGACGCGAAATCGACGAGATCCGAAAAACCAACCCGTCCTTCGAATTCCAAACGGACGGCGTACATCCCAACCGCAAAGGCCATTGGGTGATGGCACGCGAAATTCTCACGCAATTTCTGGGCGCTAATCTCGGCGCCACGACATCGGCCGAGTCGTTTTTTAAGAATAACGGACCCGCCATCCGCGCGCTCGTCGACCAACGCCGCCGCGCTCTCTTCTCCGCCTACATGGGCAGCATCGGCCACGCCCGCCCGGGCGTTCCCGGCGGTCCCGGCCAAATACCCGCCCCCAGCCTCTCCGAAGCTACCGCTCAAGCCTCCCAGATCGCAGAGCAAATCTCACCTCTCTTGAAGTAGGTCGATCTGCCCTTATACCATCTCTTCAGGATAACCCTTGCTAGGAAATTGCTTTTGGGATGAAGGCCGTTGAAAGAGCTGGTGGCCGGACCGGAGGCGAAAAAAAGGGGGGTGATCATGGTCGACGCCCCGTGCCGCGCCAGTGCTGAGCGCATCACCGCCGTGATGCCATTCTTCGGATAAGCCCGCCGGTGTCATTGATTCTGGCGCAATACGCGTCGCGATAATTCATCGAATGCTTGCTAGCCTAGTGGCGCGAATGCTGCTAGAACCACCTCCGCATGAATGGAACTGTGGAAATGATTATAGACGGCAAGCCTCTCGAGCTGCCGACGTTTGTTGGATCTGAAGGCGAAGTCGGCATCGACATCGCGACCTTGCGCAACAAAACCGGCTGCATCACGCTTGATCCGGGCTACGGCAACACGGGTGCCTGCAAAAGCGCGATCACCTTCATCGATGGCGAAAAGGGCATCCTCCAATACCGCGGTTACGACATCGCCGAGCTTGCCCAAAAGAGCACCTTCGTCGAAACCGCCTATTTACTCATCTACGGCGAACTTCCCACGGCAGCGGAACTCGAAGGATTCTCCGGCCTCCTCACGCAGAACCAAATGCTGCACGAGGACATGCACTTCCACTTCGACGCGTTCCCGCCGTCGGCCCACCCGATGTCCATTCTGTCGGCGATGATTCATGCGTCATCGTCCTACCCCAGCCCCCAAACTGCGGGCAAAACCCTCAAGGAGGCGTTCCCCTTCCACGCCGCCCGACTTATTTCCCAAGTCCGCACCATCGCGACCAGTTCCTTCCGCAAGGCCCACGGACTACCCGCCAGTTACCCGAAGACGAAGCTGAAATACACGGAGAACTTTCTCCACATGATGTTCTCCCTCCCCGGCGAGGAGTACGAAATCAACCCGGAAATCGTCCGCGCGCTCGACCTCATCTTCCTGCTCCACGCCGACCACGAACAAAACTGTTCCACCTCGACGGTACGGATGGTGGCCTCCAGCCAAGCCAATGTTTTCGCCTCCGCTTCGGCCGGCGTCTGCGCCCTTTGGGGTCCGCTGCACGGCGGTGCCAATCAAGCGGTGCTTGAAATGCTCGAAGAAATCCACCGCGAAGGTGACGACGGCACCAAGTTCCTCAATGAGGTCAAAAACAAAACCGGCAATCGCCGCCTGATGGGCTTTGGCCACCGCGTTTACAAAAACTTCGATCCACGCGCCGTCATCATCAAAGAGCAGTGCGACAAGGTTCTGGGCCAACTCCACAAGTCCGATCCCCTGCTCGACATCGCCAAGAAACTCGAAGAGATCGCCCTCCACGACGAGTACTTCGTTTCCCGCAAACTCTATCCGAACGTCGATTTCTACAGCGGCATCATCATGCGCGCCATCGGCATCCCGATGGATATGTTCACCGTCATGTTTGCCATTGGCCGCATGCCGGGCTGGGTCGCCAACTACAAGGAAGTCATGGACGACCGCGACAGCCGTATTTCCCGCCCCCGCCAGATCTACACCGGCGAAACGCTGCGGACCTACAAGCCGATGAGCGAACGCGCCTAGCTTTCTTTAGCCCCATTCATCCAAGCCGCCATGCGTGACCCGCGTGGCGGCTTTTTTCATGTTCACGAGCGCCGCGGGCGGAAACCCATCACGAAGCGCAGCACGACCCGCGGCAGATTCGACAACACCCAAGCAATCGTTGCCGTCTTCCGCCCCGGATAGATCCGTGCAGCGTCGCGCTCCAATGCTGCGAGTGACTCGGCCACGACCTGCTGCTTGGGCACATAGAACGACTTCTTCGCGGGGATATTCCTATTCGGATCGCGGCGCGCCACTTCGCCAAACTCGGTCCGAACCGGGCCCGGGCAAACGGCTAACACGGGGATTCGGTGCTCGCGCAGCTCAAGTCGTAGCGCCTCCGAAAAACTGGTGACGTAGGCCTTCGTCGCGGCGTAAACCGCAAAGTCCGGAATGGGAATCAGGCTCGCCAGCGAACTCACTTGAATGATTGCCCCCCTGCCCCGCTCGATCATTTGAGGGACCAGCAAATGGGTCAGATGCGTGAGCGCCTCGATGTTAACCCCAAGCATCGATTGTAGCTTACCCCAATCAGACGAGACAAATTCCCCATAATCGCCCAAGCCGGCATTGTTGACTAACAGGTCCGGCAGCAGTCCTCTGCTCGATAACTGTTCCAGCAACTGTTCGCGCTCAGCACTGCGGTTCAGATCGGCCGCAAAAACAGCCACCTCAACGTGAGGAAACTCAGCGCGAATCCGCTCTGCCAGTTGAACTAACAGGAGCTCGCGACGCGCCACGAGAACGAGCTTTTCGGCCCGTGGCGCGATTTGAAGAGCGAACTCCTCGCCTAAGCCCGATGAGGCACCGGTGACGAGGGCACAAGAATAAGAAACGGTTGCAGGCATGGCGTAGTCGTACACCACGCCATCCAATTACGCCATTTTAGTTTCACCGTTCGCGCCTTGAGTCGCGTGAACGATGCGGAGTGGCAGACGAACGAGAACTTCACCGTCGCAACCGATATCGATAGAATAGATGCCGTCTTCTTCGAAGCGGAGTCCTTGCAGATTCATCACCATGTTGCGCGTCAGGAATGGCATGTTCTTCGGCAGCTGCACGTCGAACTCAGGCTCGATTGGCATGTTGTTCGGGTCGAGCGACTCGCCGTCCTCGTTGATGATGTTGATCGAGAGCTTATGACGACCGGCATCCTCAGGCGTGAAGCAGAAGCGCATGGCAAGCGCACACGATGGGTGTACGACAGGCAAGGCACGAGCTGCTAAGGTGTCGAAGGTTCCGGAAATGACGAGCTTGCCATTGTAGTCAGCGGCAAAGTCACAAAGAGTAGCGATTTGGATGTCCATGGTAGAAGTTTGTAGGTGGGATTCAATAATTGCCACTTGATTTAAGTGCTGGCAGGCACTTTGTTTGAAGAATTCCAAGCCCTGCGTAAAGCAAAGAATCCAACAGAAGCGTTACGATTTCGCCGTGAGGATCAATCCCATACCGCAGATTCTCCCAAGTTATTCACAATTGAAGTCAACGCCACTTTTCCGCTCCCACATCGCGGATTCGGCAGCCACGTCATTCTTGCATCATCCGGGTTAGATGAAGTGGAGAGCTAGCCTCCGACCCGTGTTAGTAACGTGCCAATTATTTCATAACTTATTCATTATAAGATTTCTGAAAATCAATCAGCCTCTCAAAGCGAATCCATCATCGTCAACCGGACTTGCTGAAACAGGCCACGGGTCTTGACCGCCTCTCGCCCACTAGAAAGATTCTCGCTGAACGCAAAACCATCAAAATAAAAGATTTTTAAGGCTTTTCACAAGTTATTCACAAGCCAATGAAGGCCGCTGGTTCAATCGTCTAACTTAACAAGCAACTTGGTAAGGCAATTGCTTTTGACCAAACAAGGCTGATGCCCTAGACCCTCGGCCGCGATTTCACCCCACCACTATCATGTCCACGGTTCCCACGATCATTTACACCAAGACCGACGAAGCTCCTGCTCTCGCGACTTATTCGCTGCTGCCCATCATCCAGGCGTTCACCCAGCACGCCGGCATCGCCGTGGAAACGCGCGACATCTCTCTCGCGGGCCGCATCCTCGCCCGCTTCCCCGAAAAGCTGACGGCGGATCAGAAGATCCCCGACGCCCTCGCCGAACTTGCGATTCTGGCCACGCAGCCCGATGCAAACATCATCAAACTTCCCAACGTCAGCGCTTCGGTCCCGCAGTTGAAAGAGGCGATCGCCGAACTGCAGGCCAAGGGCTACGACATCCCGAACTTCCCTGCCGACCCACAAACCGACGCCGAAAAAGACATCCGCGCCCGCTACGACAAAATCAAAGGCAGCGCTGTCAATCCCGTGCTGCGCGAAGGCAACTCCGACCGCCGCGCACCCAAGGCCGTCAAGGAATACGCCCGCAAGAACCCGCATTCGATGGGCGCTTGGTCCGCGGACTCGAAGACCAGCGTCGGCACCATGGGCCGCAACGATTTCTACTCGAACGAAAAGTCCGTCACCTTGCCAGCCGCGACGACGGTGAAAATCGAGTTCGTGTCTAATGACGGCAGCACCACCGTGCTCAAGGAGAAGACCGCACTGCTGCCCGGCGAAATCTTCGACGCCACCGTGCTCAACAAAAAGGCGCTGGTGTCCTTCCTCGAACAACAACTCGCCGCCGCCAAGCAGCAGGACGTCCTCTTCTCGATCCACATGAAGGCAACGATGATGAAGGTCTCCGACCCGATCATTTTCGGCCACGCGGTCGAGGTGTTCTTCAAGGACCTGCTGACCAAACACGCCGCGACTTTCGCCCAGTTAGGCGTCGATCTGCGCAACGGCTTCGGCGATCTCGTGAGCAAAATTCAATCGCTGCCCGCCGACCAGAAAGCCGCGATCGAGGCCGACATCCAAGCGGCCTACGCCAACGGCCCCGCCCTCGCGATGGTCAACTCGGACAAAGGCATCACCAACCTTCACGTTCCCAGCGACGTGATCGTCGATGCGTCGATGCCTGCGATGATCCGCTCGTCTGGCAAGATGTGGAACGCCCAAGGCAAGCTCCAAGACACGCTCGCCGTCATCCCTGACAGCAGTTATGCGGGCATCTATCAGGCGACCATCGACTTCTGCAAACAGCACGGCGCCTTCGATCCCAAGACGATGGGCACCGTGCCAAACGTTGGCCTGATGGCCCAGGCCGCGGAAGAATACGGCTCGCACGACAAGACTTTCGAGATCGCTAATAGCGGCTGCGTCCGCGTCATCGATGCGGACGGCAATGTTCTGCTAGAGCATGCCGTTGAAGCCGGCGACATCTGGCGTGCCTGCCAAGCGAAGGACGCCGCGATCCAAGACTGGGTCAAACTCGCCGTCAGCCGCGCCCGCGCCACGCTGACTCCCGCCATCTTCTGGCTCGATGAAAACCGCGCGCACGACGCCCAAATCATCGCCAAGGTGAAAACCTATCTGGCCGACCACAACACCACCGGTCTCGACATTCAAATCCTACCGCCGACGGCCGCCACGCAGTTCACCCTGCAACGCCTCAAGGACGGCAAGGACACCATCTCCGTCACCGGCAACGTGCTGCGCGATTACCTAACGGACTTGTTCCCGATCCTCGAACTCGGCACCAGCGCCAAGATGCTTTCCATCGTGCCGCTGATGAATGGCGGCGGACTCTTCGAAACGGGTGCCGGCGGCTCCGCGCCGAAACACGTCCAGCAGTTCACCGAGGAGAACTACCTGCGCTGGGATTCGCTCGGCGAGTTTCTGGCCATCGCTGTTTCGCTCGAACACCTCAGCGAAACCTTCGGCATCGCTAAGGCCAAAGTCCTCGCCGACACCCTAGACGCCGCGACGGGCAAGTTCCTGATCGAAGACAAATCGCCCGCCCGCAAAGTCCCCGGCATCGACAACCGCGGCAGCCACTTCTACCTCACGCTCTACTGGGCCCAAGCGCTCGCCGCCCAAATCCAGGACGCTGAATTGAAAGCGATCTTCACCCCGATCGCCGAACAACTCGCCACCAACGAAGCGAAAATCGTCGAGGAGCTGCTCGCCGTCCAAGGCAAGCCTGTCGACATCGGCGGCTACTATCAGCCCAACGATACGCTCGCCTCCGCCGCCCTGCGGCCCAGCGCAACCTTGAATCAGGTCATCAACTCGCTCTAGGACGACGGTCCAAAGCCGTAGCTCGCGATCGGATACAGGCGCCTTGAGGCTTTCCATGCCTCGTTGGCGTTGTCCCTGTGCTGGGATGCTTTCCGCAAAGCGATGTTCGCCTTTCGGCGCCTTATGTTCGATGGGTAAAATTGAATTTACCCATCAAAAATTGTCTTTTACCCATTTGAAATTGAAGTTTACCCATTCAAATTTTGAATTTACCCATCTCAAACACAAACTTACCTATGCAAAATTAAGATTTACCCATCCGAAACTGGAGTTTACCCATCCAAAATTAGGATTTGCCCATCGAATGCCGCTTTGCATTGACTGAACCTCAAGGCGCACGCATCTTAGCTGCGCCTGCTTGCAGCGAACCGATGTTGGCGATGGCCCAATGGCTCAGAAGAAGCAGCGGACATCGCGTCACTAGGCCCCAATCACCCGAACCCAAGCCCCAAGACCCCATGGCCAGAGCCGACTATCCCCAGCCGCTAGAGCGGCGTAAACTTTTCCTCAGCGCATGGCGCAAACTGGCCCCGGACGATTCCTTTGGCGGCATGACTGTCGCCGAATTCGAGGCGGCGACCGCCGAAATGGAGAGCGTACGGACTAGCCTCATCGAGGTGGATGCCAAGCTGGCGGGACTGCGGATGGACCGCGATCGGGCCGACAAAACTGCCCGCGAACTTTTCATTCTCATAGCACACGGCGTGCGCGGCAGTCCCAGCCATGGCGAAGACTGTGCACTCTACCGCAGCATGGGCTACGTCCCTAAAAGCGAACGCAAGAGCGGCCTGCGCCGCAAAACCAAGAAGCCCCCCGCGGCGGAATAGGGCGCTTCGTCGTCTTGGTCGCGGAGGAGGTTCAGCTATTCCGCTTGCCCGTCGGCGGCGAGTTGGTTACGGCGGGGGTGGTGACGGGCATTTGGTCCGCCACCCTTATCAACTTCGCGAACGACCTTTCTTATGCCTATCACCCGCGCTCTTCTCTCTGTCTCTGATAAAACCGGCTTGGCAGAATTTGCCAAAGAGCTCCACGAAATGGGAGTGGAATTACTCTCCACTGGCGGCACCTCCGTGACCCTGCGCGAGTCAGGCTTGCCCGTGATCGACGTCTCCGAGTTCACCGGTGCGCCCGAGCTTTTCGACGGCCGCTTGAAGACCTTGCACCCGAAAGTCCACGGCGGACTGCTGCAACGCCGCGACGATGCGTCGCACATCGCCCAGGCCAAGGCCAACGACATTCCGCCGATCGATCTGGTGGTGGTGAATCTCTATCCGTTCGAAGAAACTGTCGCCAAGCCGAACGTCACGCTGGCAGAAGCGATCGAGAAAATCGACATCGGCGGCCCATCGATGTTGCGCAGCGCGGCCAAAAACCACGCCAGCGTCACCGTGATCGTCGATCCTGCTGACTACCCACGGGTGATCGAAGAGATGAAGCAGCACAAAGGTGATACCACCAAAGGCTTCCGCGAACAACTGGCCGTCAAAGTGTTCCTCCGCACGTCCCAATACGACGCCGCCATCACCAACTACCTCGGCCAATGCCGCACGGGCACGGGCTGCAATTTCACCCTCAGCCTGCCGCTGGAACAGGAACTGCGCTACGGCGACAATCCGCACCAGAAGTGCTCGCTCTACGGCAACTTCGCTAACTTCTTTACCCAAGTCCAAGGCAAGGAGCTGAGCTACACCAACATTCTCGACATCGAGGCTGCGGCCGACCTGATCCTCGACTTCGCCCGACCGACCGTGGCGATCCTCAAGCACACCAATCCCTGTGGCGTCGGCCAGGATGACGAAGACCTGCGCGTCGCTTGGCAAAAAGCCTTCGAGACTGACCGCCAAGCCCCGTTCGGCGGCGTGATCGTCTGCAACCGCCCGCTCACCCTCGAGCTGGCGCGCGTGATTTCAGAAATCTTCACCGACGTCATCATCGCCCCTGAGTTCGAGAGCGACGCACGGGCCCTGCTGCAGAAGAAAAAGAACCTGCGCCTGATGCGCATGAACGACGCCTACCGCGCAGAGAAAACTTCGCCGGTCATCCGCTCCTGCCCGGGTGGCTTGATGGTGATGGACCGCGACCACTCCGCGCTGGGTCTCGATAACCTTGAATCCAAGGTGGTCACCAAGCGCCCACCGACCCAAGAGGAAATGCGCGCCATGCGCTTCGGTTGGCGGATCGTGAAACACGTGAAGTCCAACGCTATCGTCTATTCAAGCTCCGACCGCACCCTCGGCATCGGCGCGGGCCAAATGAGCCGCGTGGATTCTTCCCGCATCGCGATCTGGAAGGCCAAGGAAGCCGGGCTCAGTCTGGCAGGTAGCATCGTCGCTTCTGATGCGATGTTCCCGTTTGCCGACGGCCTGCAATCCGCCATCGACGCAGGAGCCACGGCTTGCATTCAGCCGGGCGGATCGGTGCGGGATGCGGAAGTCATCGCCGCAGCGGATGCCGCGGGTATGGCCATGGTCTTCACGGGCCACCGCCATTTCAGGCATTGAGATGCCTCATGGGAGGAATAGGAAGAATGGGAATGATGTGGGGAAATCCCATTCTTCCCATCATTCACATTCTTCCCATTAAAAAACCGCCCTCAGTTTCCCGAGGACGGTTCCGAAAAGAATCCGATGATATCAAGCCAAGGCTTGGAGCTTCGCCTTTAACTGCTCCTTAGTGACGCTGGCACCGACGATCTGGTCTTTCACTTCGCCGTTCTTGAAGAACAGCAGTAAAGGAATCGAGCGCACGTTGTACTTCACGGCGAGTTCGCGGGCTTCATCCACGTTGACCTTGCCAACCTTAGCCGCGCCTTCCAGATCAGCGGCGACTTGGTCGATCACCGGACCGATCATTTTGCAGGGGCCACACCATTCAGCCCAGAAGTCCACGAGGACAGGCAGGTCAGAATCAAGAACTTCAGTTTGGAAATTTTCTTCGGTCAGTTTCAAAGACATGAGGGTACTTTAAATTCCGATCGCATGAACGTCAATAGCCACCTTGGGAAAAACAAGGCGACAACCGACTCAGAACGGCGAGAGCTGGCTCCATTGGCCGGCCTTCGGGTTGTCCTCGGCATTGATCCACTTGCTGGCGGCCATGAACTGAAGAGTAAAGACGACGAGAGCCGCCACCAGCCCGACGCCGGAAAGGACGTTAAGAAGCAATTGGCCTTGGGTGGCTTCCTCTTCCTCTTCAGCAGCTGCTGCGTGCGGCTCGACCGAGGGACCGGGTTCGAGCGGCTGGGCCGTTTTTTGAAGTGGAACCGTGGCCTTTGGCAGAGTCGGCAAACCCACTGGAGAGATGCGCACCGTGGGCGCGGCTATGGTGCCCGGCAGCGCCACTGATGACCGCAGTGGGATAGTCGGCGCAGCTGTTATCGCCGCGGGCCCCACCGCAGGACGAAGCGGCACGGTAGGTGGCGCTTGGAGCGGCCGTGGCGCGCCGCCTGGAACCGGAGAAGTCACGGGCACCGGGGGCCTCACGGGGGGGCGCATGGGAACGGTAGACGATGGCCTCGCTGGCGGGGCGTCCGATGCTTTCAAGGTGATACGAACCGTTTCCTTTTTCAGCGGCACACTCGACGTCTGCTGGGACGGAGCTGTTGGTTGATTTTCGTTTTCGCTCATGCGTTCGTCGGATTCAGAAATCGAAGTAAGCCAACTTGAGACGCCGCTGTCAAACCTCCAACTCGAGATTTTCAACCGAAACCCCCGACCATTTCAAATCCGAGACGCGTGGCTGAGTGGAAGATTGGGGCCTCGCGGACCAAAAGTCCGCAATTGTGCGAAATTTTTGATGCTCTTTGGGCTGTGGCATGATTCCTATTGCCGCAGCACCATGTCCGCCGAAAAGACCGCCATCACCCCGACCCGCGCCCAAGATTTCCCCGAGTGGTATCAGCAAGTCATCAAAGCCGCCGATCTCGCCGAGAATTCGGAAACGCGCGGCTGCATGGTGATCAAGCCATGGGGCTACGGCATTTGGGAGCTGATCCAACAGCAGCTCGACCGCCGCTTCAAGGCGACGGGGCACCAAAACGCCTACTTCCCGTTGCTGATTCCCCTTTCCTATTTGGAGAAAGAGGCGGAACACGCGGAAGGGTTCGCCACCGAGTGCGCCGTGGTCACGCACCACCGCCTAGAGGCCGTGAAGGATCCGGTCACGGGCAAGACCAAGATGATCCCCGCCGGCGAACTGGCCGAACCGTATGTAATCCGGCCGACTTCGGAGACGATCATCGGCGCGGCGTTTGCGCGCTGGATCGAATCGTACCGCGATCTACCGCTTTTGATTAACCAGTGGGCGAACGTGATGCGATGGGAAATGCGGCCACGCTTGTTTCTGCGCACCGCCGAGTTTCTCTGGCAGGAAGGCCACACCGCCCACGAAACGAAGGACGAAGCGATCGCGGAAACCCGCATGATCCATGGCCAGTACGAAGAGTTCCTGCGCGACCATCTCGCGATCCCGGTCATCCCCGGCGAGAAGACGGAGAACGAGCGTTTCCCCGGCGCTGACATGACCCTAACGGTCGAGGCGATGGTGCAGGACCGCAAGGCGATCCAGGCGGGAACGTCGCATTACCTCGGGCAGAATTTCTCGAAGGCGCAGAACATTTCGTTCACCGGTCGCGACGGCACGGTGCAACACGCGCACACGACTTCGTGGGGCGTATCCACCCGCCTGATCGGCACGCTGATCATGGCGCACTCGGACGACGACGGGCTCGTACTTCCTCCCCGCGTGGCGACCCAGCAGATCGTCATTCTGCCAATCACGCCGAAGGAAGACAGCCGCCAGGCGGTGTTAGACGCCTGCCAGGCGCTGGCCGAAACGCTGCGCCACCAGAACTTCCGCGGCGATCCGATCCGCGTTCACGTCGACACTCGCGATGTTAGTGGCGGCGTAAAGAAGTGGGATTCGGTCAAAAAGGGCGTACCGATCCGCATCGAGATCGGCCCCCGCGACATCGAGACCCGCAAGGTCTGCGTGCAACGCCGCGACCAAGCCGTTGCCACCAAGGAATTTGCCGACAAGGAAGAATTCATCCAGCGCGCCAGCGACATGCTGGGAGAAATCCACAACGCGCTGCTCGCCCGCGCCACGGAGTTCCGCGATGCAAACATCACACCTTGCGACAGCCTCGAAGCCTTCGACGCGCATTGGGCGACCGAAAATCCCGGCTGGCTCTACACGCCATGGGCCGGCACCCGCGAAGAGGAGGAAGTGCTTTCCAAGCAGCACAAGATCACGATCCGCTGCCTGCCCATCGCCGAAGCTCAACTCCCCGCAAGCCTCGCGAACACCGGCAGCAAGTGCATCCTAACCGGCAAGGAAACCGCCACCCGCGCGGTCTGGGGACGGAGTTACTGAGTGCGAGCGGTGGTAAGCGATCACATCCATCCTTGGCAATACGTCAGCTAGATGGTATTTTCTACTCATGGAAACTACCAGCGTGGAAGATCGTTTGAAGCGCATCGAGCGCGAGTTCGAGGAGCTGAAGCACGAAGTTCTGAGGCCGCGCGCCAAGGAATGGCGGCGGACCGTGGGCATGATTCCCGACGATGAAGTTTCCCGCAGCGCCGAGAAGCTGGGTCGCGAGTGGCGGGAACAGGCGAACAAGGAATGATCCGTATGTTCGTGCTGGATACCAATCATGTCAGCGAATTGACCTATCGTACTCAGGCAGGTTTGCGCCTACTTAAGCGCCTCGATGGATCGGGTCAGGACACCGCTGTTTCCGCGATCACGGTCGAAGAATCGCTTCGCGGTTGGCTCGCGGAAATTCAGAGACGCACCCAACCGCGAAACCAAATCGCCGCTTATCAGCGATTGATCAGTCAGGTGGAGGTCTTCGCGTCGTGGTTGGTGCTGCCGTGGGGTGACGATGCGGCGGATCGCTTTGACTCATTGAAGCCGCTCCGACAGCAAGTCGGCACCCAGGATTTGAAAATAGCCTGCATCTGCCTTGCACATGATACGGTCCTGCTTACGCGCAACCTCGCCGACTTCAAGCGAGTACCGGGATTGCGCGTTGAGAACTGGCTGGATTGAATGTTCGATACTACCCAATTGGTCTGGGGCTGCAGTTACTGATTGCGAGGAACTGCAGGCATTTTAGACCTCCTCGAGATCCACGATCCTCAACTCCCTAACGGCATGATCTGCCCAGAATGCGATCAATAAGTCACTGACGAGAATGAATTGCACCTCACGCCCGCTTTGATCTGGCTCGGAGTAGTCCCCAATTTGCGACGGATTGTCGGCAAGTTGAAAGAGCAGTCCAATCAGTTTCCGCTGGCGAGCCTTGGAGTGGCCGACGAGAAACGCCGCAGCTTTGGACGAGAGTACGGGTTCGTATGAGGGGCGGTCAGCCATGCCCGAGATCGGTGGCTAGTTCGGTCAAGCTGGTTTTGTCGCCCGCGTCCATTTCCTGCATGAGCTTGGAGATGTCTTGCCGCCCGTTCTTTGACTGGTGCTTGAGCCTTAACAAGTAGGCAGACATGGCGCGCTGGTCCCGTTCCGATAGGCGGGCGAGTCGTTGCTTCAAATCAAGTTCGATTGGAGCGGTCATAATGACTAAATGTGGCCGATTTTCCCTCATGGGTCAATCTTCGGTTTTCCAAAGAAGCAGGGGTAGCGGGTGGACTTAGCACCCGTTGCCAGCGAGTAGGGGCATGAATGAATTCAGCTCTTGACGTAACGAGATTATTCGTTACGATGTTTTTCGTCATGGAGAACATTGTCACTTTTTCACGCGCCCTTGCGGATGCCACGCGTTGGCGGATCGTTTGCTTGGTGCGGGATCGTGCGCTGTGCGTCTGCGAACTGGCGGACATTCTGGAAATGCCGCAGTCGTCGGTCTCCAGCCACGTGCAGGTCATCCGCAAGGCGGAGTTGCTGGAAAGCGAGAAGTGCGAAAAGTGGACTTACTTTCGCATCGACCCGAAGTACCGCAAACTGATCGCTTCGCTAGCAAAGTTCTTTGCCGATTCCGACGCTGCGGTTTTGGAGGTCGATGCCGCGCGTGCTCTCCAACGGTTAGCCCAGCGCGAAAGCAGCTGCTGCGCCGGCCCCAAGTCGCTCACCACACGCCGGACCATCAAATCATGAAACTCTCCGAACTCAAATCCCTGCTTGCCGAGCACTCCGACCGCTTCTTCCGTATCCGCCTGCCCGATGGCGGCGCGGTGCCGGTTTCCTTCCACGTCACCGAGGTCGGCCAGATGCACAAAACCTTCATCGACTGCGGCGGCAAGCTGCGCGAAACCACCACCTGCCAGCTCCAGGTCTGGGTCGGCGACGACTACGAACACCGGATCGAAACCGGCAAGATGGCCGGCATCCTCGACAAGGCGAGGTCGATCCTCCCCGACGATTCGGTGCCGGTGGAGATCGAATACGAGGATCGCGTGATCTCCCAATACACCATTTCCAGCCACGAGCTGTCGGACGATTCCGTGGTGCTGATCCTCGACAACAAGCACACCGAGTGTCTCGCTCCCGAGCTTTGCGGTCTGCCCTCGATCGGCCGCCTGCCTGCCATCGGCGGCAAGTCGAACGGCTGCGGCCCTAGCGGCTGTTGCTGAAATTCACACAGTAATGAAACGTTTATTCTCAGAATCGCTCGGCACTTTCGTTATGGTTTTTGTCGGAACGGGTGCCATTGTCGTCAACCACGCCAGCGGCGGTGTCATCGGTCATGCTGGGATTGCCCTGACATTCGGACTCGTTGTGTTGGCCATGATTTACACCTTTGGCGACGTCAGTGGTGCCCATTTGAATCCCGCGGTAACACTCGGTTTCGCGGCGGCTGGCCGATTCTCGTGGAGGGATGTGCCTGGCTACGTAACAGCTCAACTTCTCGGCGCTTTTGCCGCCAGCGGCTTATTGAAGGTTCTGTTTCCTGACAGTGCCACGCTTGGCGCGACACTGCCTAACGGCGGCGCAATGCAGAGTTTTATCCTTGAGGTCGTGTTAACCGCTATCCTCATGTTCGTGATTTTGAGTGTCTCCAGCGGTGCTAAGGAAAAAGGTATCACGGCAGGCATCGCGATTGGCGCGGTGGTCGGCTTGGAGGCGATGTTTGCCGGCCCGATCTGCGGCGCATCCATGAACCCCGCGCGCTCGCTGGCTCCAGCCATCGTTAGCGGCAGTTTCCAATTCCTCTGGCTTTACCCGGTCGCCACGGTTTTAGGCGCGATGATCGCGGTGCCAATCTGCATCGGCGCGCGCGAAAGCGGCTGCTGCGGCGGGAAATGCGACTAACCCTTTTCTGATAACATGATAACTCCACCTGCCATCCTCATCCTCTGTACCGGCAACAGCTGCCGCTCCCACCTCGCCGAAGGAATTCTCCGCGCCGCCCTCAACGACAAGTTCCGCGTCGCCAGCGCGGGCTCAAAGCCTGCGGGCTATGTGCATCCGCTCGCCATCCGAGTGATGCAGGAAATCGGCATCGACATCAGCGGCCACCACTCGAAACACCTCGACGAATTCCTCAGCGATAACGTCGAGACCGTCATCACCGTCTGCGGCAACGCCGACCAAGTCTGCCCTATGTTTCCCGGCCAGATGAATCGCCACCACTGGGGCTTCGACGACCCCGCACACGCCACCGGCACCGAAGAGGAACAACTCGCCGTCTTCCGCCGTGTCCGCGATGAAATCGCCCGCGTTTTCCAAGCCTACGCCGCAGGGCGACTGGCCGCGCATTAACCATCACCCCAACCGGCGGCTGCGGCCTTTTTCATTGGCTGCTCCGCAGGACGGGCAGTTGACCATGTCGGCGTGGCCATGGTCTTCGAAAGCGTTTAGGCACAACCTGCAAATGACGCGGTCCGCCAGCGATCGGCTATCCGCGCGAGCGTGCAACGTGCGCGCAAGCAGGGTAATAAAAACTACCAAGGCGAATGCGCCTGACAGCAGGTAGAGTACAAAATCAGCGAGCGTCAGTTCCATCGATCGGTTGGTTAATAAACCCGATGCCCACGCCAATCCAGCGCGAAGCTTGGGTGTTCTCGGGCTGGAACTGAATCCGCTTCAGCCACGCCTCCAGCGCGGACGCGTCTTCATCGCCGCCTTTTTCTAGCGACACGCACTCCGCGACGCCGCCGGCAGGATTCAGCCGTACCAGAAAGCGCCAGGAACCGGCGCTCATCGCCCTGTCGATCGAAGCACCATAGGGCGGCAAATCACGCGGCAACACATCAGTGGCAATGCCAGAGAGTGCTTCAAGCGTAGGCACAAGCTTAAGCTTTGCAGTGTCTGGCCGAACAAGTGGAGCGGCTGTTCGTTTTGGAAAAAACCTCTCGCCTTTGGGGGCCAACTCCAGCGGTTGGACCCACGTTTCGGCGGCCAGGTCCACCGGCGGGGGAACATAGGGTTGTGGCTGAAATCGAACAGCATCCTGAACCGCCGCTTCCAACCCAGCTAACCCCTGCCAGCTCGAAAGCTCAAAGCGTGAGGGAAATGGACCACTCTCACGCGCCCGCAAAGTCAAGGCACGTCCTACCGCGTCATCCTGCAGATAGATCACCGAGGCCTTCCGCGACGATGGTTTGACCGCTGTAACCACCCAAATCCGGACCATCGTCACAAACATCACAAACACCGTGCCTACTATGAGAATGGCAAACAGCATGGGTAACATCGACATCTCCCGCCCGCGCCAGCGAAACACCCAGACGGGCATGTCGATTGACTTGCGGGGCTTGGCCATGCCTTCGGGCATCATCGTGGATTGCTCGGTTTCGGCGCCGCTGCAGTTGGCGGATTCTTGCCCACCAAGGCGACGCGGAAATCTCGATCCAAGGCCAGCTCCGTGACCTCACGCTCCACGCCCACAGACGATCCGACATCGGATTGCAGCAGCAGCATCGCCTTGGCTGGCGCACCGTCTGCACGCAGCTTGTCCAGACGTTCGGCTAGCTGCTTCATGGTCACCTCATCCCGTCCAAAATGGATGCGTGGTCCCGACTCACCCTGTCCCAATGTCACGACCAGCGCGTCCTGATAGCGCTCGATTTGGAATCGTGAAGGGGCCATTTCAACGACCACCCCAGATCGCAACACCAACGACGGCCCCAATACAAAAAACAACTGCACCAACGCGAAAATATTCAAAATCGGCAGCGCGTGCAGAAAGCCAGGCCGCTCTGGCAAGGTCATTTTTAATTTCATGGCAAAGACACCCGTGGTGTCTTCAGTCGTTTCTTGCCTGCGGTGACTTCCCCACGAAAGGGCGCGAATTCCTCCTCCTCCCGCGCATCCGCGATGAGGTGAACCATTTCGATGCCAGCTCGCTCAATGCGATGCACCAAGCCCTTGGCCCGCCCCATGAAATATAAATAAAACAAATACAGCGGAGTCGCCACCGTCAGCCCCATCACCGAGGTAATCAGCGCGGTAAAGACCCCGGCAGAAAGCTCGGTAGACCCAGTGAAGCCGCCCTGCTCACTGACTTTCTGAAACGTCTCCAACATCCCCACCATCGTGCCTAACATTCCCACCAAGGGCGCGAGCAATGCCACCCCCAGAATCACCCGGATGTTTTTTTCGATCCACGGTACTTCCAACTGGCCGGCCTCCTGCACCACATCGCGCAGATCCGAGCGGTCGAGGTAATAGCGCAACAACGCGGCATGGGCTACCCGCGCCACCGGTCCAGGCGCCCGCGCCGCCTCGTGCAGGGCCTCTGCAAAAGATCGTCGCTGGATGTGATGCGCCAGGCCTACCAGCAGGTCCCCGACATTGATCCGTGCCCGATGAAAGAAAAACAAGCGCTCCACCACGCACACCGCGCCTACGAATGCCAAGCCTAACAGCACCCATACCAGTGGGCCACCCAGCTCGATCAGACCAGAAGGTTCCAACAATCCCAAAATCATGTGGGGCCAAACTAAATCCGATCCCCGCCGCTGGCTAGCACCAAAAGGAGATCCGGCTTGCCTAGCACGCCCCTTGCTCCCAATGATCCCGCCATGCTCCAAGTCGCCTCCGCCCTCAAAAAGCTTTTGCTTAAAAAATCCGTCCGCACCGGCACCTTCACCCTCGCTTCTGGCAATCAGAGCGATCTTTACATCGACTGCCGGGTCACCGCTCTCGATCCCTTTGGCGCTGGCCTCATCGGCGACCTCGGCTGGCACGCGGTCCGCTCCAAAATCCACTCCGAGCAGCTCCAGATCGACGCCATCGGCGGCATGACCCTCGGTGCCGACCCCATCTCCCTCGCTGTCGGCATGACGTCTGCGATGAAAAACCCGGACGAAGCGCTGCAAGTCTTCACCGTCCGCAAAGAGCCCAAGGGCCACGGCGCGGGCAAACAAATCGAAGGCAACTTCCACGCTGGAAGCACCGTGATCGTTGTGGACGACGTGATTACCACAGGCGGCTCCACGCTCAAAGCCATCGACGCCATCGAGCGCGAAGGCGGTAAAGTCGCCTTTGCCCTCGTCCTAGTCGACCGCGAAGAAGGTGGCCGCCAAGCCATCGAAGCCCGCGGCATCCACGTCATCTCGCTCTTCACTCGCAGCTCCTTGCTCGACGAGTAAAAGCCCTTCCACCCCCGATCGCGGGCGAGTATTAGACCCCGCCCCCCTAATTCCGCTTGGAATCTGTGTCGGCTTTGCGTAAAGCTCCCCCCTCATGGCGAAGCAGGCACTTGGAAAAGGACTCGGCGCACTCATCAAAAAGAGTTCGACCCCAGCGATCATCGACACCACAGGCAGCGTGGACGATCTGAAGCGCGTCCGCGATGTGCCGCTCGACCAAATCGTCCCCAGCCCTCTGCAGCCACGCTTGCAGTTCATCGAGTCGCCACTGGACGACCTAATGGAGTCGATCCGCCAGCACGGCATCATCCAGCCGTTGATTGTGCGGCCGGTGAATGGGAAACTCGAACTCATCGCCGGTGAGCGGCGCTGGCGGGCCTCCAAAAAACTCGGCCTCGCCACCGTGCCGGTCATTGAGCGCGCCGCATCCGACCGCGACGTGCTGGAAATGGCGCTGATCGAAAACCTCCAGCGCGAGGACCTTAACCCGATCGAAGAAGCTGCCGGCTACGTCCGCCTCGCCGAAGAATTTGCCCTCAAGCAGGAAGAAATCGCGACACGTGTCGGCAAATCCCGCGCCAGCGTGGCCAATGCCATGCGCCTTCTCGGTCTGCATCAGGATATCCAAATACTGGTCGCCCAGACACGGCTGAGCGTGGGACACGCCAAGGCAATCCTTTCGATCAAGGACCACGACACGCAGATTCTCGCGGCCGATCAAGTCATCCGCCGCCAACTGACGGTGCGTGCCACGGAAAAACTTGCCCAATCCCTCCTCAACCAAGACTCTGGCAAACCAGGCGCTGCCAAAAAGACGCCCGCAGTCCGCGAAGTGGACATCCACGTCCGCGCCATCACCAACCGCCTCCGCGAGCACCTCGCGACCCACGTCGCCATCCAGCATTCCTCGAAAAAAGGCAAAATCGAGATCGAGTATTATGGTGACGACGACCTGCAGCGCCTCATCGATCTCATCGGCTTGCCCGGCGATGATTGATTTTGCGTCGCTACCACTTAACCCGTTTTCAGACCTAAAAAGCTCCTTTCCAGACCTGAAACGCTCGTCGCAAGACTAAAAACGCTCGTCGCAAGACTAAAAACGCTCGTTGCAAGACCGAAAACGCTCGTTGCAAGACCGAAAACGCTCGTTGCAAGACCGGAAACGCTCGTTGCAAGACCGGAAACGCTCGTCGCAAGACCGAAAACGCTCGTTGCAAGACCGGAAACGCTCGTTGCAAGACCGGAAA